>CAZETM010000032.1:0-28733 GCA_964514885.1 uncultured Polyangium sp. | reverse complement strand
TTGGGTAGGGAATGGTGGTCGCGGTGGGATGGGGAAGGCGGTGGAGGTGAGGGGTGGCGTGTTGGGTGAGCGTCGCGTGAGTGTCAGCACTTGATGGGATTCCGTTCTAGTCCGAATCCGCAAGCCACTTCACCGCTGCTGATTCTGAAAAAGTCCTGATGGCCCAGCCGAAAGACGTGCTATTTGTTCAGTAGTCATGAAGAACGCAGCCGAAATTTCGCGGTTACACTTGGACAACGAGCGAGGGGCGTTCGTACTTGACGCCTCGTGTCCAGTCGAAGCGTCGGCTCCGCAGCTCCAACAATCGCCGCCATATGAAGTTTATCGCCTGGACGCGGTCGAGTGGCTTCGCACTTTGCCAAACGACTGCACCGACCTGGTCATCACGGACCCACCCTACGAATCGCTCGAAAAACATCGCGCGATCGGAACGACGACCCGCCTGAAACGTAGCAAATCGTCCAGCAATGATTGGTTTGCCATTTTTCCTAATGTTCGTTTCGAGGAGTTGTTCGCCGAGATTTGGCGCATCTTGAAACGAAACTCCCATTTTTATCTATTTTGTGATGCAGAAACCATGTTCGTGGCAAAGCCCATCGCGGAAAAGGTGGGATTCAAGTTCTGGAAACCCATCGTTTGGGACAAGAAAAAGATTGGCATGGGCTACCATTATCGAAGTCGGCACGAATTCATTTTATTTTTTGAGAAAGGCAAAAGAAAATTGTCGAATCTCGGCACCCCGGACGTGCTTGAGGTGCCGCGTATCATCAACGGTTACCCGACAGAAAAGCCCGTCGAACTGAGCCGTGTGCTCATCGAGCAAAGTTCTGTCATCGGCGAGCATGTCGTCGACCCATTCATGGGCACGGCATCCGTCGGAGCAGCAGCCGTTGCTCTCGGACGAACTTTCTGGGGCAACGACATTTCCGAAAAATCATTGGACATCGCAAGAGAAAGACTAATCTCGGCGCAATTGCAAGCATCCACAAACACCCCGAGTGTTCGAACGAAGAACGCCAAAACATCACCCGTAAATGCCGGTCGAAAATCGGCTACCAAGAACCGTTGAGACAACAACGTCAACTTTTTGCGTAATGGTACTGAATCAGCTCTGCGTGCCACGCTGCCAAACATTGAGCCCGGTGCTTGGTGGTTTCACCGTTGAGTCCCGCCGCACATTCCTGGATGAATTGCCGTGCAGACGTTGCATCAACCCCCAACAATGTGTCGGCATTCGACCACTGAATCCAACGCTCGCCGCACACGCTGGATTCGAAATGAACAACTGTCGCACTTAATCGAGATTCACGATGCCGAAGGCGAACAAGCTGCCGTCCCGCTGGCGTCAGTTTCTTCGAATCGTCGAGGAATCCAAGAATCCCAAGCGCATCGCGGTAGTACCGAATTTGCCTCGGTGTGACCCCTAGTGCTTTCGAAGTGATCTCTTCGTCATTGACATACATCTCGACCATTCGAAACACCCGATCGAGACTATTCGCCTGTGGAATGTCCAAAGAAGCAATTTTCGCCAGTGCCCTGGCAGCTTCGAGCATGGGTTTGCGTCGTTGCGTATCGAAGACGAGCTGCGGGGCCTGCGTTGTTTGCTCACCAGTCGATGCTGTTAGTTCGATATTGTGCTCGTCTAGCTGCTCGAGGAGTTCGAGAAGTCCCTTGGCACCAACTTCGGCAGGGATTTGCGTCGCCCGCTGCTGCAATTCCTCAATGGCGTACGAAGGCAACCCCCAAGCACTTACATTCCATACAAACGAGCCAGGTGTGGCGCTGACGGGAATGAGTTCGACGCGTCGATCCAGGAATCCATCCGCAAAGTCGCTCAACAAGTCGCTGAACGCCGTCGCTAGCCGACCCACGACGTCGAGACGAAGAATGTTCTCACGTCGCGCCGGAGAAAGCTTAATCCTAAGTTCGCGAACAAACGGCGCCTCTATACGCTTCCACGCTGCGACTGCGTAATCGTGCTGTCCGAAACCGGGTTCGAGTTGCGTTGCCCGCTCTAGCGCATCGGGATCATTGGTACGTTCAGCAACGGCCCACCAGAGTTCCGGAATACCACTAAAATGCTTCAAAAGTGTCCGTACTTGACGCAGCGAAAGTCGATCGATCTCCGGAATGACATCGGGTCTTGGTTTGATTGCACGCCACTTGGCTCCAAAATCATGTATCGCGTCCTGATAACGCTCACTAAGTTTGACGAGCCAGGAGGCCTCATCGTTTGGTGGGGAAAACCTTCGCGGTATCTGATTCCACTGCTCAGCAGCTCGTACGGGATCGTATGCATCCAAGAACAAACCACACGCTTCAATCCGCGCCCGAGCCTGTTCTTCCTCTGATGCATTGGCTTGCAAACCAAGGGCAGCCAACTCATTTTTGGCTGCTTTACGCAAAAGCAGCGTTGATTCCCATTGCTCGTCCTCGTCACCAAAGTCGCGCAAGCGCATTCCACGTAGCTTCTGTTTGCTCGCGTCCCGAAGCAAGGCTTCCCGATCCGTCGCACTCATGGCTTCACCTTCGACCAAATGCTCACTCTGGGATTGCAACACCATAGTGACAAGTACGCTTCCACGACATCTTGCTTTGCCATAAGCTGCGCTCGTTTGCCAAGCACGGCGTTCTTACCCGACGAACCTTCGGCCGTTTGTTTCAATACGGAAAATCCCTTGGAACTACGTCCGGCAACCTCGACACCACGCAACGCTCCGGGCGTCCGATCCAATAACAGGTCCGGCGCCAGCCACCGCACTCGGCCCACGACGCGCCACTGGAGCACGCAGGAAATGGCAACCATAGCAAGACCATAGGCAGCAAATTCGGTATGTTGCTCGATGCTCAGAGTTCTACCACGCTGAAAGCGAATAAGGTCCTTGCCAAGCCTTTGATCATGTTTTTCTAATTCTGCAATGTTCCACGAGAGCTGAAGCGCGTGATTCACGTCGCCGATAGCAGTAGTTTCGCGCAATTCGAATCGATACGCTCCGCCCTTGCACTCTGGGTCCAGCCACGTGACCAGATGAGGAACCGCATCCACGACGAAATCTGGATCCTGATCGTCATAAAGCTGCTCCAGCCGATACTCCCACAATTGCGGCGTCGACATTGTCACACGTGGCACGCTACACGCACAGCCGAAGCACTTGCAACAAAGTTGATAACCCCACTCAAGATTCGGGTAACCACCGGCCAAAAGCGCTCCAATCGACCAGCCGTCGCAAGAGGTGACGCGAGGTCAGATGGCGGTGTTCTTGACGAAGGCGTTCCAGCTACCCGCCTCGTCGCTCAATGCGTTCCAAGACGACGACGGCGAAGCCTTCGAGGCGTCGATCAACACCGTGGCTGCGGCAGGGATCACGGCAGGGTGCAACGTCGAGGGGACAAACTTCTGCCCGCAAAGCAAGGTGACCCGCGCCCAGATGGCAGCGTTCCTGCGCCGCGCGATCGAGTGACGCGAGTTCTCCACTCCAGCGACTGTCCCGCTTGTTCCAACGGCTCAACATCGGCAGCTCCACACAGACTGCTACGCCTGCCGACTCAATCCATATCGACCGATCGCGGCCCTGCCTGCCCCGCCGCCTCCTGCTCCACCGCGCTCGGATTGAAGGTCATGAATGACCTTAGCGACCACCAGAGCAGATTGAACCATGCAGGTGCCGGCAGCCGGCGGGTCGCCGCGACTTCGACGAGCCCCAATGAAAAGAACACGACCGGCAAAATGGTTCCGAGATCGGCCCGATGATCGAGCGCCTTGCGCACATCGCCATTGATCTCGGCAAACGCATGCGCCACCGCCTGCGCGACCTTCGTCGGTCCAGGCATTCGCTCAGGCGTTGCAAATCGACGAATCGATGGCACCTCGGCCATTTCTTCAGAAACAATGCGCGCCAATAGCTCACTCAATGCATTTGCATCGAGCGCACCATCGTCACTTTCGACAATCACCGATCCCGTCGATGGTCGTATTTCTACGCGCTCGCACGTGGGTTCTGATCCAGCAAACCTCGCGGCAACGCGCCGACAAATATCGCTATGCCCCACGAGCATGCTCGCACGCAGGCGCACACGCCGGGGCATTGTGTGCACAATGGTGCTCGTTCGTTCGTCTTGCATGACCGTCTCCTCGTGTGCATTTTAATGAGGCGCATCGGGCGCACTGCCATTCGCGGTGGTATCGATATGGACCGTACGCGTCGTGGGCGACGAACGCACACCAAGCGGCCTGCGTGCACGTTCACGCACGCGCTCTTCGACTTCGGCCCACAAGTCCTCGGCATGTTCGCGCTGTCGCTCGACAATGCCACGCCCTAGCCGCGCCAGGTGCAGTCCAACCGCGCCAAGCTCCACGGCCACTGGCTTGAGCCGTTTGCCCGTCACCATGATGACCGTGGCGCTTGCAAATCCCATTAGAAACGAAGGGGTGTGAAACTTCATCATCTTGCCTCCTCGTACACAACCGCGATCCATTCACCAGAGGGCGCTGGTTCGCACTCACCGATTTCAGACTCTTCCATTTTATTCGTCACGTTCATGGTTTCATCAGAGACACCATTCCGCAAACGCTGCACGATGACCGGCGTCTGCGACCATTGAAATGTCGCGCCCTCCCGCAAAAGCGTGGGCAGCGTGCCTAAAAGAACCGCTATGGATGTATCTCTCACGCCCAGTTTTTCCGTGCCCAATACGTGCCGGAGAAACGGCACACCGAGCGCGGCTGCTTCGAGCCCCAAACTCGCTCCGAGCGCCCACGTTAGCTCTCGGTTTGGCACGGTTGAACTCGAACGACAGTTCCGTGCGTGAAGAAGTTGCGCCGTCACGATCGACGCGAAAGACATCGTGCGAGCTCGCCGTGCATTGCCTCCAGGCGCGAGCGCTCCAACGCCATATCCAACAAGCGACACGAGCGCCATTTCGGACGCATCTCGCACGATCCGCCGATGATCCACCGGACCAAGTAGCGGCGCAGCAGGATCACGCGGAGGACGTTGCATGATGTTCGGTTCGGCCGGCTCGAGCGCCAAAGCGAGCGCGGGCGCGACATCGGTGAGCATATTGATCCAGAGCAGTTGCAATGGTCCGAGCGGCTCGATTCCAATGAGACCACCAGCGACCATGACCAGCACTTCGCTCGTGTTCGTCGAAACGAGGTAATCGATAGCGCGACGAACATTGTCGTAAAGGCGCCGTCCTTCCCGCACCGCAGAAGCCAGGCTTTGCAGGTCATCGTGCGCGAGCACGACATCGGCCACGGCTCGCGCAATGTCGGTGCCTCGCTCGCCCATTGCAATGCCCACGTCGGCCGCTTTCAATGCGGGACCGTCATTCACGCCATCGCCGGTCATTGCCACAATGGATCCAGCCGATTGCAATTCACGCACGACATCTAGTTTTGCTTCGGGTGTCACGCGACTCTTGACGTCTTCGTCACGAATGCCAAGCTCGGCCCCAATGGCGCGCGCCGTTCTTTCTTGATCACCCGTCAGCATCATCGTGCGTATGCCTGCCCGCGAGAGCGTGGCCAATGCTTCACGCACACCTTGCCGCGCCGGGTCGCGCATTCCGACCAGGCCCGCCAGCGTCCGCGGCGCATCTTTTTCAATATCGCCATTACGTCGCCACGCGAGCGCGAGCACACGCAATCCTCGCGACGCCATTGCTTCATTCATGGCGCACAGCTCTTGCTTTTCCGCAGCCGATGCGGCCACGAGCTGAATGACCTGCTCAGGCGCACCTTTGACCAATTCGATTCGGCCGAGATCAGGATGCTCGTGCACCGTGACCATGAATGCGCGTTCGGCACTGCGTCGTTCTTCAGAAACACGCTGCAATGCTCGCCTGCGCCGCCGAGCCGGATATCCAATCGCCATGGCAAACTCGACCAGAGCGCGCTCGGTGCCACTTCCGCTCGTAATCTCGTTTTCGTCGCCGATTTCGACATCGGCATTGAGCGCTGCAATGCGTCCGATCTGGCGCAACTCCGAGGGCGGAACGATGCGGCCATTTTCCCCCGTCAATGTGAGCTGCGAAATGGCATTTCCGTTCGCTTCCGTTCCCTCGAGGTCGACCCGTACGAGGCCGAATGCCGGCACGAAAACTTCGGCCACGCGCATTCGGTTTTCCGTGAGCGTGCCGGTTTTGTCAGCACACACGACACCCACCGCGCCCAACGTTTCGGCCGCTGCGAGGCGCCGGATGACGATTCCCTTTTTATAGAGTTTCTGGCTCGCCAGCGCGAGAGCCGTGGTTCCTACGGCCGGGAATCCCTCGGGAATGGCCGCGACTCCAAGCGCCACGGCACTACGCGCAAGAGCGGCCAGCGGCCTGCCACGCAATAGCCCCAGCGCCGTCACCGCCGCGGAGCTAGACAATGCGGCCCACGCGATACTTCGCCCCAATTTGTCGAGCTGTTGTTCGAGCGGCGCCGTACGCTCTTCCGTATGCGAAAGCGCACGCTGAATGGCTCCAAGCTCGGTATGACGCCCCGTTGCGACAACGAATGCTTTTGCTTCCCCGGTAGCGACGACCGTACCCGCGTAGAGCATATTGAGCCGGTCGGCCAGCATGGCCTGCTCGGAGACGGGCTCTACCCGCTTTTCAGTCGGCTCGCTTTCGCCCGTGAGGGTACTTTCGTCAACGGACAAATCATTGGCCGATACGATTCGAGCATCCGCGACGATTGCATCGCCCGCGCGCACGCAAAGCACGTCACCAGGCACGACATCTTTCGCGGCCAGCGTCATTTCGATTCCGTCACGAAGGACGCGCGCCCATTCGACGCGAAACTTCCCCCACGCATCTAGCAATTCTTCAGCACGCGATTCGGTGAAATACCCGACGACAATGTTCGAGCCCACGACCAGCAGAATGGCGCCCGCTTCGAGCAAATCGCCAAGTAAAACGGACAAACCCGCCGCCCCGGCAAGCAATGCCGTAGGCACCGTGAAGACTTGCCCCGCGAGGATTTCAATCGACGTGCGAACCTCGACGCCCGCAAGCACATTCGGCCCGACAGCACGCGCGACTCGTTCGGCATCGGCCGAGGTCAAACCACGTACGGCATCGGTATGCAGCAATTCGCTTACTCGAGGAATGAGCAATGCATGCCAAGCTGGCGCTGCCGGAGCGCCATTACCATGCCCATTCGTCGAGTGCTTTTGTCCCCGAGCAGCCGCGACGAGCGCGTGACTCACTTCTCCAATCGAGTCCCCTACGTGCTGCAAAGCTTGGAGAGCATGGGATAGCGACGGAGGCGGAAGTGCACGTGGATCCGATAGCCGCGTAATGCTGGCCATTACATCGGAGCGCGTTTCTTTACCCGCGGCGCGATCGAATACGCACAACAACGTGCCCGTATGCTCGTTTGCGTGAACCTCACGCACGCCGGGTATTGCGGAAATCGCTTGCTCGATTTTGCGTGCTCGCGCTCGTTCGCCAAAGAGCCCGGCGACCTCGACACGCAGCCGCAATGCAGTGTGCACGTCGTTACCGGACGATCGTGCAGCACGACCACCAGCGTGATGTTCTCGGGCGCGAGAGCGCCACTTCGTATTGGACCATCGCACCAGAGCCGATGGAGCAATAGGCGGGCCAAATGAGTTTTAGGGGACGAACGGGCAGAGCTGGGCGGGGAATCAGTTGGGCGTAAAGGACAACCAAGCACCGGTCATCCACGTGTCATCGGACTTGAATGCACCGACGTACGATGCGTTCGTGTCGAAAAAGCCGTCATCCGGCGCAGTGGCGGCATTTTCCGTAATCGTCGTCTTCGGCCGGAAATCCGGAGCCGTAGGATTTAATGGCGCCGTGAGCATCGGATCGTCCTCGGAGTTCTTGCGGTTCACTTCGCGGAACCAGGCGACTTCGTCCACGCCATCGTCGTCGTCGGCCAGAGGGCCCATGCCGCCCGCGACTTCGGGATACGCAATGTTGTGCACCTTGTTCCCGTGGCAAATCGAATTCATCAGCTCGACCTTCGTCTGCGCGTCACGAATATCGATACACGCCTCGAATCCGGTGAAGATTGCATTGTGCACCGCGCCTTGCGTGCTGCGTCGAGCCAACAATCCATATTGCTGTTTGTCTGCATCGTGCCCGACGAACGTCGCATTGTAAATCGTCGGGTTCGAGATAGGCGGGTTCGTCGTGCTCATTGCATCGTTATCGCCCTCGAAGCCGTTCGTATCATCAGGGAACGTCGCATCCTGCTGCAGCACGATGAATTGCAGCTTGCCTGTATAGCCCAAATCCCAGTCGAAACCATCGTCCTGATTGCTCGTGCACACCAAGTGTTTGGCATTTACGGTGCCGCCGAAGAACTCGAAGCAATCATCGAGCGTATTGCGGACCTGAACGTAGTCGACCTGCGTTTTCGAACCGACGCCGGCAAAGGTCAAGCCATTGACCTCGTTGTTCTGCGAAAGCAAGATGCCGGAAAATTCGATACGCACATACTTCAGAATGCCGCTGTCGTCGTCAGCGACCAAGCCACCGTATTGCGTTTCAGGAGTCGGATTGAGCCCCTCGACGTTCGATTTTCCACCATTGGGCACATTGACCGGCGCTTTGCCAAGAAGAATGACGCCGCCCCAATCACCCGCTTGTCGTTCCCCTTCGGCCGCCAGGCTCGTAAAAACAATGGGCTCGTCCGCAGTACCTTCGGCAATGATTTTCGCTCCGGGATCAATGATGAGGGTGCCGAGCGTTCCGCGGTCGCCTTTGATCACCGTTCCCTGCTCGATCGTGAGCGTGGCGCCGGCGCGAATATGCACCTTGTGCTTCAGGAGCCAGGTCGTGTCAGCCGTGAGCGTACGTGACGACTTGATTTCGTATTCGTCATTGATTGCATCGAACAGCTCTGCCTCGATTTCGACGCCAAGCGCATTGCCACCACCATTTGTCGGCGGTTTGTCGGTTTCCGTATCACCGCAAGCGGTGAGCATCATGAGTGGCAAAGCTGCTACGAGAATCGCAGACGTATGGTTACGTGTTTTCATTGGTTCCTCCGAGAACGTGTGCGTGTATCTTGGAATTCGATCGTGTCAACTGCGCGAGTTGACTGATACGATTTCGTGTCGCGTCAATTTTGAATTGTCGCGCTGAGCGTGAACGTCGCCCCGGGTTGAAACTCCCCGACGATATTCGATTCATCTGCCGAGGTTTCTGGTCCTTGCGTGAAGCGAACGGGGGCAAGTAGCAGGTTTTCGGCGGCAAGTTTCAAGTCGACGAGTTTGCCAATTCGTTGCGCGACCGTCACGTCAAGCAGATGCCGCGGCTGCTCGTAGATGTCGTCCAATCCGTACGAGCCGACCTGGGCGATGCGTCGACCGAATACGTTGTACAGCACGCGAACGCGGGTCCCGCTTTTGTCATTCGCGTAATCACCGCCAAAGTTGATGACGAACGGCGATTGTCCCGCCAAAGGCCGCTCGTTGTTCGTCTGAATCCCGCTTTGCTGGTCACCCAAAGTCACCCGCGAGTAAACGAGCGTCAGGTTGGCCAAAGCTCCAAAGTTGGAGAGCGCCTGGTGCGCAAAACCCATATTCTTGCGCAACTCGAGCTCCAACCCCAGATTGGTTGCTCCGTCGGCATTGTCAAAGCTATCGATTCCTCGTTGCCCTGCAGGCAGAATGATCTTTTCGATCGGTTTGGTGAACCCCTTGTAAAAGATGCTCGCGGCCACGACTTCCGCCAGCGTCGGAAACCACTCGAATCGGGCATCGAGGTTCACGATGGTCGTTCGGTCGAGGTTTGGATTGCCGTAGATGTCACGCGCACCGAAATATTCCGTGAACAAGAAGGGCGCCAACTCGCGAAGTTGCGGTCTCGCTACCGTACGCGTCGCCGAAAACCTCAGATTCGACTTATCCGTCGTTTTGAAGACCAAATTGGCCGACGGCAACAGGTCGACCGTGGCCAATGTCGTTGCCTCTCGAATCGTCGGATCGAATCGGTCGAACGATTCCAATACCTGCGTCGATGCTTCGACACGCGCTCCGAGAATGACGCGCATCCATTTCGTAGGCGCGACATCGCTCATCGCATAACCAGCAAAAACGTCTTGCGTCGCGACATAAGAATCGCCCGTACGTGTCCACTCTTCCAGCTCGAGAGGTTTCTGGAGAGCTTGGGTGCCAATGTTCTCCGAAACGAAAAGCTCGTCAGGGGATATGCCGTAATCGAAACCTGCCGGTCGGTCCGTCAAGAGAAATCGAAAACGACGCACGTCGAAATCACGTGCCCTCCGCATCGCGAGCGCACCGAATTTGACGCGAATCGGTACATCCCCCTGCTTCAACGGCTGCGTCCAGTTGGCCTGTCCCCCGTAAATCGTTTCGGATTGCTGGCCGAAAAAGTGCAATCCGCTTTGCGTACCGTCGTCCCATACTTTCCGGTTGCCGTCGCGAACGAAGACGTTCTCACGCATGTCCGGATCGTCGCTCGTGGCCGACGACAACGTCATGCTCCAATCGAGCGTGGCGTCTTTCATCTTGCGAAACTTGTGCTCGCCCGTCAGTTGCCCGAACGTGAGCGCCCGGCTGGCAAAACGCAACCGCGTGTCGTAAATCGTCGTGCCCGTGTCCTCGTTGAATCCCTCGATCTCGCGACCTTCGTTCTCGGACGAACGAGAATGCAAGCCCATCAAAGAGACTTTGTGGTCCGTGCCATAGCGATACGTCACGCCGCCATAACCGCCCCAGGAGACCAAATCCAATCCCGTTTCGACTCGGTAATCGTTCAGAAGCGTCACTTGCGGATTGTCCGCATTCGGGTCGATCGTAAAAGTTCGCACCACCTCGTCGCGACGAATCTGAAAACGGCGCCCATAGCTGAGCGCAGCAATGTAGCCGATTTCTTGGTCCTTCCCAATCTTGTGGGTATTACCAATCGAAATGTTCCCGCTCATGTTCGGGAGCGCCAGCGCCCGCTGCGTAGTCATGCTGGTATTGATTGCCTGCCCATGACGCGTCAATTCCGCACCCGTGACCAACGTCCCGTCCGGCTTGAGCGCCCCACGCGTCGCTCGATAGTCCGGAATGGTCGACGGCAAAGAGCGCTTTCCGTCATCGATACCCAGCCAATCGGTACTCGATCCGCGGCACGTGAGCCGATCCCGAAATGTGCTTTCCGTATTGAGCCCCAGGTAAAACGTGCCGCTCAACGTGAATTTTTCTGGCAATTCGCGCGTGCGCACACGAACCGATCCACCGGCGAAGTCGCCCGGCATATCGGGCGTAAACGTTTTGACGATGGTCAAGTCACTGAGCACCGACGTGGGAAACAAGTCGAATGGAACGGCTTGCCGATCCGGCTCGGGACTAGGCAGCGGAGTGCCATTGATGAGCGCATTGGTATAACGTTCACCAAGACCGCGCACGAATACATAGCGACCGCCGACGACTGACGCACCGACGACACGCTTGGCAGCATCGGCCGCATTTCGATCAGGCGTTCGAGCAATCTCTTGCGCGCTCACCGCATCGCCGACTGCAGCCGCGTTTTTACGAATTAGCGTTTGCGCAGCCGCCGAAGCGCGATCAGGATCCGCTTCGATTTCGATGACGATTTCTTGTTTCGATTCTTCAGCCGACAAGGCCACGTCGAGGCGTTCGACTTTGCCTATTGCGACGCGCACGTTCTGCACGCGCTGCGCCTTGTAGAGCTGGTAGAAAACTCGAAGCTCGTACGTGCCTGGCCCAAGCTCCAACCGGAAACGCCCATCGAAATCAGCGACGGCCTTTTTGTTCGTCCCGACAACCGACACCTGCGCATCGATGACCGGCTCCTTCGTTTTCGCATCGGTCACGACACCCCACACGACGCCTTTGCCTGCGGAAGGCGCACGCGAGGGATCTTCTTCGCCGAGCATTGCATCGTCGGCAGGCACGGGAGCTGCTTCATCCGCAGCCAATACCGGCGTGGCGCAAAGGGGCACCGACAGAATGAGGAGCGCTGTCGTGATGTTCGTCAGTCGTCGCATGGAGCTTTCCTGTGCACGCGGAAAAACCCGCGCGTGAGCGTCTCTTTTCGTGAAATGAAACTTAGTTACCGGCGACTTTTTCCGTCAAAATCGCGATACCTTTGGCCCCACCTTGTTTGGCGATATCCATGACTTGCACGGTCACGCCATACGGAGCTTCATCGGCTGCATCGAAATATAGAACCTGGTCGGCCCTGGCCGCAAATATCTTTCGCAGTCGATCCCGAAGCTCCGCTTTTTCGATCACGTTTTGATTGATACGAATCGCGCCCTGCGCATCGACCGTGAGCACCACGGGTTTGTCCGCGTCAGGCGGCGGTGGTTGGTTTTTCTCGACGTTCTCTTTTTTCGGCAAACGCAGCCAAATCTGCTTATCGAGCAGTGGGGCCACGACCATGAAAATGATGAGCAATACGAGCACCACGTCGACGAGCGGCGTGACGTTCATTGCGGGGGAAACTTGATTACCCTTGCCACCGGACGAAACATTCATGCCCATGGCTAACTCTCCTCGCCCGATTTGCCTTTTTGGCTCACGCTGAGGGCAATGCCTTTGAAACCAGCACGCTGACAAGTCGCAAACGTATCACGCATCTTCACGTAATGGACCGACGCATCACCTTTGAGCACCACGCGTCGATCAGCCTCGGCGGAGTGAATCTGTTGCAGCTTCGTCTCGAGCGTCGCCAGGTCTCCCATTGGCTCCTTTTCGAGAAACACGTTCCCACGAGCCGTGACCGTCACCGTAATCGGATCAAGCTTCGATTGCGAATTCTCGTCGGGTTTGGCCACGCTCGGCAACTCCACCCGCTCGCCATGTTCCAGCTCGGGTGCAATCACCATGAAGATGATCAGCAATACGAGCACGACGTCGACGAGCGGCGTGATGTTGATTTCCGGCTCAGGCTGCTTCTTCTTCGATGACCCGCTCGCCACTTGCGCGCCCATGGTGATTCTCCATTTCGTCAAGCAATTCGCCAGAGCTGCGATCAATGGCCGCTTCTACTGCATTCACTTTGCCGGTGAGCCAATTGAAGCAGAGCACGGCCGGAATGGCGACGGACAAACCGAGCGCCGTTTCGATGAGGGCTTCGGAAATGCCCGCGCTGACCGCGCCGAGACCGCCCGAACCGGTTGCCGCAATGCTTTGGAATGCGCTGATGATACCCACGACGGTTCCCAAAAGCCCCACGAACGGTGCAATGGATCCGACTGTCGCGAGCAGCGACATGCCACGTCGCAATTCCATCGAAACCGCTTCACGGCGCCTGGCGATTTCACGACGCGTAAGCTCCACCGGCGACAGATTGCCGTCCGGCTCGTTTTCCGCTCGCACATATCGACGAACCGCACCACCCACCAGTCTTGCGAATGCCGACGCCTTATGATTGTCGGCCGCCTTGATGAGTCCGGGCATGTTCCACGAATCGAGCAGCGGGCCGGCCACCCTTACGAAACGCCCCGTTTCCGCATTGCTTCGCGCGAGCGCAATCATTCGCTCCACGACCACCGCAATGCTCGCTACTGCCATCAGCACGAGCGTGAAAGCAATGAGCTTCGAAGCCAGGCCCATGCTCGCCCAAATGTGCGCGAGATCGAATTGCATCTTTCGCTCCTTGGCGATTCTTTCGCCAATCCTTCCCTACGTATTGATCTTGAAATTGAATCGAGCCACCTGGTACGTGGCCACGGGTTTTCCTGCGACCATCGCCGGACTGAACTTCCACGTCTTCACCGTCGCAATGACAATCGGGTCGAGCCTGGGATGACCACGCACGACCGATACACTTCCCACGTCACCGGATTCGGTCACGACAAACCGCACTATCACCGTACCTTCGATACCTTCACTCTTGAGGTCCGCGGGATACGGAGGCTGCGGCTTCGATATCGGCGAAGGCGGCGTCCCATCCTCCGGCAATTGAATCGGCCCGGTAACCTTTGGCGGCGGCGGGGGCGGCGGAGGTGGCGGAGGCGGCGGGGGCGGTGGCGGTGCTGCATTTCCGCTGCCCGATCCTTCTCCAGACCCCTCGCCTTCCCCCTCGCCCGCAGACGAAACAGGTTTTTCCGGGTCACCCTCCGGAGGCATATCGGTCGGCACCGCCTGCGGCACGACGACCGGCTTTGACGCGACTTTCGGCCCCGGAGCTACTTTGGGCTCCGGCTCGGGCGGAGGTGGCGGAGGCGGCGGTTTCGGCGCTTCCGCCGTTTGCGCCAGCTCCACGGCAATGGGTTCGTCCTGAACGACCGGCGCTGCCGCTTTGATGGATGCCCCTACGGCGCCAACCACGGTACAGATCGCAATGGCAGTCGCATAACCAACCGCCAATCGTTTTTTTCGCCCCGGGTCGCTATCCTCGAGGTTCCACGCTTCGAAACTCATGGGCTCTCCAATGCGCGCCAACGGTGCCAATACTTCGTGTCAGATTCGTGAATTCTTTGTAACGATTGCATTATGACCAGCCCCTCATTCCGGCTGCGGCGGTATCTCGTCGGGGGAATGAGCAAATCGATAACCAAGCCCGCGAACGGTCTGGACATAGGACCCCGCAATACCGATTTTGTCGCGCAGGCGTTTGACATGCGCGTCCACGGTGCGTGTCGTGACGCCCACATCCATTCCCCATACGTTTTCGAGAAGCGCGCTGCGCGTTTGCACTCGCGCGCGATTTTCGTAAAGCGCCACGAGCAGCCTGAATTCGAGCAGCGTGAGGCCGACCTCTTCTCCGTCGACCCACACTCGATGAGCGTCGTCATCGATGCGGAGTATTCCGAATTCGATGACGCGCTTCGAGGGCACGGGGGCTCGAGTCCGGCGCAAGATGGCCTGCACACGTAGAATGAGTTCACGTACGCTGAAGGGTTTGACCACGTAATCGACTGCGCCAAGCTCGAAGGCTACGATGCGATCGACTTCATCCCCGCGGGCCGTTACGAAGACGATGGGGACGTCGCGGGTGACCGGATCCATCTGCAAACTGCGGCAAACTTCGGTGCCTTGCACATCGGGCAGCATTTGATCGAGCAGCACGACATCCGGATGATGCTCGCGAGCAAGCCGCACGCCATCCGCCCCACGCGGGGCCAAGAGCACTTCGTGCCCGGCTTGTTTGAAATTGTAATCGAGCACCTTGAGCAGTGCGGGCTCGTCCTCGATCACCAGAATGGTCGCCATCGAGGGACGTTGTAAACGGCTTGTGTAACGGAATGGTGTACTTCACGTGGAAAGACGACGTGAATTTGCGTGCATTAAGGCACGTTGGTGAATTCAATGTTTCAAGACGGCGACATTTTCACACGATGGTGACAATGTCGCGGTTTTGACAAATGTCGCGGCGTGTTGGTCACGGCCCGTGTCGCTCGACCGGTGTTTCCACATAAACAAGACCAGCTCCCCGCGCGAGCGATCCTCTGCTAATCTGCCGGAACCATGTCGCACGCCATCACGCTCACCCTGCCGGATCTGCTGTTCGAGCCCGTTCAGCGCATCGCACGCGCGACCAACCAGCCGGTGGAGGCAGTATTGCTCAAGGCGCTTCAAGTGTCGCTTCCGCCGCTCGATGGGCTGCCGGACGCCATGGCCGACGCGCTTGCTGGACTGGAGGAGCTCGACAACGCCTCACTCGAACGCGTCATGCGGGAGCAAGTGCGAGCGGAAGATCAAGACGAAATGGAACAACTTCTCGATCGCTTGCAGGCGGGGCAGGCGTCCGAGACCGAAGTCGCTCGACTGGACGATTTGCGAACTCGGGCGGATCGCGTGATGCTGCGCAATGCGCGTGCGGCAGTGATTCTGCGGTTTCGTGGCGAGCGAATTCCCACGGAAGCCGAGTTGCGCATTTCGGCAATACAGGTCAATGGCGCGTTACATGCGCAGCGCTGCGTGTGAACAATGCGGAAATCGTTGTCGCTCGTCGTTTATAGGTTGCAGCCAGTTGGTGGCCTCCGCGCGCATGAGCACGTAGGAGGCGTCGACGTCTTCCGCGAACACGAGGTCGCCCACGGGTCAAGACGCTATCGTCTACCATGCATCACGACTACGCGATGGATGCATCACGATGACGTCTTCTGCGAGCACGAGGTCGTCTAATGCCCAAGACGATATCGTCTACAATGCATCACGACTACGCGATGGATGCATCACGTCGACCTCTTCTGCGAGCACGAGGTCGTCTAATGCCCAAGACCACATCCTCTTGCAACGAGCACGACCACGCGATGGACACACCACGTCGACGTCTTCCGCGAGCACGAGGATCTACTCGGCGAACACGATTGAGTGCACGAAATTTCACCCTCGCGCACACATTTGCGTAGGCTCGGGACAGGAGCCGACCGATGACCAAATCGATACGAGCGGTGGCGGTGATGTTGGGGATTGCCGCGGCAAGTCTATTCGCGATACCGCTGGCGTCTGCGGAGGAGCGGCAGCAGCCACAAGCCTCGCAGCCCACCGATCAGGACAAGGTGCAGGGGGTCAAATCGAAGGTCGTTGTCAAAGCCGTTCGTGTTGTGGCCAAGCTGATCCGAACGCGACACGACGACTTCTTCAAGCTCTGTCAGCGTTTCGGTACTGATGGTGTTGCGCTGGCAGTGTTCAAGAGAAATGCCGGCAAAATTGCCGATGTGCTCGATGACATTGCGGACATCCCCGACCTAGCCATGAAAGTGGTTGGCGAGAAGTTGTATTTCATCCTGACGAGTGATCGCGGCCCGTTCAATCTGAGCGGTGGAACAGCCAATGTTATCAAGGACGTCCTGATGGGTGCGATCAGCGCCGCATTGTGATAAGGGCAAATGCATGAGCGACGACCGACAAACCCAGGACGAAGAGCAAGCGCCGCCGAACGAGGAACCTCGAACACTCGACGCCAAAGTCGACGCGCTCCAAAAGAAATTCGACCGACTCGCAGATGAATTAAAAACGCTTACCTGGACCATTTCGCGAATGAAGGACTCCAAACTCACGGATCCACGCCATTCGCTCTACGATTGGGAACTCCAGCACCTGCGATCCGAAACGCACCAGGCGCAATTTCGGGCAGCCTTGAAGGCCCTGCAAAATCGCATCGAGGGAGTGCCGATCCCCGACAATGAGAAAATCAATGTCGATGGCGTTTCTGGTGAGAAGCTTTATGCAACCACGCCGCCTACGATTGACGAAGTGTTGGACACGTTAAAAACCATCGTTCCAATGAGCGACGACGGGGTCCTGGATTTAATGCGAGCGGTTGAGCAACAACGCGACCTCGATCTCCATTATCTCGAGTTGTCCGACCTGGTATCTTTCGTGCAAGACTCGGTCAAACCTCGATGAGCGAATGCACCATGGAACCTAGCGACCGTAAGCTCGAAGAAGCAATCGCCCAGCTCGAACGCGGCATCGAATTGCTCGAATCCAAGGTCGTGCACGCTCGATGGCAGGTCCAGCTATTGCACAAGGCCAAGGCTCCGAATGCTCGATTCCTGTTTTGGGAATGGCAGATCCGATACTTGTCATCCAAAACGGTCGCCGAACGATTCGAACATGTGCTCGGGATATTGGATGTGCGCGCTGCCGGTCAGTGGAACTCGTGCGAGTTCCAAAAGGAAAATGTCCCCGGCGTATCTGCGGAACTATTGTACCTCGAGCGGCGTCCGACGATTCCCGAAGTGTACCAACTGCTCAAAGCAGCCACAGGGTTTTCCTCGAACGCGCAGATCGTCGAGATGTTCGTTACGCTGAAGGACAAGCCGCACTATTGGGCCATCACGGATTATTTCTGGGCCGAATTCGACGCATGAATCATCAGCCATTCACCGCCGCATCGGATCCTTCGCCGCCAGCTTCGCCTTCACCCGCGCGATCTCTTGCCGCAATGGCACAATGAAGTCCGCGCTAATCGTTAGCTTCTGACCCTTCATCGCCCGCGCCGTGTGCCATTTCGATAACGCCAAACGCGACGCCGCTCCAATCAGCTCCCGCCCCTCGGCCCCGCGCCACGAGAATGCACAGGACAAACGACCGAAGGGCGAACACACAAGGTCCACCTCTTGCTGCGTCATGTTCCCCATCAATACTTCGTCCCTCAAGAACTGACGAATGATCTTGCCCTTACGCATGATGAGCACGACGAGGATCACGAAGAAAATCGCCACGAAAAGGAACCAAAAAAGAAGCATGATAAAGAACGCGTCCGGAATCACCGTCGGCACGAAGTTCCACAACGCATGCAAAAACACGCCAATGAAAAACCCACCTATCGGCGCCGCAAACTTCACCCACGTGCGACTCGACTCACGCGCAATGCCAAATCCAATGCCCGTCATCGACGTGTACAGCGGATGACCCCACGGCGCGAGAATGCCGCGCAAGAAAAACGTGCCCGCAAGCTGATCAGCCATTTCAGCTCGCGCATAATAACTGACGTTTTCTACCGCCGCAAACCCAAGCGCACAAAATGTGGCGTAAATAATGCCATCCACCACCCCGTCGAACTCTCGACGCAAGAAATAAAACATGCCAAAAATGACTAGCCCTTTGAAGAATTCTTCCGACAAAGGAGCGCTCACGACACTCGTCATGAAATTGCCCACTTTGGGCCCGAATAAGCTGGCCGACGCAATGTGTACGCCGGTATTGATCATGCCGGCAAAACCCGTAGCGACTATCGCGCCCCAGAAAAATGCCATCGCCAATGTCCACCACGGCTCAGGATCGTATCGATCGAGCACCATCGGTATGAACAGGTAAAACCCGAGCGGCAAGAAAGCGAAAATCGCCCCCGTCACGACCGCCGACATCATCCGCCCAGGCGCCTTGGAAAACGCAATCTCGGCCAGCGTAAATAGGATATTGAGCACCACGCCAGCCGCAATGCCCAAACCCCAAATACCAAACCCCATCAAACGCCGATTGCGCTCCGGATCCGGTGGCTCAATGGGCGAGCGAGCACCGGGCGGACCACCGGAATGACCAGGTCCGTGACCGTAAGGCGCAGGGCGTTGTTGGGGATAGGGCGAAGGGCCGTAAGGATTGTTCATGGCGACGCTGAGGCCATCCTAGCGTCTATGCCGTGCCCAATGCGAGAGCAGTCTCAGGGCGAGACTTTTTGCGAAAAGACGACGTTCGGCGAAGGGGACTCGGGCGACTCTTGTTGCTCGGCCGTAACCGCAAGCTCGAATGACGTGAGCGGAACCGTCGCGACCTTGACCTTGCCCTTGCGACTGCCGTCGTCGTAATCGAGCTTGGCGATACGCAACCAGGGGCTATCGGAATTCTTACGCGCCCAGATGATGTAACACTTCGTGCCCCCAAAGAGACGATCCGGCGGAGCAAGATGCTCGCTCTCTACCTCGATCACGGTCAGCGAATTTTCACTGTACGAAGTCGCGACGATCTTGCCATCTGCCTCAGGCGCGCTGGGCGTGCCCTTGATCATGTACTTGGTCCCGCACGCCGTGACCGACATGGTGAGAGCCAAAAACGCCGCCGTCCGAAGAGCCTTAGATATCCGCGCTTTCATCACAACCTCCATCTACCAGAACACGTCCAGCTTTGCACTCGTTTGTACTCCAACGATTTCAAGGCTTGAGGATACGCGTGCCGGCAGGAGGCGTGAAGTTGAACTCGCTCTTGTCGACCGTTTGATTCACGACCGGTGCGCTGAAGTCGAATCGGTTGCGGTTTCCCTGCGCATCCAAGATGAGCACACGACGTACTTGGCTGGTTTGTCCGTCGACGTAGAGCAACACTTTTTGATAGGCCGGCGTCGCCTCTTTGGGCGTTCCTTCGAGCACGTATCCGCCCTCGAATTTCATCTGCGCCGCATCGAGCAGTCGCAGATCGAAGTCCTTGATGAGCTGGCCTTTGCCCATCAAAAACGCGAGAGCCGCGGGGTATTGCGACGTCTTCACGGGCGTCTCGTACATCTGCTCGTTGTCTTTTTCGTACACGCGAATCGTGTTGCCGTCGGATACGACGCGATTGCCGTTCGGCGCGTCGTAAACCCAGTTCATCTTCCCGGGCTTCTCGAAGGTGACCTTGCCCTTCGACTCCTTCTTCACGTTCTGAATTTTGATCGTGTACGTCTGCGTAAATGTCGCTTTGAAGGTCTTCAGCGAGTCGTAAAACGCCTGAACCTTCTTGCCAATCTCGTCGGCCGAAGGGGCCTTCGCAGCAGGCTTGGCAGGAGCGGCGGGAGTTTGCGCAAAACTTCCCGGGGAACAAAGGAGAAACGAACACGTGGCGGCAAGGGAAACGATCGAGAAAATTCGGGCTTTGCGCATCGTTCTGTCCTGTAGTTGATGAGTCGTTGACCGAAGAGCGGAACTGCCGCAACGGACCGGCGCTTGGACGGACTCGTCACGCAAATGATGCAACCTCAAGGTAGATCCGCCTTCCGACGCGGAGATCTTGCGGGAGTCGAGGCCAACATGGCCGCCTGATATCCAGCAACGTTCAAGTGCGTGAGCGCAATGGCCAACGCATCCGCAGCATCAGACCGAGGCGGAGTACCCAAACGCAAAATCGACGTCACCACCATCGCGACCTGACGTTTGTCCGCGGCACCTCGACCAACCACCGTGCGTTTGACGAGCGCTGGAGCATATTCGTGAATTTGTAATGACGAGCGGGCCAGTCGCAAGAGCACGACCCCTCGCGCATGCCCGAGTTTCGCCGCACTTTGCGCATCCTTCGAGAAAAAGATGCTCTCGACCGCGCCAACCTCAGGCGCATGCGTCGCGATGACTTCGCCTAGTCGATCGTCAATGTCTACGAGGCGATCGGCAAAGGATCCGTCGAGGTTTACATCGATGACCCCATGCGCAACATGCTCGATACGGCTGCCCACGCGATGCAAGACGCCCCAACCAAGATGCCGACTTCCAGGGTCAATGCCGATGACTCGCACGGGGCCGTTCTTAGCAGACGCCGTGGCCACGGCGTGGAAAGATTTTGTGTGGGTTCAAAAGGTTTTTCGGATCGAACACCGCTTTGATGTTGCGCTGGAGATCGATCAGCTCCGATGACTGTTCGAGCGACAAATATTCGGCCTTCGACGTGCCGATTCCATGCTCGCCCGAGAGCGTGCCACGCATGCCGATCACCGCGCGAAAGAGCCGATCCAAACCTCGTTCGACTCGCACGGAAGCATCAGGATCGTCCCAGAGAAAGTTGACGTGGAGATTGCCATCACCCGCGTGCCCGTAGCTCAACATGCGAATGTCGGTCTCTTCGGAGATACGTTCGATTTCGTCGAGTAGATCGGGCAAACGCATCCGCGGCACGACGACGTCTTCGGAAATTTTGAAGCGAGCCATCGCGCGAGTGGCCGGTGAAAGCGCTCGACGCGCAGCCCATAAACGCGCTTGTTGAGAGGGATCCTGCGCCACAAGCACATCGATCGCGCTGGCCTTCACACACGCCTCACCAATGCGCTCCATGGCCGTTTCCGTCGACCCAACATCACCATCGACCTCGATGAGCAAGAGCGCTCCTGCGCGTTCGTCAATCGGAACCCCTCGGCCGCGAACCGCAGAAAGCGCGCCGGAATCGAGCATTTCGAGACATCGCGGAACGAGCCCCGCAGCGATCATCGCCGACACGGCACGCCCCGCATCACGCACATGATCGAACAAACCGAGCAACGTGACGACACTCTGAGGCTTCGGAATGAGCTGCAAAGTGGCTTCGGTGAAGACGCCGAGCGTGCCTTCGCTACCGACGAGCAAGCTGGTGATGTCGTAACCCGTGACGCCTTTGACGGTGCGACGACCAGCTCGAATTCGACTGCCACCGATGAGCAATGCTTCGACGCCGAGCACGTACTCGCGCGTGACGCCGTACTTGAAAGCGCGCGGGCCACCGGCGTTTTCAGCAAGATTGCCGCCCAATGCGCACATGTGGAGCGAATTCGGATCGGGCGGGTAAAACAGTCCTTCCGCTTCCACGGCCGCGTGAAAATCGGCAAGAATGACGCCAGGCTCGACGACCGCGAGCAGTTCGTCACGGTCGATTTCTTTGATCGCTTTCATGCCCAGCGTGACGAGAACGATCCCACCGCTCACGGGCACACATCCGCCTGATTTTCCGCTGCCGGCTGCACGCGGCACGATGGGAACTTCAGCCTCGTTGGCGACTTCGAGCGCACGCGCGATATCGTTTGAGCTCGAAGCAAATACGACGGCATCGGGTACGACAGGCTCTTGATCCGATTCGTCGCGCGCATACGCCGCGCAATCGTCCGCGGACGTAATGACCTTGGAGGGTCCGAGCGCGCGATCGAGCAAGCTACGCGCTTTGTCGACTGCGGCTGCAGAAGGACGCGGAAACGGCGGACGACGGATCACGATTGATCATCTAGTACGAATTCGCCACCGGTGCCCGGCGCAATAATTGCTGTGCGTCAGAGAGGGAAATCTCGAGTGTCACGCATCTTCGCTGGACAAGCCCCTCGACCCGCTCGCTCGCTTTTGGTATCCAATCGGTGTGCAAAACACATTTTTTGTTATGGTCTGCTCGCTCAGCCTGATGACCTTGGGTTGCGGACAAAGCTCACCCGACACTGGCGCATTGGAAATAACGCCAAACCCCTATGCTTGCGATGCGGACGCAGAGCCGACGCCCACCGCATCGTGCATTGAATCATTCGAGCCTGGAGATGGCGCGGGTTTCGGATCCGACCGATATCCGGACGTCATTTTTGGCGAGCCGCTTGGAAATGGCGGAACCAGTGGCGGAACCGATGTACTTTCGCTGGGCAGTGGCGGAGAAATCACCATTGGATTCGGCGGCAATGCCATCGTCGATGGGCCTGGAGTCGACTTCATCGTCTTCGAGAATCCATTCATCCTCAACGGAGGGTCAGCCGTATTCAGCGAGCTGGCGGAGGTTTCCGTGAGTTTGGATGGCCAAACGTGGTTTACGTATTCGTGTTTGAAGGACGCACTTCCGCCCAAAGGATGCGCCGGTTATGGCCCCGTGTTTGCAAATGGGGACCTCGGCTTTTCATCGACGGATCCGGCCACTGCGGGTGGTGATCAATTCGACTTGGCGGAGCTGGGAGTGAAAGAGGCTCGGTTTGTCCGGATCAGGGACTTGGAGGGCCAAGGTGGCGCGCCGACGGCGGGATTCGACTTGGATACCGTATCGATCGTGAATGCGAAGGTTCCGTGACTTACTTCAGCCCGAGTTGCTTACCCAGGAACGAATACGCGAGAGCATCCATGTATGCGCGTTGGTCGTTGTTCGCCGCGCCGCCATGGCCACCTTCGATGTTTTCGTAATACAGTAGGTCTTGCTCCAGCTCGAGCATCCGCGCGACCATTTTCCGGGCATGCCCTGGATGAACGCGATCGTCACGCGTAGACGTCATAAACAGCGTGCGCGGGTATTTCGTCCCCTTCTGGACCTTTTGGTAAGGGGAAAACTGTGCCAGCGCCGCTTTTTCTTCGGCAATCTCCGGATTACCGTATTCCTCGATCCACGACGCGCCTGCCAAAAGCTTGTGGTAACGCATCATATCGAGCAGCGGGACCTGACACACGATGGCTCCGAATAGATCGGGCCGCTGCGTCATCATCACGCCCATGAGCAGTCCGCCATTGGAACCACCGCGAATACCCAATTTCGGCGTAGACGTGACCTTGCGCTTGATGAGGTCCTCTGCAATGGCAATGAAATCGTCGTAAGCTCGTTGCCGCTTGTTCTTGAGCGCCGCTTGATGCCATGCCGGCCCGTATTCACCGCCGCCGCGAATGTTGGCCACGACGTATACGCCCCCGCGCTCGATCCAAGCCGCGCCAGCCGTCGGATTGTACCCCGGCGTGAGCGATATCTCGAAGCCGCCATATCCCGTGAGCAGCGTAGGCGCAGATCCATCCAAGGGAAGGTTTTTCTTGGCAATTTGGAAATAGGGAACCTTCGTGCCGTCTTTGGACGTGGCAAAGTGTTGCGTGACTTCAGATTCCGCCCCATTGAAGTATTCTGGGTTCTTCTTCACCTGCACGGGAGCTGACTTTTTGGTCGCCGTTCCCAAAAGAATGGCCTGCGGGGCCAAAAAGCCGCTTTCCATGGCCCAATAATCGTCCGACGTATGCGAGTCGAACGCCCACGACCGCACGGACGCCATCGGGTTCGTTTCCAGCTTCGTGCGCGTAAAACCAGTTTTCGTCCGCGTGTGCACGAAAACCGAGGTCTTCACGTCTTCCAGCTCGGTCGTCAAAATTGCGCTTTTCGTCAGCGTGTAATCATCGAGCGACGTATTCGCCTTCGGCTCGAAGAGCACCGAGAACTCACGCTTGCCCGCGCGGAAATCATCGAGCGGCGCAGCAATGAGCGCGCCAGCGGCAAACTTCTTCCCACCCACGCTCCATTCACTGCGCAGTTTCAGCAAGAGCAAACCGTCCCATACGTCCATCTCGGCATCGATGGGCTTGTCGATTTTCTCGAGCTTGTCGCCATTACGCAAAAACACTTCGTCGGTGAAGAACGACGGCGTACGCGTGACGAAATCGCGCACGGTGCCGTGATCATGGTCGCGATAAGCACTGACCAACATGTCCGACGGCTGCACTTCGAGGAGCGTCTTGGCTTCCTCGAGCTTCGTACCGCGTTTCCATTCCTTTACAATACGCGGATATCCGCTGCTCGTGAGCGACCCCGGACCAAAGTCGGTGCCCACGTAAAGCGTGTCGATATCCTTCCACTGCACTCGGCTCTTGGCCTCGGGAAGCGTAAATCCACCGTCCACGAATTGCTTTTTGACGGTATCGAATTCACGCATGACGTGCGCATCCGCGCCGCCACGCGACAAGAAAACGAGACACCGTTCATACTTGGGAAACAAACAGTTTGCGCCGTGCCAAACCCAATTTTCCTTTTCCGTTTTACCCAAAGCATCGACGTCGACGACCAGCTCCCACTTCGGCGAGGGCTTCTTGTATTCAGCAAGTGACGTACGCCGATAAAGACCCTGCGGGTTCGTCTCGTCCTGCCAAAAGTTGTATACATATTTTCCCAGCACGCTCGGCATGGGAATTTTTTCTTTTGAATCGTAAATGCGGCGCAGACGATCCTTCATCGTGCCAAACGACGACGCCGCCTCCAGCTCCGCTTTCGTTTTCGCGTTCCTCTCGGTCACCCACGCCAGCGGCTTTTCACCCGTGACCTCTTCGAGCCACAGATACGGATCTTCAACCGGTGTTTCCATTTTTTTCACGGGCGGAGCCTCCACAACGGCTGTCGTCGCCGTTGGGTTTGTCTTGGCAACCTGGGAAGGAGGTGGAGCATTGGATTGTGCGCCGCAAGCGCACAATAGAATTGAGCTGACAACGAGACCGAGGTTTCGCATGGCCCTGCATTAGCGCATTCAGGGACGGAAGTCATCGGCACAGCAATCGGTAACACGCGAGGGATTCGTGCCAAACTTCACTGCGGGTTTTGGTTTTGCAGCGTCGTCAAAGCAGTTCGAGGAAAGCGCGAATCGCCTCGACTTCACGCCGCGAGAGTCGCTTCGCTCCTTCCGGCGCGCGATCGTGGAAAAACGTCCCGTCGTCCGTCGAACCCACACGCTGCAGCACGTTCTCCAGATCCTTCGCAACGCCACTCGTCAAGTACGGATGCTTCTTGTACAGCCGCCGCAGCGAAGGAACACGCGCTCCAAGCTCGTGCACGTACGGCTCGACACCCGTCTTGCGGTAGTCGCTTTGAGCCCAAACGATCGGCCCAGAAGGCGAAAATACAAGGCTTTCCCAGCGATCGAAAGGCAGTCGGCTCTGGGGCTCGTCGGTCGACGTCCGGGCCTGATGACATGACTCGCAACGATCTCGAAACGCAGTTGCGCCTTCTTGTTCGAGCGGCGTGAAGGCGGTGCGACCTTCGATGGCCGGGTTTGTCCGGTGCGAAAAGTCCATCAAAAACTGCATCAGGGCCAAGCGCAACTCGAGCGGTGAGAGCGATGAAGCAAGCGACGGATTAAATGCCGCCAGCGTTGGATGGGCGGCTGGTTCCAAGCCAAACCATGGTGAATGTTCACTGCCAGCGCCCGCCACGCGGAACTCGGCATGCGCCACAGAAGACAAATCCGGGTCGAGCGCGCGGGAGAAGTGCGGACGATTGTTGAACAGCCCGAGCAAAGGCTTGGTCGCGACGCGGACGTCACCGCGGCCCGTGTGATGCACACGCCCGTCGACGTACCCCTCGAAGTGACAGGTTTCGCAGGAAAAACGGCTGTGGGCTCCGTCCGTTGGGTTGTTGGGTGCCATGAGGTTCGTGAAGAACAACGTTTCGCCCAACCGAAGCTGGTGACGATGTGGATCGTCACGCTTGCCTTCGAGTCGCACGACGCCAGGCTTCTTGTCGTCCAAGCGAAGCAGAACGAAGGCATCGAGCAGTGGGTTGGCAATGACGAACCCGCCCTCTGCTCGCGAAGCCAAGGCACACGCACCCGCTGGCATCTGACCGATGCGGACTTCCGACGGAGGTTTGTCTGCGCCACCAAACACGAACCACACGTACCGTTCGCCCCCGTAACCCGTGACAAACGCGGCCAGTTTACCCTCGACGGTTTGTTCGAGCAGCACGGCCTTCGGCGTGACGACGCCAAATTCGGACACGTTCACGGCTGAAAGGCGTTCCGCTTTTCCACCGGACACGCGGTACAGAAAGACAAACGAATCTATGTACCCAAAGAATCCTTCGCTTCGATCGAGCGGATGATCCTCGACACCACCGACGAGCACGAGCAAGTCATCACCCGAGGCTCGTGCGGAAAAACTCCAGATCGGACCGTCATGTTTGACGCGTACTTCGCCCGCATCGCGCACGCTGCCGTCTTCGTTCACGGAACGGATCACCAGCTCATGGGCGACCACGGAGTTCGTGAGGACGAACTTGCCCACCCGCGCCACGCGAACAGGGCTTACGCCAACCACCATGTCGTGACGGCGCGCTGGCACCACCGAGTTTCGTGGCGGTACATCCGTCGCTTCAGGAAACAACGTGATGAGCCGCCCGCGCTGTTCTTCAACCGCGTAGAGCACGCCTTCCGACCCGACCGCGATGTCGCGCAAACCGCGCACGTCAGGCAAGTCGTAACGCCCCGCAGCCACGAGGTACGGCGCTGACTTTTGTACCGCGTACCGTGCGACAAACCCACTTCGTTCCCCGACGACGAACACAGTTTGTCCGTCCGAACTGACCGCTAGTCCGCTTGGTGATGCGGGCGTTGCGACACGCGTTAGCTCACGCGCGGACGCATCGAGCACGACGAGGGCGTCGCTGCCGCGCAAGATCGACACGAAGCGTTTTGCATCGGCGATGGGCACGATCGCATACGGATCAGGACCGAAACCGCGGTCACTCGGAGGCAGCGTCGTGAAGTCCGCGTGCGCTCGACGTTCGGCTTCGACAACGCGTAGCTCGGGACGTGGATCTGGTGTTTGTCCGGGCGGGGTTTGGCCGGACGGACTTGCTCGCTCGCAGTTCGTCAAGCTGCCTATGATTACGATCAGCGCCAACGCAGAGCCGAATTGGAGCGGTTTCACGGACGAGCCGCGAAGATCACCAGCCGCCTTCGTCTTTCTTCTCCGCAGACTTGGCAGGAGCTGCGGCAGGCGCAGCCGTGGTGGCGGCCGCAGCAGGCTTCTGCTCCGGTTTGACCGCAGGTTTTTCCTCGGGGCAACCCGCGAGACACGAAACGGCGACAGCAACGAGCACGAACGACGTAACTTTCATGATCAGGCTCCTCTTCTACAATGCGTGCGATGCGCGGCGATTCTCGCACACTCGGGCAGCTCGAACGCACAAACCAGCAAACTCTCGCCGCCTGCACTCGATTCACAAGCGCCCACGGCATTTAATTCTCCGTTCACCCGTGGCACATTCGAATCCATGAGTGACGGCCGATTCACCAGCATGTTCGTCCTAGGATCGCTCCTTGTTGCATGCGCCGCTGAGAGCGAGAAAAACGAAGCTTCCAGCTCGTCCGCGTCATCGAGCAGCAGTGCGAGCAGCGGAGTTGGAGGGGCTATGGCTGGCAGCAGCAGCAGCAGCAGTAGCAGCGGCGGCGGCGGCAATGGAGGCAGCGGCAATCAAGGGGGCGGCGAGGTTGGTCCAATCGAACCATTACCCACGCAGCCCATCATGCTTGGTGGTCAAAACGGTTGGGAGCACGACGAAGCGGAAGCCTCGGGTTATTTTCATACGTACGATGCCTTGACGGTGGGACCAACCGGGTTTGCCCCGCGCAAGGTGCACGTTTATTTGCCTCGCGAATATGCCCAGACCAACGATCGTTATCCGGTCGTCTATTTCAATGATGGGCATACGACATTTTGGCCTGGCGGACCTGGAAACATCACGTGGGATGCCGATCGCGTTCTTTCCGGGTTGTATGCGACTAAAACAATACCACACATGATCCTCGTCGCTTTGCATCCCATCGATCGGGAACGTGAATACAGCCATGCGTCCACGATGGACGGCAAACCTTGTTGTGATATCGACAAATACACGAACTATGTAGCCGACGACGTTAAGAATTGGATCGATACGTGGTACCGGACGAAACCCGAGGCGTCGAATTCGGCCATCATTGGCTCGTCCCGCGGAGGGCTCGCATCGTTTTCCATGGCGAACCGACGTCCGGATCGGTTTGGCAAAGCAGGGTGTTTGTCGCCATCATTCTGGGCCGGGCTCGATCCCATATTCGGAGGCAGTCCACCGGGCGGACCTCTTGCGAACTCGCTGCTCGTCACCACCATG
>CAZETM010000031.1:15987-29290 GCA_964514885.1 uncultured Polyangium sp. | reverse complement strand
GCATTGCCTCCGGCTCCGGCATCGGCACCGGCCAGGGATTTGGCTCGGCACACGGGCGTTTGTCCGGGTCACATCGCATCAGTCCTCCACGCGTGCGTATGGGGGCGACATCCGTCAGCGGTCGTTTGCCACCGGAAGTCATTCAACGTATCGTGCGCCAGAACTTTGGCCGATTCCGACTGTGTTACGAAAACGGATTGCGCAACAATCCCAATTTGCAGGGTCGTGTTTCGGTCCGTTTCGTCATCGGTCGTGACGGCGCGGTATCGAACGTAGGTAATGGTGGATCGGACATGCCGGATGGCGGCGTCGTTTCGTGTGTCGTGCGCGCTTTCTATGGCTTGAGCTTTCCGGCGCCCGAGGGCGGCACCGTCGTCGTCGTGTATCCCATTCTGTTTGCTCCCGGTGACGGGTCCTCATGGTCCCCAGCGGGCACGAATCATCGGCGTAGCTCGTCGTGGGTTGGCGCTGCCGACGATTCGTGGCGCACACAATCGAGCGACTTTATCAAGGGATTGCAAAAAGAACTCGAAACATCCAAAGAAAGTCGCCGAGCACGCGAAGCGCTCATTGGCGGGTTGCTCGTTCGCGGTCGATTCGACGAGGCATTCCGGGAAGCCGGCGCGTACGTCTCGATGGATCCCGATCGCACGATGCCGCACGAGATGTTTGCGCGAGCGGCTGCGGCACTTGGAAAAACCAGAGAGGCGCTCGTCGCGGTGGATACGCAAGTCGAAATCGAGCCAACGAACGGAGAATTGCATAAGCGTGCCGCGCGAGCATTCGAAGCTGCGGGGGATGAAGCTCGCGCGTGTGCTCATTGGCGCTCGGTTGCAGAACTGAATTCCGGTGATGAAACAGCGGTCGCAGAATCTCTTCGTTGTCGGGCCCGATTGCTTGGCGAGCGAGATGTCGTGTTGGCGAAGCTCGCGGCCCAGAATAGCACCAGCAAGCGGTTGTCGTCGTTGCGTGACGCCGTGGAAAAATCAATCAATGCGCCGCAATACGACGCAGGTCGTCCGGCGGGAGAAAGAATATCCGCCTCGATTTCTTGTGCTGATGGCGTCGAAGGTTGTCCTCGCGTGGTGCTTATGGATCCGGCGGGCCGCATTTTCACGCCCTTGACCCCAGGCCCGAGCCGTTCGGGCTCTTCGTGGATTTCCGTCTCGTCGCCCATAGACGGAACGTATCGCGTATTCGTGACCGGCGGGCTCGACGCCGCTCGAGGCCAGGTTGAGGTTCGTCTGGACAATACCGTCAAGAAGTTCGAGGTGAAAGGCGGTGAAGGCGTACGCACCACGGCTACCATTTCGATGGATGGCGGCGCATTCAATTGATACTACTGCTGGCCTCACCCCTCAAACTCCCCTCTCCACGAAGCGAAGCGTAGTTGGAGAGGGGCCGGGGGTGAGGAGAGTAGTGATTAATCCGCCGGCAATCGACCCACCTTCGCACCTTCGCCACCCTGCCCAGGTCGCTCGTCCACTCCCACGGTCGTTTTTAATCGATCGCCGGCGCGCAACGATTCGATGTCGAACGGTTTGTCCGTTTGAAACTCGAGGCCCGGGCTGCCCACTTCAGGCCCGCGCAATTGCAAATCGATGGCTGGGCGATCCCCGAGCACCCGCACGATATGTGGATCGAGCAAACCATCGGTCTCGACCAGATCGACCGGGGAAAGTATCTTTCGCCAAACCAGCTCCAGCTCGTTCGGGTCACGTTTGGCGAAACGGATCTCTTCGAGTTTTCCTTCGATGGTTTTTCCGAGCAACCGATGTGAATGCGCGTGAATGGGCGTTACCGATCCCGGCTCGCGACAAACTGCCACCAAAGCCCAGCCGCTCGTGCCTTCCCAATACGTGAGCCACCGGCAGCCTTTTCCGTGCGGAAGCGGGCTCTGGCGCGCGGGGATCAATTCTCCAATCGACGGATGAAGCTGCCCGAGCAATTTTCGCAAGATTGCATCGGTGATCCGTTTTTGCGTTTCGAGGGTTGAAAGCAGAGCCATTGCATCGGCGAGCGACAACGACGCACCCGCTTCGAGCCGACCTTCGAGCACCTGTGCCTGCGCCGCGGGCGTTGATATCACGCGATACGCAATCAGGGACAAACCCAACGCGGAAACGCCCAAAATGGTCGAGACGAGCGGCATTCCGCGGTAGGCAAACGTAATCATGGCCAGCGACAACGAGGCCATCCACGCCGATGCAGCGCCCCCGACGGCGAGCGCTCGCACGCCTGAAGCCAGCAGAGTGCGCAGCTCCAGGTGTAAGCCAATGGCAGCCGCGACGGTGGCCATGAGCCAATCGACGGCAAAAATATCGGCTTTGATGACGAATTGCCAGGTGGTACTCGTTCCGAATGCGCGGTCCCCGGCGGCACGAGCCAGCGCGAATGCGACGTATCCCAAAAGATACCCAGGCAAATTGTCGAGCGCGCTTTTTTGGATGTCCTTTGGCGCCGTATCTCGACGCAGAAATGCGAGCACGACGAGCGTGGGAGCGAGCAAAAGCACTCGGGTCGATTTCGCCGCGGCAGCCATTTCGCCGCCCATCTCGCCCATCTGCTTGCCCACTGCAATGGCGCTCGACAAGTCATTGACGGCCAGGCCGCTCCATAATCCTGCATGCGCGCCGTCGAGCCCCACGAGCGTTGCAATGGGACGGAATACGATCAAGGCGACGACGCTGAACAAGAAAATCGTGGCAATGGCAATTCCTTGTTCTTCGCGCCGCGCTCCCGCGACAGGCGCCACGGCATTGACGGCCGAAGCACCGCAAATCATCGTTCCTCCCGCAATGAGGTCCGCCATCGGACGGCGCACTCCGAGCGCTGTAGAGACGGTGTGCGTCACGAAAAACGCGCTTGGAACCGTGACGGCAGCAACTCCAAGGATCAATGCAATTTGTGCCAAACCAAAATCTTGTGTGCGAACTTTGAAGCCGAGGAAAATGATCGACGCACGCAGCACCCATTTCCCGGTAAAACGCAAACCGGCCGCATATCGATCAGGCTCGCGGGACAACGACGGTGGAGCGAGCCCGACGAAACGCCGCGCCGGCGTATTGAAGAGCAGCACCCCGAGCACCAGGGCGACGAGAATGTCCGAAAGATACGGCGAAGATGGCAAAATGCCAATCACTACCAGCGCGACAGCGCCGAGAGCCGCGGCCAAGCCAAGGCCCGAAAGATCGGAACGACGCGGGAGCCATTGCGGTAGGCGCATATCGCTGCGCAGCATATCGACGATCGCGGCTGGTAGGAAGCGTAAAACTTCCGCGTATACAACTCACGACCGGACGAAAATTCGCGACACACGTGGCCTGGTCGTGTACGATCCCGCCTCACCCCTGGCCCCTTCTCCCCTACGTGGAGAGGGGGTTAGACGAAAGAGGAGAAGAAGAATGCTTGCCGGACGCATGATGGACTTTCCCTTGACGTTGACGCATTTTCTCGAGCGCGCTCGCTCGTACTTTAGCGCCACCGAGATCGTCACCCGACGCCCCGACAAATCTCTCGTGCGCGCGACCTACGCCGACTTTTATCGTCGCACTTGCAAGCTCGCGCATGCCCTCACCAAGCTCGGTGTCAAGCCTGGTGATCGCGTAGCGACACTCTGTTGGAACCACCAGCAGCACCTCGAAGCTTATTTTTGTGCTCCCGCAATTGGCGCTGTCATCCATACGCTCAACTTGCGATTGCATCCGAACGAGCTTGGATACATTGCCAATCACGCCGAAGACAAAGTGGTCATCGTCGACCGATCGCTCTTGCCGTTGTGGCGAAAGTTTGCCGACCAAGTCAAGTGGGTTCAGCATGTGATTGTCGTTGGCGACTTGCCTGCGCCGGAAGGCGACGCCGGGGCGGAGCTCGATTACGAAAAACTCATTGCATCTGAGAAAGACGAATACGACTTTCCCAAGCTCGACGAAAACTCGGCCGCGATGATTTGTTACACGTCGGGCACGACGGGCAATCCCAAAGGTGTTGTTTACAGCCACCGTTCGACGACTTTGCATACGCTCGTTTCCTGCATGACCGATACGCTTGGCGTACGCGAAGCCGACACGCTTTTGCCCGTGGTGCCCATGTTTCACGCAGCCGCGTGGGGCTTGCCTTTTTCGGCTGTGGCTGCGGGATCGAAAATCGTTTTTCCTGGCCCGCACCTCGATCCGCAAAGCCTGCTCGACCTCATGCATTCGGAGCGCGTGACCCTTGCCGCCGGAGTGCCCACGATTTGGCTCGGCATTCTACAACTGCTCGATCAGAATCCCGGCAAATGGGATTTGTCGCGAGTACGGTCCATGGTCATTGGTGGCGCCGCGGCGCCTGCGTCGATGATTGATGGTTTCAAGGAGAGACACAACCTCGAAGTCACGCATGCGTGGGGTATGACCGAGACCAACCCACTCGGAACGCTCGCCCGAGTCAAAAATAGTTTGGCGGATAAGACCAATCCGGAAAAACTGGCCCTTCGCGCGTCGCAAGGTTATGCCGTTCCGTTCGTCGAACAGCGACATGTGGACGAGGAAGGCAAAGTATTACCCTGGGATGGCGAAACCATGGGCGAGCTGGAAGTACGCGGGCCGTGGGTTGCCTCGTCGTATTTCAGTGGCGAAGGGGAGGATCGATTCACGCAGGACGGGTGGTTCAAGACGGGCGATGTCGTCACGATCGACGCTGATGGCTATATGCGCATCACGGATCGATCGAAGGACGTCATCAAGTCCGGAGGAGAATGGATCAGCTCGGTGGCGTTGGAGAATGCGCTAATGAGCCATCCGGCGGTGCTCGAGGCGGCCGTATTTGCGGCAAAGCATCCGAAATGGTCCGAGCGGCCGCTGGCGGCCATCGTGCTCAAGGAAGGCAAATCCGCCACGAAAGACGAGCTTCGTGCGCATCTCGAGCCCAAGTTTGCGAAATTCTGGCTGCCAGACGATTACGTATTCATGAGCCAGATTCCGCGTACTTCGACTGGCAAGTTTCTCAAAACGAAATTGCGCGAGCTGCATGGCGATCACCTCGAAAAACCCAGCGAAGCCACCTGAGCCCTCCCGCTTGCCAGTTGCCGTCACTCGCCCGCCTGCCGCCTCATATCAGCCGTATCGTTAGTATTCCGGCAAGAGGGATTCGCGCGTGTCGCTCGTGACCGACCCGAACGTGGTCATGCGTTTTCATCGCGCGGCGATTCGCGAAGATTGGTTAGCGAGAGCTATCGAACCTTACAGCGTCCTGCGCCCGTGAGCGGTTTGCCGTAAAGAACCTTGGCGCTTTTCGATTTGACGTAAATCGATCCGCCTGCTTGAGGTTTCGGAATGACGGCTCCGGTCGCTACGGGCCTTCCAGGTGGAACGTTTTCGATCGTGATCACGACATCCGCGCCGTCCTTTTCAACTCCCGAAATGCTCGGCCGTTCCGTTGTGTCCGCGGGCAAACCCGGACAAGCAATTCCCTTGCTGCTCACGGCCACGAGCGCCACATCCGATTCAAGCTTCGGAGGCGCATCGATCCACGAAAGACGCGGATCCGTCGGTGACGACGCCACGACTACGGCCAGACACGAGCACGCGGCTTCGCGCGCCGAGTCTTTCGCCAGCATCAAGTCGTGCCGTACGCGCATTTCGGTTGGCGGTGTTGTTTGCGGACCGCTGATGGGCACCGGCGCATCGGACTTGCGCTCCGGCTCATCTTTCTGATCCAGCGGTTCCACCGACGGATCGGCAAGATCGCCGTGCCAGCCGGATTCCGAGGGCGACGACTGTTGCGCTCCTCCGCAACCAAGCGGCAGGGCGAGCGAAAAAAGAACGAGCTTGAGGGCGCTGCGCATGATGGACATGCACCATCGCATCATTTCGCCCCCACAGCCAAGTAAGTTACCGATCGTCGGGCGCGTTTTCGCAGACGTACCCGAGCTTTTCCGAGCAAAGCCGGCACTCGGATACCGGCAGGCTACCAGGCGAGGTCGTGAGCACGACGCAGTCGCGGGTACCTCCCGGATCCACCGGCAAGCCTTCTTTCCACGACGTGAACGTCCAAGCCTGTCCGTTTGTCCAAGCGAACGTGCCTTCGATCTTCGCGTCCGAACCGCCAATCCAGACTTCCGAGGCAATCCAATCAGCCAGCAGTGCAAGCTCATTCGCCGAGTCGATCGCGACCAGATGCCCGCCAAGATCGACGCATCGTTGCTCGGCCGAGGCCCATTCGCGCTTGACGTATTCTTGGAGGTAACATCGACCTCCGACGGGATCGCGACGTTGCCACGGGGCCGTGCACGCCGCAACTCCATTGCTACCGCCGTCGGATTCGCACCCGGTGTCTTCGACGCGCGTGCCGTCGGCACACAATCCGAGAACTCCAGGCTCGATTCCGACGAGCGCATTGCAGGCGACCATTACCACCGCGATGCTGACGACGACGCAATGATATAACTTCGCACTGCGACCAATTCGGTTTGCCTTCGTCAAAATGCGCCTCCCACGAAAACACCCGCGCCGGAAAGACTGGCGCCGAATTTTACATTGATAGCGGGGTTCTTGGGTGCGAGCACATACGTGATGATTCCGCCCGTTGTGGCCGCTGCACCAATGATGAATGCCGTGGTTGCCCCATTGCCGAAAGTACGCGCATCACTGCGCAGGGAAACTCCGGCTTCGTTACAAATGTTTCCGCGGCAATTTTCCGTCGACGCCGAATTGACCTGCATGGCCCTGGCCCCGAGCACGCCTCCGACGACCAGCGTAATGGCGCCCATGGTGCCCACGGTCGCACCGGCAATACGTTGCGCATGTCCCGTCGGCCTTTTGGAATTCTCGAGCGGCGGAATGATGGTCGTCAATTGCGTGCCTGGTTTGGCCGGGATATCGATTTCCGTACGAAAAGATCGTTTGCCCGGAGCCGAAGCTTCGACGACGTAATGTCCTGGGTCCACAGGCAAGGGCAATCCCCATGAGCCACGCCCGACGACGGCGCCATTCTTTCGTATTTCCAGCTCTTCCGTATCGTGCGGCGCGACGATGGCCAATCGCACGAGTTTTCTTTCGAGGCGCGTGGCGCGATCGCGAGCAACTTGTTCTCGATCGGTTTGTCCCTTCGCGCTGGCTGCCGCCGCGGCTGCTCGAAATTCGGCCCAAGCGCTCGCAGTCCGCCCGAGTTTTTCCAGGCAATCTGCCAAATTGAGCAACGTGCCCACGGCCGGGTCGATAATTTGGCTTTCGGCAAACTTGGGACAAGCTTGGGCATACCGCTGCATAGCCATGAGCGTTCTAGCCTCGTCGAAAAGCGCCTCGGCATTCGCTCGACGCTCGTGATCATTGCCAGACGATTGTCCTGTCGCGACTTGTGCTGGCAGCCAGGCCATCAAAAAGACGCTGAGGACGAATGCAATGCGCAATTGTTGTCGCCGATTTCGAGAACGCTCCGTGCTCATGTGCATCCCTGACTATTCTCGATCCGCGAAAGGATTGGGTTTTACCACGGGCGCCGGCGTGTTTGTCCGGACAGATGCAGCTCCAGCGGGAGCGCTCTTCACTCGCGAAGGCGGTGATGACGTAGGTAATGGTGCGGCCGTGGGGGGCAGCGCTGGCGGCGGATCGACCGGTATGAGCGCTGGATTTTGCAATCTGGGCTCGCGTGGCGTGCTGATCGTAATTGGCAACTGCGCGATTGAAGTGGCGATTCCGCGTCGAGCTTCGGATACCTTTATGTTGTGGCTCGACCACGGACCGAATTGCATTAAACCTGCTCCGGCGACGGCCATGGTCATTCCAATCATGACGAATGGTAGAATGCGCAGCCCACGCGACGGTCGCGAAAAGCCGAGTCCAGCAATATCCTGGATGGTCGATGTTCCGCCGGCCGGGTGCGTCGTCGTTCCGGTCAAGGACATCATTCGAGCAGCAAGAGCCGCGGCTCGCTCATCTTTGGATGTCTGGCGATCGTGCAGCGTTTCGCGTCGAGTATCGGCTTCGGGCCTGGTCGTCTGATTGCGGGCCAAAAGTTGTGCCGCATGCTCGGCGGAAGCCTCTGCGGAAGGGCCTCCGAATGGAACGAGCGCGTAGGCCAATTCGGCCACGTCGTGATAACGGTCGGCGGGATTCTTTTCGAGACAGCGAGTAATCACTTTATCAAGCTCGGGCGGTACGGATCGTATACGCGCGCAAAGTGGCACTGGCGGATCTTTGAGAATCGCAGCGGAAAGCTCGGCCAAGCTACGCCACGGGAACGGAATTTGTCCCGAAATGAGCTCGTAAAGAGTCACCCCAAGCGACCAAATGTCGGCGCGATGATCCACGTCTCGTGTCGCTCGAAGCTGCTCGGGAGACATGTACATGGGCGATCCAATAATGGTCGACGTCGTCGTCAGTGACGGGCTATTCTCGAGCTTGCCAGCGGGCGTTTTGGAAAACTTGGAAATGCCAAAATCAAGTAATTTCACGATTTTGGTTCCGTCCGGTCGCTTGACGAGGAATAGATTGTCCGGCTTCACGTCTCGGTGCACGATGCCCAAAGAATGCGCTTCTGCGATCGCTTCGCAGGCCTCCAGCACGTACGTGACAGCATTTTGAATGGACAGGGGTCCTTGTCGCGTGACGAGGGCTCCAAGGTCGCAGCCTTCGAGCATTTCCAGAACCATATACGGTTCGCCCCCGACGAGCCTGCCTATGTCGAGCACACGCGTCGCATGTTCGCTTTGAATCATCGCGGCCGCTCTTGCTTCACGAGCGAATCTGGCGAGCGTTTCTTCATTTTGCGCGCCGCTGCGGGACAGAAACTTCAAGGCTACGCGGTGCCCCAATTCGACGTGGACGGCGGCCATGACCACCCCCATTCCACCTTTTCCCAGGACTCGGACGATTCTGTATTTACCGTCCAGAATGTCACCGACAGCCACGGGCATAGTGGAAGACTCGTCTTCCCACGACGAATTCGACGCGTGATCGACTTGCATTCGTCCCCCTGGCCAGGTCCCCTTCAATTAGGCGACCTTGCTCACCTTAGCGCAGATCTACCAAGTCGTCTGGTCCGATTCGTTGGTATTATCACACACAGCACATTTTGGTGAAAGCAATTTCGACGCGAACGCTGTGTGAGCGAATGGCTTGCTCTCTGGCGTCCGTGGCGTATGCTGCGCGCCTGGAGATGCCGCGAGACATGTTTACTTCGCTCATTTGTCCGTCCTGTCGTGCGAGCCTCGACGAATCACAAAGCAATCGATGTTCGTGCCCGGGGTGTGGGCGCAGTTATCCGGTGGAAGACGGAGTGGTGCGGCTGCTCGAGCGGACGGACGAATTTTACGAAGGCGTGTATCTCGGTCACTTGAATTACGTTCCGCGCAGCGAGAGCGCTTTGTACGCGTGGCCGTTGTGGCTCGTTCAGAATGGTTATCCCTGGGCGGTTCGACATCATGTTCCGCAGGGGGCGATCGTCGTCGAGCTGGGGTGTGCCGGGGGCGTGCGTTATTTCGGGCAACGTTATCATATGGTCGGCTGCGACGTTTCTTTTGCGTCCCTGAAGCAGCTCGTGGGGTACGAGCGCCGAGTGCAGGCGGATGCGTCGATATGCATTCCTCTTCCTGATGGATCGGTCGATGCAGTGGTCAGCTCATTCTTTTGGGAGCACATTCCGCCCGAGGTCAAGCCGGCCATGTTGAAAGAATGCCAGCGAATCCTTCGTCCCCGTGGAAAAATCGTCTTTCTGTACGACGTCGAAACCGATAATCCGCTCATTCGCCATTACAAAGAGCAAAACAAGTCACTTTACGACAAGCTCTTCATCGAAGGCGATGGGCATTTGGGTTACGAGCGCCCGACGGATAACATTTCGACTTTCGAGGCCGCGGGATTTCGAATCATCGATCACCAGGGTCACGAAAAAACGATTTTTCAATCCCCAGCGGCGTATACCAAGCTTGCCGAATTCGACGGGCCTGGGCGAAAAATCTTCCAAGTGGCCAAGGAATTAGGCAAGTCGCCGTGGGTTTTCCCGTACATGGCATTCACGCGCGTGGTGGACGAATTGGTTGGCCCGCTGCTCAGTGATGAATGGGCGCGAATCGATATGGTGGTCGCCCAGAAGTAGCTTTCTCCAGTTCCACGTCGGGGACTCGACTTTGGGCTCCGGAGGCGCAGGCGGCAATTGCCTTGCGAGCCGGTAACCTCCATTCACGACAAACTCGCCCTGCCGAGCGAAGCGTGCTAACGTCGGCGCGTTCGCGCTCGCAGGTCCACGAATCATGAGAATTCCCTACGGCCAGTCCGATTTCGCCACCATCCGACGTGAAGGGCTCTTCTACGTCGACAAGACCCCGTTCTTGTCGGTGCTGGAAAACCCAATGTCTGCGTATGTCTACGTAGTTTTCCTTCGACCGCGTAGGTTTGGCAAATCGACAATCCTCAGCATGTTGTCGCATTATTACGACATCGCGAAGGCCGACCAATTCGATGAGTTATTCACCGGCCTGTGGATTCACGAGCATCCGACGCCGTTGCATAACAAGTTTTTGATTCTATGGTTCGACTTTTCCCAGGTTGCGACAGGTCGCGGTCCCGAAGCCTTGTTTCGCACATTTTTCGACGTGATCCGCAGCTCCGTCACGAACTTCGTTCTAAGTTATGGCGACCGCGTGCCGAACCTTCGCGGGTTTCTGGAACGACTCGAAACGTTCCGCGATCCGGAATCGGTTCTGGGCATGTTGTTGAGCATCATCAAAGCATCAGGACTACAGCTTTACGTGCTCATTGACGAATACGATCACTTCGCGAATCGACTTTTGGCCGCTTGCGATGAAAACGTTTACAACACAATCGTTAAAGACACGGGTTTCGTGCGTAGTTTTTATGCGACGCTCAAGACAGGCACGGGCTCCGGTACCGTCGCACGGCTTTTCATGACTGGCGTCACGCCGCTGATGCTCGACGATATGTCGAGCGGTTTTAACATTACGTCGAACATTTCGATGGCCCCGGATTTTGATAATTTTGCAGGTTTTACGCGTATAGACGTCGAACGCGCCATTGAAGAATTCGTGACGGCTAGGCCGCAGTTGCAAGGTGAACTGGCGGATCGGACCAAGCTTTTCGAGACGTTGAAAGCGTATTACGACGGGTACCGGTTTTCGTCGAATGCGGCCGAAGGATTGTTTAATTCGGACATGGTGCTTTATTTTCTTCGCGAATTGGCGACGAAAAAAGCATTTCCCCGTGAATTGCTCGACCGCAATGTGCGTACCGCGTACGAGCATCTTGGGCACGTCGGCGCACCGGGAAGCGTTTCGATGGACGAACGACGAACGATTTTCGAGACGATTCTTTCCGAGCGTTCGATTCGGAGTCCGCTCGTCGAACAATTCGGCGTGAAACTCCTGGAAACGCGTTCCGCTTTCATTTCGCTGCTCTATTACCTGGGCATGCTCACGCTGCGCGCGGGAGGAGAGGCTGCCGGGCAGGATGAACTCGAAATACCCAATCGCATCATTCGTGAGTTGCAATGGGAACACTTGGCCAAACACTTGGACCAGCAGGCAAACTTTGCGATTGATACGACCCATTTGTCGAGTACGCTGGAGAGCATGGGATTACGAGGCGACATCGCTCCGCTGCTCAATCTCTTCCATGAGCGAATCATTCAGCATTTTGCCATCAAGGACACGCGAAAGCTCGACGAACGCACCATCAAATTGCTGTTCATGATGTACGTGTCCCTCGGAAAAGTGTTTTACGCGCTGAGCGAAAAAGAATTTGCGCAATGCTATTGCGATTTGTTCCTCGCCGCCGCGCCCAACATTCCTGGACTCCGGTATGCGTGGATGATCGAATTCAAGTACCTCGAAACCAATGCCAAAGAGCCCGCGATTGAAATGGCATTTGCCGCTGCTGCCTTGCAAGTGGAGCGGTATTCGAAGGACACGACGTTGCTTCCGATGCTCGTGGGCAAGCAAGAACTGCGTTGCGGGACGATGGTGTTTATCGGAACGAAACGACTCCTGTTTCGATCGTGGCCAAACGATGTGCCGGAAGAACGTATTGAAGTGCTGGCAAAAGCCGCGAAGAAGCCAACGAGCAAAAAGACCAGCAAAAAAAGAGAACGTTGACCGAGTACCACAACGTTGCTATCGCCGGGGTGAGGCGCGTCAGCCAGGCCGTACGTGCCACATCATGAAATTGCCACGCCAAACCCAGTGCAGCTTCGGCTTTTTGGCAAGCTCTTCGAGCAGCCGGATGCAGATGTCAGTCACCAGCGTCGAAAACCTTGGGCATGGTTGCTTAGGCAGGTATTCGCAAATGGCCAACCCCGAGACTCGCGCCGAGATTCGTAAAGAGGGCATTGCCGAGGCGGTGGCCGACGGGACGGGGCCGCTCGAACCGAGGCAAGAGCGTTGCAAACAATATGCGGAACACGGCCCGAAGGTTCCTCGCGCCGATGTGGTGGAAGCCGAAGTTTGTTTTGCAAAGACGGCGTGCGCGGAGAAAATCGCGTGCATGCGGCCCTCGCAGGAAGCGCGTTTTGCGGCGCGAGCGAAAGAGCCGGGCGACAGCACCGCCGAGGGCGCGCCGAAGATGAAGTGAATTTGACGCGGAAGAGTGATCAGGCCCGAGTGCACCCGGGTACTGCGGGAGTAAACTTTTTCTCGCCGTCGGGCCAAATCAGTCCTCGAAGTTTTGTTACTGCATTACGTAATGCAGCAGAATTATCCTCTAACGACGAGGGACCCGCTTTGTCGTCTGCCAGCATCAAAGCTGGCGTCCAAGCGGCTTCGGATATTCGCGTGCGGGAAGTCGTCGAGGATTTCACCTGGATCCAACCCACACTCGAAGCATTGCGAGACCTCGTTCTTCCGTGCATATTCGAACAAATCGAAGAACGTTGGCACGCTGAAAATATTTTGGCGCGGCTCGAGCAATCCGAGCAAAAGCCGGAACGTCTATGCGATGGTTTCGGAGGATTACGCCGCGAACTCGAATCACTCAGCTTTTTTTCCCGCATGTACGACGGCCGTGTCAACATGCCGGATGTTTATCGCGTTGGTTTCGGCTTGAAACGCAAAGGCGGCATCAAACCAGTGCGTTGATGGACCACCAGCATATCGTCGACCTAGCACCGAGACATGGTCGACACAGCGCCGACCACCTCATGACGGATGGCAGTGCAGCGTGTGATGGACCGCTGACGCATACCCGATGGAGCTCCGCGCAACCGGTGATGGACCACCGTGCAACGGGTGATATAGCACCGACGCATGCCTGATGAAGCACCGTGCAATGGGTGGTGGAGCACCGTGCAACGGGTGGTGGAGCACCGTGCAACG
>CAZETM010000031.1:0-15887 GCA_964514885.1 uncultured Polyangium sp. | reverse complement strand
GGTGATGGAGCACCGTGCAACGGGTGATGGAGCACCGTGCAACGGGTGATGGAGCACCGTGCAACGGGTGATGGAGCCCGCCAACCCTGCATTTGGATACGCTGCATGATGAGCTGACGACCCTCATCACTGCCAGCCGAAATCGGGCAGCCGTCGTCGCCAATGCGGAGTTGTCCCTGCTTTATTGGACGCTTGGCAAGCGTCTGCACGAGGAAATGCTGAGCGGCGAACGTGTACAGTATGGGGCCAAGGTGGTGGAGCAAATCGGCGCTCGTTTGGCCGCTGAATTTGGCCGCGGCTTCGAGGCGAAGAACCTGCGCCGCATGATGCGCTTCGCGGAGCTTTTCCCCGATGCACAAATTGTCGCATCACTGATGCGACAATTGAGCTGGACGCATTTTCTCGAAATTCTCCCGCTCAAAGACCCGGCTGAGCGCTTCTATTATGCGCGTGCCGCCGGGGAGGAGCGCTGGAGCGTCCGTCACCTGCGCCAACGTATTGCCGAAAAGACGTGAGAACGCACAGCCTTGTCCAGCCTGCGACAAGGCACGGATCCCAGACTCGTGGCTATCGAGTTAAAGCTGGGCCGTTTCCGACCAGCTCACAAAGGCCGGATGGAGCTGTATCTGCGTTGGCTTGACAAACACGAGCGGCAACCCGGCGAGGAAACGCCCATTGGCCTTATTCTATGCGCCGAGGGCAGCCGCGAGCAAATCGAGCTTTTGCAGCTCAACGATGCGGGCATCATTGTCGCAAACTATTGGACGGAGCTTCCCTCCAAAGCCGAACTCGAGCGTTACCTCCATCAATCGCTCATCGAAGCACGTGAACGCCTCGCGACGCAAGGTTACTTCATGGGTACAGAATCGGGAGAGGAGCCGGAATCTTGATGGGCTTCACACCTCGTCAAACATTGCAGCAGCTATTTGAATTCGCAGGGCCTGGGCGAAACATCTTCCAAGTGGCCAAGGAATTGGGCAAGTCGCCGTGGTTTTACCCGTACACGGCATTCATGCGCGTGGAGGACGAATTAGCCGGTCCGGTGCTCAGTGATGAATGGGCGCGAATCGATATGGTGGTCGCGCAGAAGTAGCGGCCTCAGTTCGTTCGGTTCTCGAGAGCCGCCAAGGGCGACGCTACGAACCCAAGCGCCTTCGCTTGTGCCTGCCCCGTATCTCGCCGACGCCAAAGCACCGCGTCGAGCACATAGTGCACGCTCTGCGGCAGCGCGAGCAGCGGCACCACGAACGCGCGAGCCACCGGTCCCAACAGCGGCTCTCCTCGCCACTCGCCGCCGAACATCGATGGTCTGTCATGCCAAACCAACCGATCCCAGAGCATCTCTTCGGCGAACGCGATCGCCAAGAGCGTCGCGACAAACCCGAGCACTCCCAGTGACGCAACTTTTGCAACCAGCGTCCCGGGCCGCTCTTTTCCACGCTCTCGCGTGTACATCCAAAGCAGCGCCATGTACGGCAAACCGTGCACGAGCACGTTGGTCACCGTGAACTGAAAGTCGGAGTTGGTCCCGACAATCCCCACGTACCACGTCAGCGCCGTCGTCGCGACGACCAAGTGTTTCCCAAGGTTTCGCGGGCCTCCGGTCGCTGCGACGTAGACAGCTCGCGCTGCGTACGCGACGAGCAGCGTTGCCCAAACGACTTGCGCTGGCAACACGAGCTGCGTGAGCCACGGCAGCGTCACGAAGTCACCGTCGACGAACCAACGAAACGTGCGTGGCAGATGCGCGTGCCAGTAGAGCAGCGGAAAGCCTGTTGCCGCGTAGATCGTCGCGTCGTCGAGGATCCGTCCGAACGTGGATCGTTCGCGTGCTCGTGCGCGGTAGATGGCGACCCAGCCGATTTGTTGGCGTACAAAATGAATCACTGCGACGTACGCCAAAGCTCGCCAGAACAACTGTTCGCTCGCGGTGTGCAGGACAAACCCAGCGAGCCAACAAGCGATCGGCAGAGCGATGTAGAGCGAGCGACGCTTGCGTAGCTCGTCGCGATCGAAGTACGTGCGGAACAGCGTGGAGTGCACGTGTGCGACGTCGACGGCGAGCACGAAAGCGAGCCAGCCCCACGTGGGAACTGCGCCTGCGTCGCTGAGGATCGGTGACAGTGCGGCGAGCGCGAGCGCGAGCAAAGCGGAGCCGCCAAAGATGGCGACATCGATGCGTGCGCCCCAGATGAAGGGCCCGTTCATGATGAAACCGCAGACGCGCGATCGCGGAGGCAACTACCCATGGATCGCGGCGGCGATGATCTGGGCAAGCCCGAGGATCACCGACCCGATCACGATGGCGAGAGCGGTGTTCTGATCGTCTTCGATTTCCTTGCGGATCGAGAACGGCGTCACCTTGATGATGATGATGAACGCGATGGCGAAGACGACCAGGCCCATTGCTACGAAGAGGGCCGCGGAAATCGCGTGGTTTAGCATAACCGAAAGATCCATGATCGAGGGCTACTCCCGAGGCCCCGGCCGGGGCGTGGTCGTGAGCGTACGCCACGACGGGCGTCCGAGAAAAGAGGTATGCAAACCTGACGGGTGATCTTTACGTCGAAACCGTGGTCGTGCTCACGGGTTGACGTCCTGTGCAAGGTTGTCCTTGCCGTGGGCACTTGGCGCGTTTATTCGGAAGTGAATCATGCCTGTTGCAAACTTTGGTCATGTTGACATCCATTACGAGGTTCTTGGGGACGAGGGCCCGGTCGTACTTTTCATCTCGGGGCTCGGAATGCGAGGCGAGCAGTGGACGCCTTTGTCGCGAGCGCTCGTGGGACGTGGATTTCGCGCGGTACAATTCGACAATCGCGACATCGGCAATTCATCGCAACTGCATGGCGCCGAATATGAAATTGCGGACATGGCGGCGGACGCATTGAGCTTGCTGGACCATTTGGGCATCGAGAAAGCGAACATCGTCAGCATTTCGATGGGCGGGATGATTGCGCAAGAATTGCTGCTCCGGCATCCGACGAGGTTTTCCCGAGCGGTGCTCATGGCGACCTGGCCGGGCGGAGAAGCCGTGCAAATGCCCGAGCCACCGATTGTCGAATTGCTCGTGCCCAAAGTCGATCCGGATGATCCGGTGGCGGTCGAGGCGTATCTGCGGACGTTGTATGCCGCGATCACTGCGCCGGGGTTCGTTGAGAAAAACCAGCACCTCATCGAAATGGTCATTTCGTTTGCACTGGCGCAACGTATGTCGCCTCAAGCCATGGCGCGACAAGTTGGAGCGGTGAGCCGTTTTTCTTCTTGGGACCGTTTGACCGAGGTTCAGACGCCGACGCTCGTGGTGCACGGGGATCTTGATCCGCTCATTCCTTATTACAATGGCGAGCTTTTGCATCGACGTATTCCTGGTGCTCAGCTGCGTACGCTGGTTGGTGTGGGACATCTGGTGCCGCTCGAAGCTCCTCTCGAGACATTCGGGGCGATTGTGGATTTTTTAAGCTAGAGATTGCTCGCTTTGTCTCCTTTGTCTCCTTTGTGCCCATAACCATTGGCCCGCGTCCTGCATGGGACACAAGCATGGTTGATACGCGTACGGGCGGAATGTCGGGGATGGCGTGGGCCGCAATGATTCTCGTGATCGTTGGGGCTCTCAACTGGGCTCTCGTCGGGCTATTTCAGTGGAACCTCGTGGCTGCGCTCTTCGGCACGATGTCTGCGCTCACGCGCATCGTCTATGTGCTCGTGGGTGTGGCCGGGCTCTACCTCATTTACCTCTCGACGAGGCTCGTGCAAAGACCGCGCGTGTGACACTGCGGTTACATGATTGCGACAGCAAGTGACTCACGCGGTAAAAACGTGTCGGGTTTGTCGAAATCACCTTGACGCCGGCTCATATTTCTGAGCGGACAATGTGCGGAGGTGATCCGCATGAACGGTCCGGCACGATGGGCTCGCAGGCGACGAGGTTATGCGCGAGGAGCATCTGGCAGGCTTGCGCCGGCATTGCTTCTGTGCGGTGCAGTCACCGTAATCACGAATCAAGCTCATGCAGACGAGCCGATTACGTTGCGCACCACCTGGTCCGGTTCGGTGGACTTTTTCGCCACGGGCACATCCATGGCGGTCGACGGTCCCGACGTCAACGATACCAACGTCGACACGATTACTCAACCGGCCACGGTTACGGTCGCAACTGCAAACATTCCTACCGGTTCGACGTTGACGCAGGCATTTCTGTATTGGTCGGGAACCATTCCCAATAGCGATTGCCTCCCGCCGTTCAAGTTCGACGATAGCGTAGATTTCACCCCGCCGGGCGCGGCTGCGCCCATCAGCGTCGTGGCCGATACGTGTTATTGCTCGAATGCTGACGCCACCACGTATGACGTCCAAGTCTGCCGAGCGGACGTGTCTGGATTGATTCTCGCGTCGGGCGGACAGCTCACGGGCAATTACGTCGTCGACAAGTTCGCGGCGTCCATTCAGAACCGAGCCACGGATAGCGCATCGTTTTCGATTGTTTTGGTGTATCAAAACCCGAGCCTGCCTCCTCGGGACGTTGCGCTTTACGATGGCGTCGAAGGTTTGTCCAGCTCATCCAAAGCCACGTCGTCCATCTCGCTCGGCGGCATTTACGTCGATACACCTGCGCAAGGTGATCTCACGTGGTACACGATTGAAGGCGACATTGGCGGCGGCTCGCCCGGTGTGGAGCAAGTCGTGGTGACGGGCAATCCCGGCGGCACGTCGCTCGTCCTTGCGGATGCGCTCAATCCCGCGAACAATCCGATGAACCGGACGATCAATACCACGACGCCTCCGCAGACGGCCACGGGCGGCGTCGATATCGATCGATTCAACATTTCCGGAGCGCTCACGGCCGGCGATACCAGCGTCGATATGCTTTACAGTGCGAACACCGATAAATGGTGGATTGCGTACAACGTCGTCGGTATCAACGTATTCGAGCCTGTCTTCGGGGTTGGGTCGAATAAAACGGGTGTGCTGCTCACGGACGCCGATGGCAATGGCGTGCCCAGTGCTGGCGATACGATTCGGTACACGATTCAATTGGTCAATACAGGCACGGACGCTGGCTCGGCGCTGATTATCGATCCCATTCCGCTCCAGGCCGATACGTGGTCGCTCGTGTCGGCCGGCGGCGGCAACAATGCTTCGACCCCGAGCGAGCTTATTGTGCAGGGCGTTCCCGTGGCCGTACAAGCCTCGGCCAATGTCGTATTCGACATGGTCATCAAAGACGTGCCAGATCAAACCGTCATCTCGAATGTCGCTTCGTTCGACGCCACGCCCGACGGTGGTGACCAAGGAAGCTTGGCCGCGCCCGATTTCGTCGTGCGTCGCGATGGTGATGAAGACGGCGTGTGGGACAATGACGACAATTGCCCCAACAATGCCAATACGAGCCAAGCCGACGCGGATCTGGATGGTCCGGGTGATGCGTGCGACGCGTGTCCCGACGATGCTGCCAATGACATCGACGGTGACGGTGTATGCGCTGATGAAGACAATTGCCCGCTGACGCCGAATTCGAATCAGCTCGATTCCGATTTCGATCTTCAAGGCGACGCGTGTGATGTTTGCCCGTTCGATGCGGCAAACGATGTCGATCAGGACTTGCTTTGCGCGGATGTGGACAACTGTTCTTTGGTCGCCAATCCCGATCAGGAAGACGACGATCAAGACGGCATTGGCAATGCGTGCGACACGTGTTTCGACGTGGATGCCGACGGCGCATGCGAGGATGTCGACAATTGTTCGGGGCTGGCCAATCCGACGCAATCCGATGCGGATGGCGATGGTATTGGCGACGCGTGCGATGATTGTGCCGGCACCGATGACGATGGAGATGGCGTTTGCGATGCCATCGACAACTGCCTCGGTTTGGCGAATGCGGACCAGGCGAACGTGGACGGCGACAAGCTTGGCGACGCATGCGATTCGTGTCCCGACGACGAGAAAAACGATACCGACGGGGACAATGTCTGTGGCGACGTGGACAATTGCCCCATCGATTCCAATTTCGCGCAAACGGACGAAGATGGCGACGGCGTAGGTGACGCTTGTGATGAACCGGTCGAGGTCTTCGAGCCGTTGCCTCTCAACCAGGAATCGGGCTGTGATTGTCGAGCTGCTGGAAGGCAGACCGATCCGCCCGGGCTTTGGTCGCTCTTAACGCTTTCGCTCGCTCTTCTGCTGCGCCGCAGCCGTGGCCGCTCGAACGCCAGCTAGGACAATCTTCGTCCTACCGTCCGGCTGATTTTTCCCCCACCCGAACCGCGATATGCATGTAGGACGATCAATGTCCTACCATAACGAGTTTATCCTGGCGGGTTCGTCCGATTCAGTGCATCGTCTGATTCGTGGTCGCCGCCGGCCCACCGCGACAGACGCGGTAGGACGAGACGATTTGGGCGACTCGAGCCGCGAAACTCCGATTACGGCCCGATAGAGGGCCGAGAAAGAATTATCACCATGCCGCGACGTTCTACTCCCGAGCCGTTTGCACTTCAGGTTGGCGCTCGTATTCGCGAGCTTCGTCATGAACGAGGGATGAGCCTTGGCGCATTGGCTGACGCGAGCGCGTTGTCCAAGGGCCATCTTTCGAGCGTCGAGCATGGTCTCGCCGCGATCACGATCACCACGATTTACCGTCTCGCGGAGGGTTTCGAGGTGCCCCCGATGTATTTGCTCACGTTTGCCATGGAAGACGAACGAGCGCACGCGGCCGAGCTGATTCGCAATCTGCCCACGGCGCAGGTGCGCAAGCTTCGCCGGCAAATTCAGGCGCAAGTGGGTGCGCGCCGCTAGAAACCAACGAATTCCCTCAGCTTAAAATTTCCAAACGCCGAACGGACCTCCAGCCGTTCGGCGTTTGGCATTTTGTTGCCAAATTTTCGGCCATTTAACACGCGATTATGGTCGGACCATCTATGTCCTACTGTGACATCGTTTTCCCTAGCGCATGACTGCTCGTCGTGTATCTAGGACCGATAATGTCCGATCGCCCAGACGATTTCATTCGCCGGTTCGTCTCATTGGATGCATATTGTTTTTCGTGATCGAGCAAGGCCCACGACGGACCGAGTGAGCTTGGGCAGACGATCAGCAAGTCACCGAATCGAAGAGAAACTCAAGAGGCCATTGAAAGAGGCCATCGGCGCTCGAAGAAGCGAGCGTCGAAAAGGATACGACCATGCCGCGACGTTCCGTTCCCGATGCTTTTGCTCTCCAGGTTGGTACTCGTATTCGCGAGCTGCGCCATGAACAAGGTTTGTCCCTCGCGGGGCTGGCCGACGCGAGCGAATTGTCCAAGGGGCATCTTTCGAGCGTCGAGCACGGCCTCGCCGCCATTACGATCCACACCATCGCGCGTCTCGCAAAGGGCTTTGGCGTGCCCCCCTTGTATTTGCTTACGTTCGCCAAAGAAGACGAGCGTGCGCACGCAGCCGAGCTATTGCGTCATCTTTCGGCCGCGGAAGTCAAAAAGATTCGCCGCCAGCTTCAATCGCAATTGGCCGCCGCCAAGCGTTGACGCCTCACCCCAACCCCCTCTCCAACTTCGCGGCTTCGCCGCTACGTGGAGAGGGGAGATAATTCAAGCGTCCTGCAATATCCGCAAGGACCCCTTGACCACACCATAACCGCCCTCCGTTCGGAGCGCACGGTATACATCCATCACCGAGATTTCTCCCTGCCATAAGCGCCGGTACGTCGAGACAATCCTTTCGACGTCTTTCGGCGTCTCCCGCACCAGTTCAATGCGGAATCGCTGCACACCACAACGTTTCGCCACTTGCAGCACGCTCGCCGCACTCTGCGCGGCCGCGTGAAATACCGTGTTGCGACAACCCACGTCCGCTTCGACCGGATGCAGCATGCCCGCTCGATCCCGCAACGATACCTGGTGCTTCTCGCACGGCCGACCGCAATCTCGGTAATCCTTCCCCGATGAAAGCAATGCCGCAATGATGCAATGCTCCATGTGAAACAGCGGCATCGGATGATGCACCACCACCTCGGCAAATGGACCGAACGGTGAATCAAGCAATCGCTCGAGCTGTGCGGCATCCAAATCGAACGAGGGAGTGAACGCAGCAATACCTCGCGACAGAACCTCCGCGGCCGTCAAACGATTCGTCACATTGAGCGAAAAATCACCAATGCGCGTAATGCCCGGCTGATTCCCATCCCGAAGCGCACCTAGCCCTCGCACGAGCAAAAGATCCGGCTCCAGCGACGCGAGATACTTGTCGATCTTTTCTTCACCCGGCTTGCGAATACGCGGTGGCGCCACGCCGATCGTCACGTTCGCATGCGACGCGCGAAGCGTTCGAACGGCAGCACCTGTTCCGACCAGCTCGAGGAAGTCCAGGTAAACGCCATCGGCGCCAGCATCGAGCGCCGCTTCGGCTTGCTCTAACGTTCGACACAGGACGAAGAGCCCGCGTGTTGGCACAGCTTGATCGGGCGGCAACGCTTGCTCCACGAGCGACTGCCACGAGACGTTTGTCACTTCAAACGATCGCGTTGCGCCCGCAGAAATAGCCACCGTCATGGCTCGGCGCGCTCGGTTGAGCGACGACGGAGGAATCATCGCGCCCGGTGGAAGATCGACATGCAGCTCGCCCAGCTCGAACGGCGTGTCCCCGAGTCGCCCGAGTTTGTCACGAAGAACATCCGCGATCGGGGCTCCTCGAGACGCTTCCGTGATCGGTGCATCACCCGTGACCACGCACGAAAGACCCTGGTCCGTACGCGCTTCGAACTGCGGCATCTCGCCCAAGCGCCCGGTCACTCGCATGTGCAACTTCGTGCGCCGAGGTGCGCGCTCCACTTCCGTCAGCGTTTGTTTCTCCCGCGCCGGATCGTTGGTCCTCCAAACATTTCGGTCAGGTTCGGCAGGACCAACCCGCACGTCGGGACCCAGCCACACGAGCACCGTGTCACCTGCATCCGCGCGCGCGACATCTTCACCGTCGCGCTGAATCGTCCACACCCGTCCGCCGACTTCGCCTTGCCCAGCGTGGCCGCCCTCGACCAGGAGACCGTCTCCACGAGAGATGGGCCGAGACAAACTCACGCTCAGGTACTCGCGTCCGCGCAATCGTACGAGCCCCAAGTGTTCACCCACGAGCAATCCGCGGTGGTCACACGCGCGACCTTCCACCAGGCGTTGGTGATCGACACCGGCGAGAAAGCCTGGTCCCGAGCCGCGTGAGAACGCTTGTAGAGCCGCGTCGCGCAAGTCGTTTCGTTCGTCGTTCGCCAAGGCAGCACGATACAGACGCGTCGTCGCCGCAACGTAGTCGGGCCCTTTCAACCGTCCTTCGATCTTGATCGAGGCCACGCCGAGGTCGCGCAGTTGTGGCACGACCTCACTCGCATCGAGGTCTTCTGGCGAAAGCAGATACGCGCGGTCACCCACGTCGCGTGTTTCTCCATCGACGACGAGCTCGTACGGCAAGCGGCATGCTTGTGCGCAAGCGCCACGATTTGCGCTGCGTCCGCCGATCGCTTCGCTGGTCAAACACTGTCCCGAGTACGCGATGCAGAGCGCACCATGGACGAAGACTTCAAGTTCCATGTCGGTGGAGCGTTTGATGGCGGCGATGTCTTGCAGGGACAGCTCGCGGGCGAGGATCACGCGCGAAGCCCCCAGATCGCGAGCCATTTCGACGGCTCCGGCATCGGTGCACGTCATCTGTGTCGAGGCATGGATGTGCAGATCGGGCGCGATGGCTTTGACCATCTTCGCGACGGCGAAGTCTTGAACGATCACGGCATCGACGCCGGCTTTCGCGCATGCGCGGATGGCTTCTTCGACGCTGTCCAGCTCGTTGTCGAACACCAGCGTGTTGAGCGTGACGTAGCCTTTTACGCCATGTTCGTGCAGGAACGACATGGTTTGTCCGAGCTGTTCGGCGTCGAAATTTTTTGCTCGGGCGCGTGCGTTGAAATCTTTGAGCCCAAAGTAAACGGCGTCTGCACCTGCGGCCACGGCAGCTCGCATGGCGGCTTCGTCACCAGCGGGGGCGAGGATTTCGGGGAGGCGAGGATGGTCGGATGCGGACATGGCGCTTCGTATATCGCGTGCAGTTCGAGCTCGCCACGGACGAAAAAACTAGATTGTCCTGGTTGAACCATTTCACGCGTAGACAGCAGGAATTCCGCGAGGATCGTCGAAAACGAAGCGTTTGCGACAAACATGGGCTACGATCGGCGAATGGCTGCCCCTCCTGGAGAAGTCGCTGCGGCACGTGTTGCCATCGATGAGATCGATCACGCGATTGTCGATCTGCTTGCTCGTCGAAGGGCGCTCGTGGTTGAGCTTTTTTCCAACAAGCGTGCGCTGGGTTTGTCTCTGTACGACGCCGAGCGAGAATCTGCGCTGCTCGAAGAACGTCGCAACTATGCGGAGCGCTTGGGAGTTCCGTCGAAGCTCGTTGACGTGTTGTTTGCAGCCGTTTTGGAAGACAGTCACACGCACGGCGCAACGTGAGCGACGACGACGGTTCTCGTCTTGGACGTGTCATGAGTTTGACAGTGTCGCGGCCACAAAGTGCTCGATCCGCTTGGTACGTGCGTCTCCGAGGTACGCGCGGGACCGAATCATCGCCGATGGTTTGTTGACATCTTCATATCGCCGAATCATCGGACCTCGGTTAGAGTAGCCGCGTGGACGCGGACATCTTCGGCATCGTTGGGTCGACTCAGGCCGGATTTTTCCGGATCGATCGGGTCGTGGCTGAGGGTGGCTTTGGTGTGGTTTACCAAGCCTTTCACACGGCGTTTCGCGCTCCGGTCGCACTCAAATGTCTCAAGGTGCCCGAGACGATGACGCCCGCGGATCGAGATGCGTTTCTCGAGAAGTTTCGCGAAGAAGGCGAGATGCTGTTTCGACTTTCTTCGGCGAGCCCGGTGGTCGTGCGTCCTTTGCACGTCGATGCGATTACGCTCGAAGGGGGTCGTTTCGTACCGTTTTTGGCGCTCGAGTGGCTCGAGGGCGAGCCGTTCGACGTGATCATTCATCGCCGTTCGAAGCAGGGAAAAACGCCGCTTGGCATTCGGTCGCTCGTGCCGTTTCTGCAGCCCATCGCGCAGGCATTGGCTCAGGCGCATGCGATCACGACCGTCGATGGTCAAGTGGCGATCATTCATCGGGACATCAAACCCGACAATATTTTCGTCGTGCGAGCGCATGGGCGCGAGAGTGTGCGTATTTTGGATTTTGGCATTGCGCGTGCGAAGAGTGCGGCCTCGCTGCATGCGGGGGAGGCCACGACGGGCAACATGTTCGATGCATTTACGCCGGGATATGCAGCACCCGAGCAATGGTTACCGAAACGATTTGGACAAACGGGCCCATGGACCGATGTCTGGGGTTTGGCGCTGACGATGGTCGAGGCGCTTACTGGAGATGCGCCCATTGGCAATGATGATATTGCGGCAATGATGGGCGCAGCGCTCGATCCAACATATCGCCCCACGCCTCGTTACAAAGGCGCGGACGTGCCGGACGCCGTGGAACAGGCGTTTTTGCGCGCGCTTGCGATCGATCCGCGTGAGCGTACGCAGTCCATCGAGGCATTCTGGACTGAATTGGAAACTGGGCTCGACATGCCGTCGACGTTTCGTGCGGCGCCGCGCCCCATGCTTTCTTCGGGCGCTTCTTTCCCGCCTCCGCCGATGTCGGCACGGAGTACAGCCGAAACGCAGCTTGCGTCTAGCACCACGTCGAGTTCCACGTCAATGCCTGTCATTTCGGATCCGGCATTGTTGTCGCTCGATGGTATTGGTTTTGCACCGAATGAACAGGTGAGCTCGATTCCGCCGGCGCGCATCAATGTGACGCCGGTCGAGCGCCTAAGCCCGCTACCTCCAGGGCGCACGAGCCCTTTGCCTGTCGGGCGCATCAGTCAAATGCCGAGCGATCGAACGAGTCCCGTGCCTCCAGGGCGCATCACTCAGTCGCCACAGCCGCCACAGCCGCCTGATTCATTACGTGTCGATGTCGATATCGGTCCGCCCCGACAAACCACCGGCCCGCGTCCGATCGCTGCCTCTGCGGAAAAAACGCAAAGTCGGTCTTTTCGGGTGGAAATTGCTCCCGATTCTCGGCCTCCCGAATCGCAACGAGCCGTGGATTGGGCCGACATCTGGTGGCGTCTGCAATGGCCGACGTATGTAATGTTGATCTCGGTGGCGATCATCGTGGCCGAGGTGCTTTATCCGCACATGACGGCCAATACGGCTGCGTCGGTTGGAGTACGCCCGATGTGGGCTGCCTCAGCCGTCGCGACGATCGGGTTGGGTTGGGCCTGTTTCCGTCTTTTCTTCGGTCGGTGAGTTCGCTTGGCGCGGCAATGAACATGCAGGACGCGTTCTCGCAGCAGAACGGTTGATCCACACGGGACATTCGCCATCATTCGTGCTAGCGAAGCGCCTTGATGAATTCGCTGCTCGACGCGGTCCGTAAAGCTTGTCCGCCTGGTCTGTATGCACAGGGTGTGGGTCTTGCGCGTGATGGCGCAGTCGTTGTCGAAGAGCAGTCGCCTTCTGAGATAACCCTGCGTATTCGTGCCCCGGGCGTGGTGGTTGCGCCGACGGTCGTGCTCTTCGTGAAGGACGGCGAGTGGGGTTGTGATTGCGGTGGGAAATTCGACCCGTGTCAGCATGTGGCGGCGGCGACCATTTTCGTTTCGCAAACCCCGACCGCGTCCGCGCCTGCTGCACCGAAAAAGCGCGCCGCGGCTCGAGCGTCAGCGTCGAAGGAAACCAAGTCCGTTGAAGCTGCGGCGAAACTCGTCTATCGGTTCACCCGCAAAGCGGGCACCATGTTTCTCGACCGCTGCGTGGCTCCCGCCGGTGGTGGTCGTGAAGAACTCTTTCGTGGATCCATTGCCAATCGCGTGACGAAGGGCGATTTGCCTTTTATGCCGACGCACGAGGACCTCGCGATCGATCGCATGATGCTGCTGTGGAAAGGCAACGTCGTTCCGCCGACGAAGACTCGCGAGCTTTTTGCGCAGCTCGAAACCAACAAAAACCTATTCTTTGAAGACAAACCCATTCGGGTTTCCAAAGAAATCGTTCGTCCATGTACGGTCGTGCAAGACGGCAACGAAAACGGCGTGCATGTGCGCGTCGAAAAGGACCCGAGCGTCGATTCCATCATTGCGCGGGGAGTGGCTCGGTGTGGGGATGTGCTCCGGCCGCTCGGTGAATCCACGTTACCTGGCGATTCGTGGGAGCGATTGCCGCTCGAACGTTTGGTTGCCAAGGATCAGCTCGGTACGTTCGTCACGAAAATCCTTCCGGACCTGGAAAAACAGACACGTTTGTCCGTACGTACTCAACGTTTGCCCGGTGTGGGCAAAAAGACTCGTCCGCGGATTGAAATCGAATTGTCCCAGGAAAAACATGCGCTTTCGGTCTTGCCGCGGCTCGTGTATGGCCGTCCGGTCGAAGCGCGGGTCGATGGAAAGGTGCTCGTGCACGTGCAAGGGCCGGTGCCCATGCGCGACGAAGTGGAAGAGCGCAAGCTGGCGACGAAGCTTCGCGACGAACTCAATATGGTGTTTGGCCGGCGCGTCCATTTCGATGGTGACGCGGCTCTGCGTTTCGTGCAAAAATTGAAGGATTTCCAGGCGGGTGACCAAGGCGAAACATTCGAGGAATTGTTTGGCCATCGGAAATTGGTCCCGCGTTTCCACGTCGAGGGCAATTCGTTCGACGTGACATTCGAGTGTGCGCCGGACGAGGCGGATGGTGGCGGGTCGAGTCGTGCGCTTGGGGACGCCGTGATTCGCGCGTGGAAAGATGGCCTCGATATCGTGCCGCTCGAAGGGGGAGGCTTTGCCCCATTGCCCGAGGATTGGCTCGATCGATATGGCGAGCGCGTGGCCGATTTGCTTGCGGCGCGAGCTGAAACTGACGACAAATCGATTCCGCCGGCATTGCTTCCCACATTGGCGAAGTTGTGCGATGAAATCGACGCTCCCAAGCCGCCGGGCTTGTCTAGGCTTTTGCCGCTCCTCGATGGTTTTGCCGGCATCCCTGAAGCGCCATTGCCCGAGGGCCTGCAAGCGACGCTTCGTGTCTATCAACATCAGGGTGTTAATTGGTTGTGTTTCGTCCGCAATACGGGTCTCGGATGCATTCTTGCCGACGACATGGGTCTCGGTAAAACCTTGCAGGCGCTTTGCGCCATTAGCGGACGAACGATCGTGATTTGTCCCAAAACGGTGCTTTTCAATTGGGAAGCGGAAATTCGCAAGTTCCGACCCACTTTGACCACCGCGATGTATCACGGACCCAAGCGTACGCTCGATCCGTCCGTGGACGTCACGCTTACCACGTATTCGATGTTGCGCATGGATCAGGATCTTTTGTCGAGCATTGAATGGGACGCGATCGTGCTCGACGAGGCGCAGGCGATTAAGAACCCGGATAGCCAAGTCACGCGGGCTGCGTTTACTTTGCGCGGAAAGTTCAAGCTATCGCTCAGCGGTACGCCGGTGGAAAATCGTCTGGACGAGCTTTGGAGCCAGATGCATTTCGCCAATCGGGGATTGTTGGGCGGTCGAGGCGATTTCCGCGAGCGATATGCGCTTCCGATTGAAGGCGGTGACGTGGAAGCGTCGCGGCGTTTGCGAGAAAAGATTCGCCCATTCGTATTGCGCCGAATGAAACGCGAAGTGGCGCCAGAGTTGCCGCCGCGCACCGAACGGGTGCTCCACGTGGAACTCGACGAGAGCGAGCGAGCGGTGTACGAAGCGGTGCGTGCTGCGACGTTGCCCGAAGTCGTGAAGCGATTGCAGGAAGGTGGCAACGTGATTTTGGCGCTCGAGGCATTGCTTAGGCTTCGTCAAGCGGCTTGCCATTCGGCGCTCGTGCCGGGACAAACCGCAATGGGCTCGTCGAAGATCGAGGCGCTGGTGGAGGCGCTTTCGGATGCGGCAGCGGGCGGACACAAAGCGCTCGTGTTCTCGCAATGGACGTCGCTCCTCGATTTGGTCGAGCCTCATTTGAAGGCTGCGGGCATTACGTGGAATCGTCTGGACGGCTCGACGTCGGATCGTGGCGCGGTGGTGAACGAATTCCAGTCCGAGACTGGCCCGCCGGTCATGTTATTGTCGCTCAAAGCGGGCGGCGTGGGTCTCAACTTGACGGCGGCCGATCACGTGTTTCTGCTCGATCCGTGGTGGAATCCCGCGGTCGAAGACCAGGCGGCGGATCGGACGCATCGTATTGGTCAAGACAAACCCGTGTTCGTCTATCGCTTGGTGGCGAAAGACACGGTGGAAGAGCGGATTTTGGTGCTTCAGGACAAGAAGCGTGCGGTGGCAGAGGCCGCATTGGGTGAAGCAGGGCGCGCGGTATCGATTACACGCGAGGACTTGATGGCGCTGTTCTCGTGAGAGTCCGACTCGCGCGCTACCACAGTAGACTGTCGTGGTACACGAATAAACGGCGCAATTGACGTTTGTCTACGGACGTGCTAGCGCCACCGCCCATGAGATATCTACAACTTGACGTACAACCTATCGGTTGTATAAGAAGAAAGTCATGACCTCGAAGGAGGTCATTCGCCGCCTCGAGGCGGCGGGCTGGACGCTTGTCCATACGAAGGGCTCACACGCTCAATTCAAGCATCCGGGCCATCCTGGGCGGGTGACGGTGCCGCACCCGAAAAAGGACATACCGCTGGGGACGCTCAAGAGCATTGCGAAACAGTCGGGGCTCAAATTGGGATGAGGAGATCGGTTCATGTGGTATGTCGCGAAAATCTCCGAAGAGGGGAAGTATTTTCTGGCCGAATTCCCGGACGCCCCTGGATGCCAAACCTTTGCGGAAACTCAAGCGGAGTTGAGGGCAGCTGCAAAAGAAGCACTCGAGGG
>CAZETM010000030.1:0-29951 GCA_964514885.1 uncultured Polyangium sp. | reverse complement strand
TCGACGAAATGCTCACCGCGATCAAGAGTGATTCGCAATCAATACGTCGAAGTCGTCAAGAATCCTGCCGCGACGTCAAGCGCCCCCAGATAACGACGGTGACCAGCACCGCAACGCTCGCGCAGATCAGGAAAATTGGCGTGGCTTGAGCCGGAAATCGCGACACCGCAATCGCGCCTGCCAAAAGCCAGCCCGCAACCCAACCCACGTGCGGCAGAATCGTAATCGCTAGCGCTGCAAAGAGAGCCGCTGCGAGCACCATATCCGCGGCGAGAATGGAGGCCACGGACCCACCATGGGTGAGAGCAAGTGCTCGATGCGCGAACGTGGCGACCGGAGACAGCAGCATGAACGCAAAGACGCGGCGGCTGACCGCGGTCGTCAAGCGCTTACCAACGGCAAAAAATGCGCCCGCGACCATCATGAGAAGCACCAAAGGAAATACAATGAGCTGCTGGTTCGTGACTTGATCTTGACCGCTCTGGAGCACAACGATGATCGCCACCAACAAACACAACGGGACCATCATAAAGATGGCAAGCTGAAACCGCGCCCCAATGCGCAAATCAGCATCCCGGGCCATCGCCGCAAGCTGCTCCTCACGAGCCTTTGCTTCGCCCAATTCGACTGCCAATGCCTCGACTTTCCGCTCGAGCTCCGGCCTTGCCGCAGATAACTCGGTGAGCAATGCCCGCGCCCCCTCGACATCCCGTTGCGCAATCTCGTGCTCGACCATCCGCTCGATGCACTGATCGAGCGCAACTCTGGCCGCTTGATTTCCCTTCCACCCATCGAGCGCTTGCATGAGCCCGAAACGGCATTCCGTCATCAATTTGTACAGCAGACGCTCGTCGTCGGGTTTGAACGCATCTTTGCCTTGCTGGGCAAACAACGCATCGATTTCCTCGAGCCGGGCCATTGCTTTATTTGCAAGCGCAATCGAGCCTCGATGACGTCTAAAAGACGATAACGCTTGCCGCATCTCCAGCGCACTCTGAAAACGTTTGTCCTGGTCGACGTGCATCGCCCTATTACATATCGCAGCGAGCTCCGCGGGCACTTCCGGCCCGTAATCGACAGGATCGGAATCACGAGCCGAAAAGAGCAGCTCGATCATCATTTCCCCCTGGTGCCGGGGTTTTCCCGTGAGAATGAAGTGCAACGTCGCACCGAGCAAATACACGTCCGTCCGTGCATCGATCAACGCTACATTGCCAATGGCCATTTCTGGTGCCATATAGACGAGTGTTCCAACCGGCGCGCCATACGACTCGGGGTTATCGTTTGTCTCGCCATCCTTCGACCCCGCAATACGCACGGCAATACCCCAATCAACGAGGTATACTTCGCCAAACCCACCAATCATGACATTGTCGAGCTTGATGTCCCGATGCACGACTGCACGCGTATGCGCAAAATGCGCCGCATTGCATACCGCCATCAAGATTTCGAGATGCGCGTCGAGACGATCTCCCTCCTCGACCGCCAGCGACGCCCACGCTGGATGCTGCGGATCTTGCACGAGATTTCGCCACGATACCCCCTCGATGCGTTTCATCACGAGCACCGGACGCCCCTCCGAATCTCGGCCGAGCGCATGCACTGGCACGATACTCGGATGCTCGATCGACCCGGTAATGATGGCCTCCGCAAGCAATGTATCGACCATGTCACGCTTGGAAGTCGCGCCCTTGAGCACTTTGAGCGCGACGTCTCGCTGAAGCGACCTTTGCCGCGCAAGCAAAACGCGACCCATACCGCCTTCGCCGAGCACGCCCGTCACCTCGAAATCGGCGCCGACCCGATCGCCTTGCGCGACCGCATCCGGCTCGATTGACACCGAAGGCAGCTCCGAGGCAGCGAGCGGCGTAGACGGTTGCTCAGGCACGATTTCGCGCATTTGTGGCACGGCACGAGGGCCGGACGTCGTTATGGTGCGAGCAGGATCGATGTTACCAGCGTTCGTAATGAACGTCTTCCAAACTTCGTCGAGAACTGGAGGCAGCGTACGCTTCGGGGGGGTCGTCACCGGGCGAGCTTATCTTGAATCACTCGCCAAAGGCTACTCGAAACGGGACGACGAACGATCATTGGTCATTGGTCATCGGTCATCGGTCATCGGTCATCAGTCATCAATGCACGCGCATTCCAGGTTTCGCACCGGTATCGGGCGAGAGCACGAATGACGAATCGCCGTCTCCCGCAGCCAGAATCATTCCTTCGCTCAGGCCAAACTTCATTTGTCGCGGCTTCAAGTTGGCGCAAATGATCACCAGCCGGCCAATCAGCGTCTTCGGATCGTAATGTGCCTTGATTCCCGCAAAGACTTTCCGCGTGGTTCCACCACCAAGCGAGACGGTCAAACCAAGCAACTTCTTCGCGCCGGGCACCTCTTCAGCCGCAATGATCCGCGCTACGCGTAGGTCGACCTTCGTGAAGTCCTCAATCGTGCATTCAGCAGCAATCGGCTCCTTTGCCAACGCATCGCCGGTATCCTCGGCTTCAACACTCGCCGCCGGCGCCGTCTCCGATTCCGAAACATCACCTGCCCGACCAGCTTCAATCATCTTTTCCACGGCTTCCATCTCCATCCGCTTCATCAAATGTTCATACTTGTTCACCGGCGATCCTACGAGCGGCGACTGAGCAAGCTCCCACCGATCCATGGGGCAATTGAGGAGGACGCCGGACGCTGCAGCCAGGTTCGGCAATACCGGCTGCAAGTACAGGACAATTTGCCGATAGAGGTTGAGCGCCACCGTACACGCTGCTTGCACTTCGGCTTCTTTGCCAACTTGCTTTGCCAGCGCCCAAGGAGCCGCGCGATCGACGTATTCATTGGCGCGATCCGCGAGCGATACGATCAGGCGAATGGCGCGCGAAAAATCGAATGCTCCGTACGCCTCGGCAATCTCTGCACCGGTTTTCGCCGCCGCCGCGAACAAGCCTCCATCGTCGGGATATTCCGCCGACAAACCAGTTTTCGCGACGAACCGCGACGAACGGCTGGCCAGATTCACGATCTTGTTCACCAGCTCGGAATTCACCTTCTGGACGAATTCGTCGAGATTCAAATCGAAGTCTTCGACACGCGACCCGAGCTTGCTCGCGTAATAATATCGCAAGTACGCCGAATCGAGATGGTCGAGGTACGTTCGTGCCAGAATGAACGTGCCTTTGGTCTTCGACATTTTCTCGCCATTGACGGTGAGAAACCCGTGCACTTGCACGCGGGTCGGTAATGAATACCCAGCGCTCTTCAGCATCGACGGCCAAAAGAGCGTGTGGAAATAGACGATGTCCTTGCCAATGACGTGCACGATTTCGGTTTCGTCGCTGCGCCACCATTTATCGAAATTCTCGTTGTGCGCATTGCACCACTGTCTCGTCGTGCCAATATATCCAATGGGTGCGTCGAACCAAACGTACCAATATTGTCCCGGCGCATCGGGAATCTCGAAACCGAAATACGGCGCCGGACGGGAAACGTCCCAATCGCGAAGCGGCTCGGCGAGGAAATGACCCGCAAGGTAATTCGCTACCTCTTTGGGCACGCGTCCTTCCGATTGAACCCATTGGGTCAAAAACGGCCGATCAGGCTCGATCGATACGAATAGATGGGCCGCGCTGCGCACTTCGGGTCGAGCGCCGGACAACGTGCTTTTCGGATCTACGACGTCGGTTGCCGAATAGGTCGACCCGCACTTGTCACAACTGTCGCCATACTGATCAGGCGCTCCGCACTTCGGACAGTTTCCCTTGACGAACCGATCGGCCAAAAAGGTGCCCGCAACGGGATCGAAAAGTTGCGTGACGTCGCGCTGAGCAACGCGGCCGTTTGCTCGCAACGACTGCCAAATCTCGTGGCACACCTGGCGTGTCTCTTCCGAGTTCGTGCTGCCGTAGTGATCGAACCTGATGCCGAATGCATCGAAGTCTCGCTGATGCGCAACGGCCATGTCACCGATGACTTCAACCTCGCTTCGACCCTCCTTGCGCGCGCGAATCATGATCGACGTGCCATGCGTGTCGTCGGCGCAGAGGTAGATCACCGGGCGCCCCGTCATGCGCTGGTAGCGCACGAAGATGTCGGTCATCGCGTACTCGAGCACGTGACCGAGATGAAGATGGCCGTTGGCATAGGGTAAAGCACTGGTGACGAGGAGGGACTTCATAGGGTGGCGGCGCAATGTGTACCAAAAATTGTCTGGATGCCAAGCAGTACTGCATTTTCGTCCGTTCGTCCGAACAGTCAGTCGTCAGAGGTAACTCAGCCCCCATAGACCACGGCGGCACCACCGGAGATCGCCAAACCGTAGCTGGATGACCAGGGGAATGTCGCAAACCCCGCAAAACTGCATTGCGCGCATAACGAGGCTCTTTCAATCGATTTTCCGTCCGAGGTGCGCCCCATTCAAGATTTTTGTCCCGGCTCCGAATTCAGCCGCCTGGGGCGCTTTACGTTCGACCGAAAGGGCCGAAGAGATTGCGCGTGGTCAGACATGATCAGCCGAGACGGGACACCCGCAAGGCAAAGTTATGACTGGTCAAGCAAGAAAGGAATTGAGGAGGCCCAACATGAACATCAAGTCGCTCATTATCATCACCGCCGCGGCAGCACTTTCCGCAACGGGTTGTTATTCCGGTGTCGGAGACCCGACAGAAGATAGCGAATTTGCCGTCGTTGACGAAAACGCGACGGACGCCGAAGGCACCGCAACCGACGACGCGCTCGCGCTGACCGACAGCGATAGCGCAGTGGCCGAGAGCGATGAGAATACGGACGAGAGCGAAGCCGCTCTGTCCACGTGGCACGGATATCGCGGCGGACTCCGTCGCGGCATCGGCCGTGGGTACGGCCGTGGGTACGGCCGTGGTCATATTGGTGGATTCCGTGGTGGATACCGCGGCATCGGTGGCTACGGCGCCGACTGCTTCGAGCCGTGCTACACGGATCCTTGCGGCGAATACGGCGGATACGGCGGATACGGCCGCTGGTGATCCCCAGTCATCGGTAATCCATAATTCGTGCGGGACGATGGGTCTTCCCTCCGAGGCCCATCGCTCCCCTCGTCATTATGGTACGTCCTGAGAAACTACACTTTTATCGCCATCCCTCGATGGCCACGATTCGCCCAAGCGATATCACCCGCAGCGCGTACGCATGCGATTCGTATTGATCCTGCTGCGCATGCGCCTCGGCGAGCACTCGCGCTTTCATACGAAGCATGAGCGGCAATTTCGTCGCCAAATTCGCAGGCATGTACGTAGGAATGGGAATGGATTCACCCGCCGGGACAAATAAGGCGCGAATCTGTTCATCCCCAAAAATCGACCGCTTCTGGTATTTGCGTTGTTCCAAAAGAATCCGCTCGATATGTGCGTCGAGCTGAGTCGCAGTGGCCGCGCGTTTGGTTTGCCTTAGCGCATCACGCAATTCACTCGCGACGGCATCGACATTCGACGGCGCCTGAAGCATCGGCGTCTTCATGACTTCTTTTGCAGCTCCGAGCGCTTCTTCCAATTTCTTGTTTTCTGGGGTGGCCAATGGAGAAATGGCTGCAATCATGGCCGAAAGCAGCTCGACCTCATCGAAAGGGAATCGGATTTCTCCCGCCAACGCCACCACCGGCGGCGTAAAACGTCCTGTGTCGCTGACCGAATCGAGCATGCACCGAGACAAACCTCGGCCGTCCGTCGTCGCGGCTCGCGTGAGCACCCCAAACACGTCATGCCGATCCCGTGAAGCATTCGGATCGTCCATCGGCAAATCATGCTTCGGATCGATGGGCTCGAATTCGAGTTCGTCCACGATCGCTGCAAATGCGGACCGAATACGCGCAGCACTGGCCGGATCGAACCATAACAAATCCACCACATCGACGCTCGCCCTGCGCGTCGGACGCACAGGAGAATGTGCACGCGGCTCTTCCGAGGACGCAGGCAATGCCGTCATGGAAGCAGCAACCGGCGTGTTCGTCGCAGCCGTCGCAATGCCCGTCGCACCACCAGCCGCCCATGGGCTCGTTTCCCGTGGAGCGGAAGTCGCTGGCTCGATAATGGTTTGTCGCGGTATTTCCACTGGAACCCGTTGAATTCGACTCGCCAACCACGGCGGGGCATTTACATTCTCGACGATGTCCATTTCCTCTGACGAGAGTATTGCCGTGTCGACCGAATCCTCCTCGAAGACCCTGGGTGGCGTGGGTTTTACCGGTTCAGGAGGACGCGGTGCTGCTGGCGCCCGCGGAGCTGCGGGAACAGTCGCGGCAGGTGAATTCGGCGTTGCCGGCTTTGCAGTCGAAGCCGAATACGCACGATTCGAACGCTGCACGTCCTCCCAACCGAGCTTCTGACGAGCCGGCGCCATGACGACGAGCACTCGACCCCGTTCGTCGCGAGAAAGCAAAGGCAATTGGCCGCGCCAGGTCACCGTGCAAATGGCGCGATCGGTGTCGATCCACAATGCATCTGCAATGAGCGGCAATTCTTGCGGTGTGCCGCGAGGTCGTTCAACGAATGCTTGCGGTTTGATTCCAGGCAGGCGCGCGACGAGTCGAGCATGCTCGGGATGCATGTGCTCGAGAACGATTTCTTGCTCGGCACCAATCTCGGCAGGGCGTTGATCAGCCGGCGAAACGTTGAAGTATTCGACTTCGATGTCTTCAGGCAATGGGCGCGTGTGCCAATCAGCATGGGAAAAACTCCCCCGATGGCGACGCAATCGACTTTCACGCTGCGGCCACGCGGCAGCAACCGGACCGAAACCCACGGGCGAGCCATCATCCTGTAACGTGCCCGCACGACGAGCGGGATGCAAATTGGGCAAAGGCCCCGGGGCAATGACCAATCCGACGGGGTTTGGCGTTCCATGACCTCCTTGCGCACGTTCATAACGCAGCGGCATATGGATGAATGCTGGCCCATCGGTGATTTGCGCATCTCCCGACCAAGCGCGATCCGCATGCACTTCGACGGCCTTGTCAATCGTCCCGACAATCAATCGCGCCAAAAGCGACCGGCAAGGCTGTCGGAGCGGAGCATGAGCGCTCCCGACGAGCGTGACATCGGCACCTTTCTTGAATGGCGCCAAGTCGCTCGGAGCATATACGCTACGACGCGGATCGTCGTCCCAATGGTTGTCACTGTCGTTGATGGGCTCTTGCCCCGACGACAGCCGCAACTCGCCCGGGGCTAGGTCGAACGTGGCTTTGCAGACGACAGTGAGTACCCACTCACGGCTTTGCCGCTGCCAAGAAAGACCAGCCGCGTAAAGCGGTCCAAGCGAAAGAACCTCCATCGAGGCGCATGGTACCACCAGAAATCGAGACTTTTGTCAAGTTGGTGTTCTTGACAAACTCCAACGCCTGGACAAACGAGACAGAACAAGGTGCCGGCGCGCGTCACTGGGGAGAGCGCCCCGGCTCACGCGCCGACACCGTGCCCTTACTACCGCGGTCCTCGTTAGAGGCTGCTTGGGCAAGCGCGCGGATGGTGAAACAACGATCTGGGTTTGTCAAGCGGTCCGTGGAAAAACTTTTTGGCTTGCCACGTGACGCCGCACCATGGCCTCCAACTACCTCTTCCCGCCTCCCCCGCTTTGCCGTATCGTGACGTCGCACGGTCATGGACAACCTCGAGCTTCGCTTCGCCGCCAAAGACGTCAGCCTGTCGGTCCGCAGCTTCACCGTCGTCGAGGAAATGTCGACACCGTTCGACATCTCCATCGTTGCGCGAAGCCCCGACGAAGACATCGATCTCGATGCAATCGTCGGTCATGGCGCTGCATTCAAAGTCGCCAGCTCCCTTTCGTGGAGCGGCATCGTGCAGTTCGCCGAGCAAGTCGATGTCGAGCCGGATGGTTTGTCCACGTACTTCGTGCGCATCGTACCCGCGCTTCATCGCACGTCACAACGACGCAACAATCGCATCTTCCAGCACTTGTCGGCTCCCGACATCGCCAAGAAACTGCTCGGTGATTGGGAGATCGAGCCCGTCGTGGAGTTCGACGTCGGCGCCTTCCCAAAGCTCGACTACCGAGTTCAGTACGGAGAAACCGACTTCGCATTTCTGTCTCGGCTGCTCGAAGAAGCGGGCATCAGTTATCACTTTCGCGCGCCCGAGCCAGGCAGCGAAGCTCCCAGTCAGCTCGTGCTCGTGGCCGATCCGGGCGTGCGAGAATCGCGTGGATCGCTGCTTTATATCAACAATCTCGAACACGCCAAAGGCGTCGACGCGATCACGCACGTCAAAGTCTCGCATCAAATTCGTCCCGGCAAGGTTACGCTGCGCGATCACGACTTCCGACGGCGTCCCGATTTTCAGCTCATCGCCGACGCGAAGAGCACGCTAGATACCGAAAATCGTTATGAAAGTTATGCCTATGCGCCGGGGGCATTCGTCATCGATCCGGGCCGCGTCGACGAACGAGAAGGCAAAGCGCTCGCCACACGAAGGCTCGACAGCGCACGGCAAGGTCGTCGTAAAGTTTTATTCCAAACGACAGCGCTCTCGCTATCGGCCGGAGATGTATTCAGCATTGAAGCTCATCCCCGCGCGGACCTAAGTAATGAAAAGCGTTTGCTAATCATTCAACGTACGCTCGAAGGAACGAGCGAAGGCGAATGGGCGAGCACGGGAACGGCTGTATTTGCTGACGATCCTTATCGACCGCAATTGGTCACGCCCAAACCTCGAATGGGTGGATTGCAAAGTGCGGTCGTCGTTGGTCCAGCAGGCGAAGAAATTCACGTCGATGAATATGGCCGCGTGCGCGTGCAATTCCATTGGGATCGAGAAGGTAAATACACCGACGAAAGCTCGTGCTGGATGCGCGTGAGCCAAGCGTGGGCGGGCCGAGGCTTCGGTGCTGCGTCGATTCCACGCGTCGGACAAGAAGTGCTCGTCGACTTCCTCGAAGGCGACCCGGACCAACCCATCATCGTCGGGCGCGTATTCAATGGCACTTCGCCCCATCCGTACAAACTTCCCGACAACAAAACGAAAACATCCTGGAAAAGCGACACTTCACCGGGATCGGGCGGTTTCAACGAAATCACGTTCGAGGACGCGAAGGGCAAAGAAAAGGTTTTCCTGCACGCCCAAAAGGATCGTGACGAGGTTGTCCGGGAAAACCAATCCACTCAAATTGGCAAAGACCTGGACCTGCAGGTCGGCGAAAACGAAAAGCACAAGGTTGGCGCCAATCAAACGGTACACGTCGCAGGATCGCGCACGACACGTATTGAAAGAGACGACGTGCTCGTCATCGACGGCAGTTGCCACATTCAGCTCGGCGACACGGGCGCTTCGCTTTCCAAAGGGCGCGTCGTATTGTCGACGGGCAAAGCATCGCTAACGCTCGCGGACGGTGATATTTTCCTCGACGCGACGGGCAGCATCAAAATCAGCTCGGGGGCGCTCGCAGCGATTGCCGGTCGCGAAGTGCATATCGACGGCGCTCCGAACGTCCTGCTCAATACGGCCGGCGGAGGTGCTCCGATTCCGATGTCACTGGGCGGTTTCGAGGTCAACCTGGCGGATTTGGAATTGCCCGAATCCATTAAAGCCGTGGCCAAATCGCTCAAGGCGCCCATATTCGACGAAATCCCGGGTGGTTTCGATGAACAAGCCATCGAAGGCGCGCTGAAGAAGTTGCTGGAAGCTCCGCCCAAGACCATTGCTGACGCGCCCGGGTATTTGATCATGCCCGAATCGATCAATGAACAACTGCAGGCGCAAATCGACAAATTTCTCGAAACGCCAGAAATGATCGTTTCGAGCATTCTCGATCGAGTAGCGTTGGAACAGCAAAAGCTCGCGGAACGGCTGGAGCAAATTCGCGCTCGTGCAGGCGAGGTCGTGGGCAATGTGCAAGAAAAGATTCGCGGAGCTGTCGAGGATCTTCGTGCGCGCGCCGAAGCGGCCAAACAAATGGCCATTGCCAAGTTCGATGAAGTGAAGGCACGCCTGGAAGCCGCCAAAGCGCAGGTGCAGGCAAAGATTCAAGAATTGCGCAGCAAGCTCGAAGAAGCCAAATCGCGCGCCATAGCATTGGTGGAAGAATTCAAAGGCAAGCTGGAAGCTGCCAAAGCCGCCGTCGTAGGCAAGGTCAACGAAGTAAAAGAGCGCTTCGAAGAGGCCAAAGCACGCGTGCAGGCGAAGATCGACGAGATCAAGGGGCGCATTGAAGCGGTCAAAGAACAGGCCAAGGCCAAGATCGACGAAATCAAAGGCCGCATCAATGACTTGAAGGAACAAGCCAAAGCGCGCGTCACGGAAATCAAAGAACGCGTGCTGGAATTGAAGAATCAAGCCGTCGAGCGCTTCCAAGAAATGAAGAAGCAGGCCACAGATATCCTCGAAATGGCCAAGACCCAGGTGGAAGCAGCAAAAGCTCGCGTCCAAGAACTCAAGGGGCAAATCGAAGGCGCCAAAGAGCAGGTCAAAGCCAAAGTCGCCGAATGGAAGGGCAAAGTCGAGGAATGGAAGGCCCAAGCCAAAGCTGCCGTCGAAGACGTCAAAGCGCAAGCGAAAGCCGTGGTCGACGAGGTCAAAGGCACCATCGAGAGCGCGAAAGAAACGGTCAAGCAAACGATTGCGGACGCCAAGGAAATCGCGGCGGACGTCAAGGCCATTCCGAAAGAATTCGTCGCCGAGTCCAAAGCCGCTTGGAACGAAGTCAAAACAGACGCAAAACAAACTTGGCAAGACGCCAAAGACACGTGGAAACAAACCAAAGACGAAGCCAAGAATGCCTGGGGGGAGATCAAGAGCGACGCAAAACAGACGGTCGATGACCTCAAAGGCGAAGCGAAACAGGCGGGTCAAGACGCCAAGAGCGCCGTCAAAGACATCAAGGGCGACGCAGAAGAAGCTTGGGGCGAAATCAAAGACGATGCCGAAGATTTTTGGGGCGATCTCAAGGGCGCCGCGAAAGAAGGTAACGACGCGGCGAATGCCAAACAAGACGCGCCAAGCGGCGGCGAAGACGTCAAGAATGCATTGCAGGGCCTATTCGGACAAGGCGGCGCACCGAACACAACGCAAGCGTTATCGGCGCCCGGTGTCAATATCCCTGGCGCTCCGGATGTGGGTTCCATGGGACAAACGCTTTCGCGTGCGGGTGGTTTTACCGGACAAGACGTCGCTGGCGCGCTCAATCAAGGCTCGGGCGGAGCCACGATTTTCCAAAGCCCCGGCGAAGGGCAACTGTTCGTCCTGAAAACTCAAAATGCATCACCGCTTGCCGCCGGTGAGCTCGATGCGCACTTGGTCGAAGCTCAGATGAATGGTTTTTCCTCGAGCGACGCATTCATACACACGTTGTCGCAAAAGGGATACGCCGTCTATGAGCGCCCGTGGGGCGAGCTTGGTGAGGCATTCGTGAAACGGTCCGCCGTGATTTGAAAGGCAAGCGAAGAGAATGTCACGCTACGAAAGCCGCGATGTCGTATTCGATGTGCCTCGTCATTGGGAAGACCGAACGCTGGTTGCGTTCGCCGCTCCGCCGAGACCCGGACAATCGACCGCACCCAACGTGGTGATGACGCGCGATACGCTTGGTCCTGAAGAAACGATTCAATCATACGCGGACAAACAGCTCGCCGAATTGTCCAAGCGCCTCGAAGGGTTCGAATTGGACGAACGCAAAGAACTGAGTTTCGGGGGACAACCGGGTGTCGAATTGCGGTTTTCCTGGATAGGGTCTGCGGGCAAACTGGAGCAACGATTGGCGATGGCGCTCGGACGAAAGCGTACGGTATATTGCTTCAATGCCACGATGGCCAAAGCTGACGCGGATCAAATGAATCCGCTGGTCGACCGCATCATGTCCACAATTCGCTTCCCCCGCCCTGGGGAAGGCACCTGAGGAGATCTTTTTATGGGCGCGCTCGCGGCAAAAGTCGGTTCTCGATTGGCTCATGCAGCCATGCCCATGATTATGCCGAGCCCTGCGATGGTTGCATCGGCGGTGGGCGCGTTTATCGTGGGGCCGGTAGGACTCGGCGGCGCCGGAGCGTCTGCAGTGGGCGCGGGAATCGGACGAGCGACCGGCACATCCATGATTTCGCTGATGGACATGATTCCGATCATTACCACGGGTGCGATTGTAACGGGTGCATTCGACGTAATGCTCGGGCCGGGACAGGTGGCGGTATTTGCTCCATCGTTGCCTCAGCCATGTGCGCCGCATTTGGCGCAACCGATCGCGATGGGCAGCCCGACGGTTTTGGTGCACGGAATGCAGCTCGTACGTGTGGGCGACAAAACGACCTGCGGAGCGATGGTTTGCGACGGCGTAAAAACGGTGGTGGTTGGAGGCCCAACGACTGCAGCGTCATCGGTATCGATTGGTGATCTCGCAGGATCGCTCGGCGGCGTGGCGATGGGCGCGCTTTTAGAAAGAACGGGCGCGGTGCAAATGGTGGGTGAGTTTGGCGCGGCACTCGCGGAAACGTCGGACAAGGCGTTGGCAGCGGTGGACAAGGTATTGGACACGGGCCTAGGCGCCATGGACAAAACGCTCGATACGGCAGCAGGCGCAGTGGACAAAGTGGCGGGTGCCGCGGGTGCAGTCTTGGGTAAAGTCGGCGAAATGGTGGGCTCGGTGGGCGGAGCGCTGGAATCGATTCTGGGTGGAGCGAGTTTGGCGGGGCAGACCAAATAGGTTTGTCGTTCCTAGTCATTCCTCCGGTTCAGCGGACAGCCTGAGCGGCATACCATTTTCCTTGGCGTAATCCATGACGTCGACGACTTTCGATTCCGCGATGTCTTTCGTGTACACACCGGCCACGCCGCGACCGGTCGTATGCACGGCCATCATGAACGACAAAGCTGACGTTTCGTTCATGTGAAAGAAACGCTCGAGCACATCGACGACAAACCATTTCGTCGTGTAGTTGTCGTTGTAGAAGATGACCTGGTAACGTTTGGCCTTGGCGACTTTGCGCTCGCGTTTGACCGCCAAGTCACCGTCATCGTCGTCGATTTTTCGTTTCGGATCGTTTGTCATGGCTGAGTTCTCACAAAGTGGGAAATGTGCGTTTATTCAAAATGTGCGTGACACGCGCTCTGAGGGGCTGGAGCGAGCGATGCGCAGGTTGCTTTGTGGCGAGCGAAAAGTTTGTCGACGTCTTCACCTTGCAGGGCAGCGAGCACACCTTTGACTTGTTTGGCACGCAAACGGTTTCGTCCGACAAACCCATCGTCGAGCGAGACGGCGAGCGAGTAGAACTCGTCGGCGAGCGCGAGCAAGTAGCGGCGCTCTTCGCTACCGTTTGGCTTGCCGTTCAGTAACACGTCGTGGGTGATCCATTGCAATCGAGTGGCCCTGCCGGCAGCACTTTCACGCGCTTTGCGGGACCATTTCTTGGCCTCGTCCGCATGGCCGAGCGCTTGTTCTTGGGCCGAAAGAGTACTGTAATAATAGAATGGCGTGTCGGTCTTTTCGGCCTCGGTCAGAAGCATGGTCTTGGCTTTGTCGGGCAATCCCACTTGGCGCAACAGATATGCCGCGGTGGAAATGACTGCATGCCGCTCGGCAGGAGATTTCGCGTCTTGATCGGCTTGCTCGACTGCCTGGACAATCGAATTTCGTACGTCAGTCTGCACTGGTTTGTCGGGGTGTTCGTGGCGATCGAATTCGAGCATGGGAAGATATGTGGAAAGACGCACGTCCACCGAGACTTCGTTACGCGCGCGGATCAAGTCTGCAGCATCGAGCCATCGAGATTTCCAATTCGGTTTTACCAAGCTGGCGTTTTTTCCAGAGAACCATTGCGCAACGTCACTTGCTCGATTGTTCACGAATGCACGCGCAGCCCACGCCGTATCAGCGCTGGCGAAAATGATGTCGAAGTACGATTGAAGCTTGGGCTCGAGTTCGAGAATCGTGGCAGACGTCATCGAATCGTTTCGTGCCATGGACGCCATTCCGATCAACGTGGAGGCGAAAATCGCACGTTCACGACTGAGTTTGACGGGGCAAACATCCACCGCCGAACGCAACGTGACGAGCACTTTGGAGCGCGGCCATTGCTCTTCGGGAAGCAGTTCCCAAGCTGTATGCGCGAGCATGCTGCAATCATTGGCTGAGGGATTTTCTGAGCTGAGACGATTCAGCGCAGCGCTAAAACTCTGACCCGCGGTGCGCACCGCAGCGAGCGCGCGCTCGACCTCGTCGGAATCGAGACTTCCGCCCAAACGCAAAAGCTCATTCTTTTCAGGTCCGAGAATCACGATCGTGGGATAAGCCGCAACGGAAAAACTCTCCGCGAGACGCTGTGCGTCAGGCGTATCGCCATCAAGATAGACCGGGACAAACCCGCGCACGAGTTCGGCAAAATTCGGTTTGTTGAAGACTTGGGCTTTGAGCTCGTTACAAGGCGGGCACCAGGCTGCCCCCCAATAGAGAAAAACGAGTGAGCCGTCGGCTTTGGCCCGGGCAAACGCTTGTTCGGAGGTTCCCCCGAACCAGGGTGGCGAAACGTGATGGTCATTCGCAGCCATAGCGGTCGCAGAGAGTGCGGGCGGGCTTTGTTGCGCGGGCTGCGGATCGGGCACGTCACGTTTGCATGCGCCGAGCAATGCGGCCGCCAAAACCACCGAACAGGCTATAGAGAGGTTTCTATGCGCACGCATCAAGCTCGTTCCGTCACGCGGCAGCTTACCGCGACTCGGCGTGTACGTCCATATCGATTTACTAGCCAATGTGCCGCGGGTCCGTTACGATGGGCGCATGCAACTGTCTCGACTTGCTCTGGCGCGTGCGGCGATCACACGTGGCGTTGCGTCGCGTTTCCTGCGTCTGCGTGCGTTTCGCTCGCAGCTCGTTGGCTGGCGCGCGCGTCCGGTGGATGGCAAGGTCGTGGATTCCGACCTGGCCCTGATGTTGGCGATGGGGGATGTCATTGGAGCCACCGAGATGACCGCGGAGAGTGCGGCGATTGCGCGCGCGCAGATGGCGGAATCGGCGAAGATGGTCGAGGAGCCGGCGTGTGCGGGGATGTTCATCGAAAACGTGACGCTCGAGCATGAGGGTGTGATTGTGCCTGCGCGGAGGTATGTTCCGGCAGGTTTGTCTGGGACTTCGCCGGTTATCGTGTATTACCACGGGGGTGGGTTTGTCCTCGGAGACCTTGACACGCACGATCGGTATTGCCAAACCCTCGCGCGTGACTCGTCCGCGAGGGTTATCGCCGTGGATTATCGTTTGGCGCCGGAAAACCCCTACCCTGCGGCAGTGGACGACGCGGTGGCAGCGTTTCGAGCCATCGCTCGCAGAGCACACGAATTCGACATAGATCCGACGAAAATGGCGGTCATGGGCGATAGTGCGGGAGGAAATCTATCCGCGGTCGTGGCATTGAAAACGCGTCAAGATGCAATAAGGCCAGCGCTCCAGGTGCTGGTTTACCCGGCGGTGGATGGAAGTTGCAGCAAACAATCGCACCGGACATTTGCCAAGGGCTGGTTTTTGACCGCGTTAAGCCTGGAATGGTTTTACCACAACTATGTGGGAGACGACCCCGAAAAACGCCGTGAGCCTGATGTTTCCCCATTGTTTGCGGTGGACGTCGATGGTTTGCCCCCAGCGCTCATTTATACGGCGGCATTCGATCCTTTGCGCGACGAGGGGATTGCGTATGCCGAACGGCTGAGCAAAGCGGGGGTTCCGACGCGGCACCATTCTTTCGATACGATGACGCATGGGTTTGCCGTCATGGGCGGCGTGTGTCCGGCTGCGCGCGACGCTGCTTTGCACATGGCACGTGACGTGGCACAAGCGCTGCGTGAAGGGCTTTCCGTGCAATCACCCGTAGCTGCATGAGTCGAGGTGTCGTTGGCAAGCATTCAATACCTCGATGCGCTCTTTTCGGCCATCCGCGATACGGCAGAACGAATTGCGGCTGCGGATGGGTGGATTTCTCGTGCCGATCGGGCAGCGGGGTCGAATTGGCAAATGCCTTTCTTGAATTCCGCGCACGAGGCGCATTTGGTTGCTCGCAAGCGTCTCGAAGAGGCGTTTGCGCAACTTGAGGAGCTTGGGCCAGCGGATCGGCTTCCGAGTTTGCTTTCCGACTTGCCCGATCGTTTGAACCAATTGCGCGATCGTCTCGAAGACTCCGAGGCGCGTCTCTCGACGGCGACGGATGCCGCGCTCGCCCACCCGATCGGCCGAGCGTAATTTTCTTTGGAACACGAACGATCTGTGATAATGCGCAGCGTGTGGGTGCGTCCTCATGATGGTGCAGGAAAAACGGTATTCATGGCTGAGGCTATTGCTGAAGTATCGCGGCACGGCTTTGCCTCGGATGAAGGGGCGGCTGGCGCTGACCACGATCCTGGCCATTTTGGTCACGTCGATCGATCTCAACTTGGGATATTTTCACGCCGACTTGACGACGTTTCCGTTTTCATTGATCGGTCTGGCGCTCGGTATCTTTTTGGGTTTTCGGAACAACACGAGCTACGACCGATTTTGGGAAGGGCGTAAGCTCTGGGGCAGCCTGGTCAATACGACGCGCAGTATTACCCGACAAATTTTGACGCTCGTGAATGAGCCTGCGTCCACGGGATCCGTCGAGCAGCATGCGGACAGTGAAGAGCTCATTGCATTTCGGCGGGAAATGGTCCACCGCGTGATTGCCTACGTGCACGCATTTCGACATCATTTACGCGACCAGGACAAACTCGACCAACTGGAAACACTACTTCCGAAGAATGAAATTGAATTGCTGCGAGGAGAAGTTAATCGACCCATTGCGATGCTACAGCGGCTTGGGGATCGGTTTCGCGATGCATATCGGCGAGGCTGGGTGCATCCGATGCATCAACCCGTGCTCGAGCAAAGCCTCGTGGTGCTCACGGACATTCAAGGTGGCTGTGAGCGCATCAAGAATACGCCCATTCCTCTTTCTTACACCACGCTTCTGCACCAAATCGTAGCCATATATTGTATTGCGCTGCCATTTGGTCTCGTCAAAACGGTGGGAGCGTTTACGCCTCTCGTCGTTGGGTTCGTCGCGTATGCTTTTTATGGTCTCGATGCAATCGGCGACGAGATCGAGAATCCTTTCGGTACGGATCCGAATGATTTGCCGCTATCAGCCTTATCGACGATGATCGAGGTGAACTTGCGGCAGCGTCTGGGCGAGACTGAGTTGCCACAACTGCACAAACCCAGGAACGGCATGCTCAAGTAATCGGGGCTTGATGCCGGTCGGAGGTTGGGGTAGGATTTCGAGCCCCAATGTCCACTGCCGTATCCACTCATCCCGCGGTCGACAGATACGCGAAGCACATCAATCCCGCTTTCGTCAAGCTTCTTGGCGCATTTGGTTATGGCCGAGTATTCGTGCGGGCGAGCGGCTGTCGAATGTGGGACCACGAAGGTCGCGAGTACCTCGACTTTCTGGCTGGGTTTGGCGCTCACAACATTGGGCACAACCACCCGGTGCTGCGCGAGCGGATGCGAGAATTCTTGCTGGAAGACGTTCCGAACTTGGTGCACGTGGGGCCACCCGTACATGCGGCGGATCTCGCGTATGAGCTGACGCGACGCACGGGACCATTATCGACGTGTCTGTTTTCGTGCACGGGGTCGGATGCGGTCGAAGCCGCGCTGAAATTGGCTCGGGCGGCGACGGGCAAAAAAACGCTCGTGTATTGCCAAAATGGTTATCACGGATTGAATCTAGGAACGCTTTCGGTCGATGGGGTGGCGCGTATGCGCGAGCTTTTCGAGCCGCTTTTGCCGGCGTGCGAACAGGTGCCTTTTGGTGACTTGGAGGCGCTCGAGAAAATCTTGTCGCGAAAAAATGCGGCGGCATTTCTCGTCGAGCCCATTCAGGCCGAGGGGGGAATGATCATGCCGCCGCCGGCGTACCTGCGTTCTGCACAAGAGTTATGCCGCAAATATGGCGCACTGCTGGTGCTCGACGAAGTGCAAACAGGAATGGGTCGCACCGGAACGATGTTCGCTTGCGAAGCGGACGGTTTTTTCCCGGACGTCCTGGTATTGGGCAAAGCGCTGGGGGGAGGCATGACGGCGATTTCGGCTACGCTCACGACGCCCGAATTGCAGAAGCGAGCCTTCGGGACGATGGAGCGATTCGATTTGCACGGATCGACGTATGCGGGCAATTCATTCTCGTGTCGCACGGCAGAAGCGGTATTGACCATCATGGACCAAGACAAACTCGTCGAGGCAAGCCGGGACAAGGGAGCGCGATTGATCGAAAAACTGCGCGCACGTTTGACTGGTCATCCGCTCGTGCGAGAAGTGCGTGGGCGTGGACTATTCGTAGGCGTCGAGCTAGGCCCGACGGAAAGAGGTGGGCTACTGCATCGCGCACTGCCGTCCATCGTCGAGGCAGTATCGAAGCGCATTTTCGGTCAATGGCTCGCTGTTCGGCTCTTGGAAGAAGGAATCGTCGCGCAACCGGCGAGTCAGCAATGGAACGTGCTCAAGCTCGAACCGCCGCTCACGGTCACGGAGGTGGAAATCGATACCGCCGTGGAACGCATTGGCGCTATCATGGACGAATACCGCGAGGTTGGTGCCATCGTCCGTGACGCCACCGAGCGACTTGGAAAACAGGCTATGGGTGGCTGGAGGTTCGGATGAGTCTCGGGCAATGGAAGAAAGACGCGGCTTTCGCAGCGACCATTCTGCGAAAGAAGCCGTTTTCTTGTTTGATTCAGGTCACGAATCGCTGCAACATGGAGTGCAGTTTTTGTGACTTTTGGCCGCATCCGGCACCTCCGAAGCAAGAATTGTCGTTGGCCGAATATACGCGACTCGCGGACGAATTGGCGGAGCTGGGGTGTTTCGTCATTTCCGTCGAAGGTGGCGAGCCGCTGGCCAGGCCCGATATCGTCGAAATTGTTAGGGTATTGTCAAGGAAGCACATTACCGCGCTATTTACGAATGGTTGGTTCGTCACGGAGGACAAGGCCAATGCATTGTGGGATGCGGGGCTGGTGCACGGAAACGTGTCAATCGATTACCCAGATGCGTCCCGACACGATGGGAAGCGGCGTCTCGCTGGAGCGACGGATCGGGCTTGGAAAGCAATTGACATTTTTCGACAAACTGCTCCGCGCGGGGGTAAACAAGTGCACGTAATGACCGTGCTCATGGAAAACAATTGGCGGGACCTCGAAGCATTGCTGGAGCAAAGCAATGCGCATGAAGTGGGCCATCAACTGACGTTGTTATCCATTTCGGGATATCGACGAGGCAAAGACGGGCCGGACCAGATGCCTCCTTTCGGGGTGACCGAACATGTGCTCGGTTTGTGGAAGAAGTACCCTCATTTGCGATATTTTCGTGACTACTTTGCACGCATCGACGATTTTTTGAGCGAAGGAAAGATGCCCACGTGCAGCGCGGGCACTACGGGATTCAACATTGATCACGTGGGCAACGTATCGCCTTGCATTGAGCGAATCGACGAAAGCGTAGGTAATGTGCGACAGGCTCGGTTGTCTGAGCTTTACGCGCGGCTCGTGCAGAAGCGCGAGGTGGTGTCGCAATGCCAGCGATGCTGGACGGCGTGTCGTGGAATCAATCAAGCGCTCGGCGGTGGTGGAAGTGCGCAAGGTTTGATCGACTTGGCGACGCGCATGCGGACTTCTTGACGGCTTTTGTGTTGCGTTGCGTCATCGGCAGAACGAGCTTGAATTACGAGTTTGGTCCGTGCGATGCTCGCGCGCATGCAGTCCAACGTATTAACGGCGGTTTTTCTACCCATCGCGCTTGCGATCATCATGCTCGGGCTGGGGATCAGCCTGAGCATCGCGGATTTTCGCCGGGTCATCCTGTATCCCAAGGCGGTTTTCGTGGGACTATTTTGCCAAGCCGTGGTCCTTCCGGCGGCATGTTATGGCATCGCGCGAGCTTTTGCTCTGCCTCCCGCGCTCGCCGTGGGGCTCATGTTGCTTTCTGCATCGCCGGGCGGTCCCACGGCAAACTTGTTCAGTCATCTCGCCAAGGGTGATGTGGCGCTGAACGTGACGCTCACGGCGACGAACAGCATCTTGAGTTTGTTCACGCTGCCATTTATCGTGAACTTTTCGCTGGAAGCGTTTTACGGTGAGGGCAAGAGCATTCCGCTACAGTTCGCGAAGATCATTCAGGTCTTCGCAATCGTGCTGGTTCCAGTTGGCATTGGAATGGTCATCAAAGCGAAACGTCCGAATGCGTCGGCCGCGCTCGAAAAGCCGGTGAAGATTGCATCGGCGATTTTTCTGGTGTTGATCATCGTGGCGGCGGTGATCAAAGAGCGCACGATGCTTGCGCAATACTTCGGACAAGTTGGAACGGCGGCGCTAGCGTTCAACCTGACCAGCATGAGCTTGGGTTATGCGGTTCCGCGCATTTTGCGTCTGCCGAAGCGCCAATCGACCGCGATTGGCATGGAAATCGGTATCCATAATGGGACGCTGGCCATTGCGATCGCTTCGAGCCCGACGCTCTTGAACAATACAACAATGGCGATTCCGGCCGCCATTTATAGCTTGATCATGTACTTTACGGCAGGCGTTTTCGGGAGCATCGTCGCCCGTAGCAACGAGCAGGAAGTGCTTCCTGAGCCGCCAAAGCCCGCAGCTCAAGGTTGAACGATTCTCGTCGACGTCCGAGAAGGCTCGCGCAGCAGCGCCACGCCCGCGGCAAGAACGCCTACTGCCGCCACTCCAAGCCAAATGGGGACTTGATCGCCCACCAACAGCCGCTCGATCCAACCTGGTCTCGAGTACAGGAGGGTAATGGCGAGCGAATTGTTGATGAAATGCACGATAGCTCCCGGAACAATCGATCCCGTTTTCCACCGAGCATACCCGATGACCAGGCCGAGTGCTGCGGTGGGCACGAGACGGTAAATGGATCCGTGCGCCAAACCGAATAGAAGCGACGAGCCCAATAGAGCCACGACGGGCCCAGCACGAAGGAGCCCCGAAAAGAGAAACCCGCGAAAGAGAACTTCTTCGCATATCGCAGGCGCCAAGGCGACGACGAGAATGAGCAGCCATAATGGCTGACCATCGAGCAGCATGGTTTCGCCAAGTTTCTCGGAAAAAGCGCGCGGGACCGGAACGAGCCGCATCGCAAACGCGCTGACCACGGCTCCCCCCGACAGCCCCACGAGTAATGCACCTAGAATCGCACGGGGACGAGGCGGACGCAAAGCGAGTGTTTCACGCATGGACACGCCCGACAATGCGAGAATGGCGAGCGTAGGCAGCAGCATGAGGCCGACCTGCGTTCCCACGACTTGCCAAGTCTTGTTGGTCGCTTTTTCTACGAGCAAGCTCGCATAGAATACGACCACGAGCATGATGGAAAAGCCTCCGAGGGCGAGACCCACGGACGGGGTGCCTCCATTTTGGCGTTTCCACATGAAGAGTTCGCGAAATGAGCCGCGGCCGGAGCCCAGGAGAATATCTTCACGCTCGAATACGCGGGCGGCAAAAATGAGCGCGAGCGCGGCAAAGAGCGTGGACGAGCCGAGGGTGTACAATACGAGATCGGCAGAAACGTCGCCAATGTAGATGGCTTTGATGAGCAGCGCGACATTGAATACCGGCACGAGGGATGTCGCCGGCGTCAATTCCATACTCGGAAGCGAAGTGAGCATGGATAGAAGCATGACGGGCAAGTACACGGGCGTGAGAAGATTCTGGGCATCTTTGAAGTCGCGAGCGAACGCAGCGACCGCGAGAAAGAGCGCCGAAAACAGAAACGTAACGGGCACGAGCAAAGCAAACGTGAGAATGTGGACCGAAAACGGGACATTCATTTCGCCCGGCAAAAGGCGCCTGATGGTGAGGGCCAAACTGACGACATTGACCAAGGCCGTCAGCAGCGAAACCACGAATACCGTGAGAAACTTGCCGGAAATGATTTCAATGGGCAAAAGAGGCGCGCACAGCAACGTTTGCATGGTGCCTCGTTCTTTTTCCCCGGCAGTCATGTCGGCAGCGCGGAGAAAACCTCCGAGGAGCGACATGAGAATGAGCATCGTGGGCATGAGCGCGCCGAGAAATTTGCCCACGCGACGTTCGTCCGGGGCAATGTTTCGTGAAGTCGCGGAAATGCCAGAAGTGAATCCGTCGGGCAATCCGCGGGCTCCTTCGCGTGCTTCGAGGAGTCGATCGCGAGCGCGGGTGAGCGTATTGGTGAGCCTGGTTTCGGCGAATTCGGAATCGATCCATACCGAGTCGTAATAGATGCCGACTCGGCCCATGCTCCCCTGCTGAACGGCCTCGGAAAAACCATGATAAGGAACGAGAACGGCATCGATTCCGCGCGTTCCCACGAGATCGCGAGCAGCCAGGATGACCCGTTCGTCGGGACGATCCGGCTTGGGTCCGGCCAATTTCTTGTTCTTTTTGGCGCGTGGCTCGGACTCGATTATCTGCGGAGGTTCAGGAGGCGAGATGGTTCCCTTTTCGAGCGCTTCACGAATGGCATCGGGTGCGCCTCGCCAGGGATGCAATTCGAGGTTCTTGTCGTCGGCGAGCACCGATGCGATTTCGGGGGGGAGCGTTCCCCAAACGGCCACGCGAGAGCGGCGTGATTCGAGCTGTTCGATATCGGCGTCGGCCAGACGGCTCATGAGGAGCGCGAAAAGCGGATACAGGAGCATCGGTAGCAGCACGAGGCTGATGAGCGTTCGACGGTCGCGCAGCGTTTCGAGCATTTCCTTGCGGAAGACGACCAGGGCAATGGACAATCTCACGATGCACCTCCGTGCTCGGATTCGCTCAGCCGACTGTTTTCGACGTGATACAAGAATGCGTCGGTAAGATTCTGGGCGCCACCGGCACGGGCGCAAAGAGTGGGAACATCGCCGACATCGACAATGCGTCCCTCATGTATGAATGCGATTCGGTCGCACAAGTATTGGGCTTCGCTCATGATATGGGTGGAGAATAGAATGGCGCGGCCAGCGGCTCGTTCTTTGCGAATGGATTCGACGATGAATCTGCCGGAGAGAATATCGAGAGCATTGGTGGGCTCGTCCAGAATGAGCACGGAAGGTTGGTGGAGAAATGCGCGTGCGATGTTGGCGCGTTGCTTTTGGCCCGTGGAAAGCGTGCCACAGGGGCGATCGGAAAAACTTTCCATTTCGAGGTCGCGGATGAGGATTTCAATGCGCTCGGCGAGACGTGTTTCGGACAAACCGTGCAACCTGCCGAAATAGAGCAGCGTTTCGCGAGGCGATAAACGCTGATAGAGCTGCGTGTCACCGGACAGAAAGCCGATCATGGCTTTACCTTCGAGCGGCTTTTCGGCCAAATCGACTCCCCCGACCAATACTTTGCCTTTCGTTGGGCGAAGAATGCCGGCGAGCATGCGCAGAGCCGTGGTTTTTCCGGCGCCATTGGGTCCAAGCAGCCCGACGACCTCACCGGCGGCGATATCGAGATCGAGCCCGGCTACGGCGACTTTGTCGCCGAAATGCTTGACGAGGCCTTGGGCCACGAGTGGCTTGTGATTTACGGTTTCCATGATGTATCCGAACGAGGACTAGCGTTCATCGATCCAACCATCGAAGGTGCCTTTACCTTCCGCACTTCCTTCATCGACCTTGATCCAGGAGCGAAGAAGGGGATTTCCACGGGTTTCTTCGGGCAAAAGACGGTATGTCGCAGGCACGCGGGCACCGAGACCGTGAAAAGTGACGACGCGCGAGCCGACCGGGGCTGCATCGAGAATCGATTCGGTACGTGCGGTATCTTGATGGAAACGGGTTTTGTTTAGTGGAATATTGTCGTCGAAACGTCGAGCCTCGGGGAAAATGTTTTCCTCGAATGGGTTGCAGAAGTAAAAAGACGAATAGCGAGGCCAGTCTACGTCATCGAGAGTCCCGTGGGTCAATCGAGCACGCCCGGACAAACCGAGTGCGTCGATGACGGCGTTGGCAATGACGACTAGTTCGTGGCGGTGTTCGACGCCGTGGAATGCGGCTTCAGTGGTAAGAGCGCCAATGATGCAGAATTTGCCGACACCGGCGCCGACATCGAGGATAGGTCCGGTGCCTGTGGCCAGGAGTTTGGCGGCTTTGCGGGCGATGGCGACTGGAGTCCAGAATCTTGAAGAAACGGTTCGTATGTGAGCGGGGAATAGCAGGTCAAAAATTTTGTCGGAAGTGTGGCGACCCGAACGGACATCGTCAATCGTGCGCTTCATGGCGTCATCGATGACGGGTAAGAATTCGGAATGGGGTTGGGACAACGACAAGTAAAACCTCGGGCGGATGATGAGAACCGGCAACGAGCGGCCCGCTGTAAGCGGGTATATCGAAGGGCGAGAACGACGTCAATCATCTGATCACATGTGATATTGGACACTCGCAAAACAATGTCCGGGGCGATTTTTGGTCTTCTCATATCGTGGCGACTCGTGCATGATGATCGATCACGCTGGAAACATGATCTTCAAGGGGCGCCAGCGGAAGTAGACGCAAAGGGGAAAACACATGGGAAGCAACCAATCATTCGAGAAACGGTCGATATCGCTAGAGCTTGCGCGGCGTATGCTGATAGCGAATGCGCCAAAGCGGCATTGGCGCTGTTGGTATAGTCGGGCATAGCTAATGGAAGATGGGCAGGTGATTCTGGCGCGGCTGACTGGCATTACTGCCGCGCTGGCCACCGTTCGAACATTGGATGCGCTCGCGAAAGCCATTCACGACGTCGTGGAACAGACGGTTTTCGTGGAATATTCGGGCGTATACATGACGGATTTCACTACGGATGCCCTGCGGCTTTGGCAAGCAAAAGGGTTTGGCCCGGAAGAACAACGGGAAGCTGAGCGAACGGCGTGGGATCGGCATCCGGGCTGGGTGATTCGCAACAAGCAGATGTTGCACATTCCTGATACGGATGCCGACTCGCGGTCGAAAGACAGCAAACGCACCTTCCACATACGTTCGCGACTGTGGCTACCGATCATGGTTGACGATCGGGCCATTGGGGCGATGGGAATGGCGAGCACGAGGCTGAATGCGTTTTCTCAGGACGATGTCACGGTTTTGCAATACGCGTCGACGACGAGCGGATTCATGTACAAGAATTTGCAAGACAATTGGGTGCTCGAGCAGCAGTTTGTCGTAGCTGAACGACAGCGGCAGGAGCTCGTCGCATTGTCTTCGCCGCTCGTGGAAGTATGGAATGGGATTATCGTCCTACCAATCATTGGGCAAGTAGGCGAAGAGCGCGCGCAACGAATGACGGAAAAGCTTTTGGCGATGGTTGCGGCGCGAAACATACGAGCCGTGATTCTCGACATGACCGGAGTCGCGTCGATTGATTCCGCTTCCATCGAGTATCTAGGTAGAATGCATCATGCAGTTCGACTGCTCGGAAGCAATTGTGTGTTTACCGGAGTATCGTCGACAACCGCAACACTCATTACGAAAATGGGCGTGGATCTTGGGAATTGGATGACATTTGCAACGGTGCGCCAAGCGCTAGGAAGGTTGTCCGGAAAATCAGCAATGGCTTTGGGCCATGGGTCGACAAAGAAAGAGGGGAGCCCGAACGAACGAAAGAAAGGTTTGGCGTGACAACACAGGTGAACTACGGTTTGACGTCGGACGATTATGCTACGTATCGAGCCGACTTTCCCGAATCGATATTCGAGCGACTGCGCAGTTTCGGGATTGGGCTCGTTGAGCAACGGATCGTCGATCTTGGGACAGGTACCGGTGCTCTGGGCCGAGGGCTCGCCAAACGTGGGGCATTCGTTACCGGTGTAGATATTTCGGCGGAAATGCTGGCGAAAGCTCGGTTGCTCGCGGATCGAAATGGTCTACGCTTCGAGTGCCACCAAGGTCGTGCAGAAGAAACGGGATTGGCGGCTGAGGCATTTGATGTCGTCACCGCTGGACAATGCTGGCATTGGTTCGACCGGCCAAGTGCAGCTCGGGAAGCGCGGCGACTGCTCGTAAAAGGCGGGGCGCTGGCGCTAACCCATTTCGATTGGATTCCGTCGATGGGAAACGTCGTCGAAGCTATGGAAGACCTGGTCGAAAAACACAACCCTGCCCAACCCAAACCGCAGATTCGACTTGGACATGGGACGGGTATCTATTCATCATGGACCGTCGATGTCATGAACGCAGGGTTTACAGGCATTGAAACGTTTTCGTACGACGTCGATGTACCGTACTCGCAAGAAGCTTGGCGGGGAAGAATCCGTGCAAGTCAAGGCGTCGGTGCGATGTTATCGGCAGACGCGGTGGCAGCATTCGATAGAGCACATCAAGCGATGCTCGCCGAACGATTCGCTGACCCAGTTCTGCAAGTTCCTCACCGGGTGTTCGCTCTGGTCTGTCGAGCGCCCTAGCTAAACGGCGAATATGGCGTGCAAGCCCGCGCGCATTCGTGATACACGAGCGGGATGCGCCTCGCAGACATACTCGTCGTGCTCGATTCGATCGCTCCACTGCGGCTCGCAGAGAGCTGGGATAACGTGGGTCTGCTGGTGGGAGATCCGTCCGCCGAGGTTTCCCGAGCGCTGCTATGTATCGACTACACTCCCGCCGTGGCCGCGGAAGCACGAGCGAAAAAGGCGACGTTGGTGGTAGCTTACCATCCGGCGATTTTTGAACCGATGCGGCGCGTCGTCGCAGGGAGCGGGATTTTCGAGGCAGCCCAGGATGGAATCGCGATTTTCTCGCATCACACGGCACTCGATGTGGCCCAAGGCGGGACGAACGACTTTCTTGCCGACGTGCTAGGCCTTACGGATCGAAGGCCGATGCGGGCACCAGGAGCGAAATTCGGTCCAGCTCCCGAGGGTGAATCGCAAGGGCTAGGGCGGATTGGAATGCTTGATGCGCCAGCGACCCGGGATGAACTGCTCGGACGCATCAAACGAGGGCTGGGGTTGTCAGCACTGCTCGTGGCAGGACCTCATGAGGGACTCGTGCAAAAAGTAGCAGCAAGCGCTGGCGCAAGTGGCAACCTGATCGATGACGCGCTCGCACAGGGCGCAGAACTGTACCTGACAGGTGAAATGCGGCACCATGATGCGCTACGAGCGGCCAAGGCTGGAATGACCGTGGTATGCGCGCTGCACTCGAACAGCGAGCGAGCCGCGCTTGGCCGGATCGGAGAGCGCATCGCTGCGAAGGCACCAACGCTCGAGGTGGTGCTGAGTAGCGAAGACAAGGATCCGTTCGTCGTGGCGTGAGGGCGGCTTGATATTCATCCTGGGTGGGGGTCATGCCGAATGGCCGCGCTGATGTCCCTGACCGACCCAGGTTGAACCCACTGGGATGCATCAGAGCGCGTCCAGGCTGAGCCGCCTGGCGGTGACCCAGGCTGAACGATGCAACGGGCGACCAAACCCGGACCTCGTGCAAGGCGTAATCCGTACGTGCATCTCCAGGGACGCCGCGCTACCCTTGCCCAGCAAAATGGTAGGCACATCGGTCACCGCTGTGCTCGGTCCGACGAACACCGGCAAGACGCATCGCGCCATCGAGCGAATGCTTGAGCACGAATCAGGGATGATCGGGCTGCCGCTGCGGCTTCTGGCACGTGAAGTCTATGACAAGGTCACCGCACGGATCGGTGAATCTCGCGTAGCGCTTGTCACGGGCGAGGAAAAACGCATACCGCGACACCCAAACTACTGGATTTGCACAACCGAGGCGATGCCAACGAATCGTGACGTCGATTTCATCGCCGTAGACGAGATCCAACTCGCAGCACACGCTCAACGCGGCCACGTGTTCACCGAGCGGCTGCTCGAGATGCGCGGGAAGCAAGAAACTTGGTTTCTTGGGGCTGCATCGATGAAGCCCATAGTGTCGAACCTGCTGCCCGCAGCAAAGATTGCTGAGCATCCCCGGCTGAGCAGACTCGCATTTACAGGGTCGGACAAACTCGCGCGATTGCCAGCACGCAGCGCAATCGTGGCATTTTCGATGCAGGATGTGTACGATGTTGCCGAGCGACTGCGAGCACAGCGTGGTGGCGCTGCCGTCGTGCTTGGAGCACTGTCGCCACGAACGCGTAATGCGCAGGTCGCGATGTTCCAATCGGGCGAAGTGGACTATCTCGTCGCGACCGATGCGATTGGCATGGGCCTCAATTTGGACGTCAAGCACGTGGCATTTGCAGCGCTGAGAAAATTCGATGGTCGCGAAGCGCGGGAACTAGATCCTTCGGAGATTGGACAGATTGCAGGGAGGGCGGGGCGCTATACGATAAATGGTTCATTTGGAACGCTTGCCCCAATTTCACTTTCACCCGGGTTGGCGAGCTTGGTCGAAAAACATCGTTTTCCTGCCGTGGGAAAACTCGTCTGGCGAAGTAGCGATCTCGACCTCAGCTCCATAGATGCTTTGATGAAATCGCTACGACGTGCACCACCGCACCGAGCACTTGCATTGCAAGGACACGCCGATGACTCGTTGGCGCTCGAGCGCCTCGCCGCGGACCCATGGATCCGATCGCGGGCAATCGGCAAGGAAGCTGTACAGCTTTTATGGGACATTTGCAGAATTCCAGACTATCGCAAACTATTGCTCGAATCCCACGTGGCCTTGCTAGCCGAATTATTCGGGCATCTTGCGGGTCCACTTGGGGTAATTGATGAACAATGGATGTCCGAACGTGTTGGGGAGATCGACGACCCGTCAGGGGATATCGATACCCTGATCGCGCGCATTCAATCGATCCGAACGTGGACGTATGTGTCCTATCGTGACGCCTGGGTTAAGCATCCTTCTGATTGGCAAGCCCGAACGGCATCGATCGAGGATCGGTTAAGCGACGCATTACACGAGCGACTGGTACAACGGTTTGTCGAGAAGAGTGGCAGAGGACATGGTCGATCGGTCGGGGTTGCCCGAACGTCCCAGGGTGACAATACCAGCAACAGACCATCAGGACGTGGTGGAAAAACGTACGAGAAGCTCTCAGCATGGAAGGCGTCAAACGCTTCGAATAACGATCAGGTAGGATCGCCGCCAACCTGGGTGGAAGAGGTTGTCGCGGCGAACCACACGCAACTGGCCGTCAACGTGGAGGGGCAAATTGTGTTCGAGGACGATCGAGTCCTCGGGGCACTCACCCGCGGGCCAACCTTGCTGCTTCCCGACGTGCGCCTTGCAGGCATGAGTGAGCTGGGTGCCGGTATACGCACGAGAATCTCACGACGACTGTTGGCATTCGCGCGTGATTTGGTGGTCTATTTGTTGATGCCGCTGCGACTTTGCAAGTCTGACGAGCTGAGCGCCGCAGCCCGAGGGATCCTGTACCGACTCGAGGAGGGACTGGGGACTGCGCTAACGAGAGATGCCCGCGAGCAACTAGCCGAAATTACCCAGGATGACCGAGACAAACTCACTGCGGCAGGCATTATCGTGGGACGAACAGTTATTTATGTGCCATCGCTCGTGCGCGGGCATGCTCTTACCCAACGCGCTGCACTTGTTCGAGCGTTCGCAGATGCGGTGGATGCTCCCCACGCGCCCCGAGCTTCATGCGTCTCGATACCGGCACGACTCGCGGTAGCCGAGCGTCTATACACAGCAATCGGGTACCCAGTGTTCGGCCCTCGCGCGGTGCGCGCAGACGTCGCAGAACGTGTGTTCTCTTTGCTGCTCAACGAAAAGTCGCGCAATGACCGAAGCAACATCGCGGGCTTACTCGGATGCCCGGCGCGAGAAGTGCAATACGTCATTGATGCAACGCTCGCCTCCGCATCTGTATGAGCGACTTTAACGCATTCTGAGGTCAAGAAACCATAGTGAAGACGGACTTCTCCTCGTGTGACAACTTGATGCCTTCTTCTTGAAAACGCGAAGAGCCACTGCACGGATTCACGTTCGCTCCGTGAAATACCCGCATCCACCAAGTGCCAATGGGAAATAGCACGTCTCGCGCCCCGCGACGCCAGCGCTCGAGTGCGGTTCGATAGG
>CAZETM010000029.1:0-30107 GCA_964514885.1 uncultured Polyangium sp. | reverse complement strand
CATGTTGACCGAGGTCGAAGACATTTCTGACAACCGGAGTGACATGTTGTCGCAGCGGAGCGAGCAGAGAAGGCCAGGGACGCAGGCGTGACGGTGGGTCGTCGTTGCGGGACGGTGGAGGGCGTGGGGTGGTTCATCTTCGCATCAGGTACCGTCCCGCAACCACGACGGCCTGAAGTCCGGCATGTCAGGATCGTGGTAAGCGGCAGGATCTTTAAAGTAGGCTCGGCCGCTCTTGTATGGCAAATCGTCGCAATCGAGTAGATCCTCCGTTTTCGACGCTCGCCATCCATGAGGGATCATCGAATCATACGTAACACGCGCCAAGGCGAGCGTTTCGAGGATTGACTCGATACAATCGGCTCCCGTGCCGAATCGTATTGAAGTCCCGTCAACCGGGTCGAACGAATACGCACATTTCCACGTCCCATCGCCCATTTGGATAGGTTTGTACACGATCAAAACGACCTTGGACGTGACGCCATTTTGATCCGGACAAGGAACATTGCGAGTCCCTAGAACGTCCAAATCGGCTGGTTTCTCCTCCAGTGCAGGAATCTGGGGCTCTTGATGGCCTTCGGGCCTCTCGCTACGCCATTGAAGACCGCAATGCTGCACCCCTTGCCAATGTGCGCGTCTGCCAACATCGGAACCAAGAAGGTAGCCCCGGGCAACCTCGACGGCTCCCAAGAAGCATTGAATGAAATCGATTCCGCCGCTCGGAATGGTTTTTTCACTCAATCGCTCTATGGGTGGACCGAACGCAAAAGCCCCGCGCCAACCGCGATTATCGACTCGTAGATAGGGGCTGTAGATCGTTAACACGACGTTGCGTTCGTCGCCGTTGTCGTCCGTGTATTGAATTTCCCGCGTCGTGAGGACATCCATGATGCTTACCAGTCAGTCGATCCTTGCCATACAATCCGCCAGTTTCCTACTGCACTCTTCGCGGCAGGCGCGTAACTCCGATCCGTCTTTGTTCGACTTCCAACACCAGTCCTCACAAGCCTCCGATAGGGTAACGCATTCGTCTTGTCGCCGTTGTTTTTCCTCGGGGCTCATTTCCAAAGACGCAATGGTCTGCCCGTCATCAAACGCCAGTACGTCATGCGTACTAGCAAACGCTCCCGAGGTAGCGGCGAACGAACCGAACAAGAACAGCGCGGCAAAGCTGGACAAGGTTTTCTTCATGAGATGCTCGATTCGATTGCAAGATAAGGGAAAGCCAGATCGAGCACCAAATTTTCGGCGCGCGAGTAGGTGTCGAGCATGCGTGACGATGCACGATCTTGTTGGCGGTCGTCGGATACGCGACCGTGGGTTGGGGAGTTCTTGCGCCCAATACTGAACGAGCCGCGGCGAGGTACTGGCCCGCCCGTCATCTACTCGACTCCGCTCGTTTCGTGACTGCTATCTCTCCTGGACGCGCTGGGGCCAGCCTTGTAGAGTCGGCGTATGTCAACGCCCGACAACTCAGGAGCATTCGGTTCGCGGGATGCCCTTCGGCGAATGGTTGCTGGTCATGAAGCGGCCGCAAAGGCTGCGCGTCGTGTCGAGGCAACCGACGTACCGTCGCCGGAAGCCGCCTTTGACGCGGCGGCGGAGTTATGGAACCTGTGCTCAGACCTCTTGGCGCAGCCACGCGATCTCGTTCGGCAGAAGGACGATGAACTTGCCCGTCGAGCTTGGGTGCGACTGCATGCCGCATATGGTCGATGAGAAAGCCGCGGACGAAATCACAGGCAGCACCACGTCATAAAAAAGCTGCACTGCCAGCAGGCGCCGAACGACTTGCTTCCGCATTGCGCGACTTCGCGGCAACGCATTGATTAAACATCCTATTGATTGAGAATGAAGTCGGGCAATTTCATGCGCTCAGCGATACAAAAACGCCATTGCGTTCCAGTAGCGTGACCCGTTGGCACAGACGGTCTTGCGTCAGAAGGTCAGTCGCAAGATAGGCAGACCGGATCGATTCCAATGCGACAAACTGCCGCTGAGCTTCAGGTCGAGCGTGGCTCTATCGCGGCTCTCATTGATGTTTTTGATCTGCATCCACCCAACGTTGACAACTGAATACGACGTCGGACCAATACACCCGGGACAGAGATTCACGCCAGTCACCTGCGCGAGCACAATCGCGCCATTCCACGCGCCGCCGTTGAAGGTCAGCCACGTCGGTTGCCCGCTTGCGTCGTAGAGGGTGACTTGCGGCACGAGCGTGTCGCCTTGCATATCGAGAACAAGCCCCCACCCAGGTTCACTCGGTGGATACCACGAACCCGTAACATTCGGCGCCGCCCCATTATTGTCGAACGAAAGATACTCGATAGGTTCACTTCCGGGAACACCGTCGAGCACCCATGACAAGACGCCCGTTGTCGAAGATATCGTGGTGAGCGTCAAGGAGCCATGAATAGCCAGCACGGCTTGGTTGTTTACCCATTGGGCCGTGTACATCTGTGCCGTCGTGAACGCGCCACTGCTCTCTTTGGTCTCACCTAGGTACCAGATGGGGGTACCATCCGAGCGATATGAAAGCCACGTCAGCAGCACGGTATCGTAGATGTTGCGCGAAACGTGCACACCCCAACCCACGCGGGCCGGATTGTACCACGAACCCGACACGGGTTGAATGGCTGTAGCTACCGCGGATGCGCTGCTCGCCTCCTCGGTAGACTCCTCGGTAGCTTCCAGAGATCCTGAACAACCAGCATTCGCGCAAATCGCAACGAGACCAACGAGAACTTTGAACATATCGATCCGACATGCGTTTGCCGGGATGTGTAGGAATCGAGCGCTGGCACTCATGACCTGAACGTCAAGCAACGTCCACGCCAACATTCAGTGTGTCCTTAACGAAGACCCGCCACCGACGACGCAACGATTACCGGCCGCCGTCGATGTAAGCGCGTATTCCACGACGTCCGGCGGAGAACACCGAGACACTGGCATCGACGTGCGAGATCACGGGTGAACGCGGAACTGCATCGAACGAGTGCCGCATCCCAGGACTGGAGTGTCGATGTGAGTGCAGTCCGCACGGCTACGCTAGTTGCTCTTGTCGTTGAGAGGACTGGAGGCGTAGCGTTCGTTGCGCGGACAATCGCAAGCGCCGCGCTTTTCTGACAATACAATGGACACCTGGTGATGTCCGTGCGATGGTCACGTCCGTGTTCGCTGCGAGGAACTATTGATTGCGCAAACGCTCCACGGATATGAGCAGGGTCACCGGCTGCTCGCGACCGGCGGACACGTCAATGAAGACGAACTCGCGCAGCTCGACCGTCTGAGCGATCTTTCCGGTTATGTTCCGGTCGGCACCGATTTCGATCATTATTACACAGGTTTTCCTTGTGGTCGTTATTATGCGTTTGCTTGCACCTGGCCCGATCGAACAGCAACCCGTGCCGGAACGGTCCTCACGCATACGCTACTGATTCCACGCACCGAACTCGATGCCATTCACGATTTATGGAGCGTTGCTGGGCATCGACGACCCGAGTCCGCATTCGATCGGGCGCCGTATACGGAACCATTGCCATTCGATAGGGGCCATGCGACCCATGGTGCCCCAACGCCAGCGCTGCAACGAGCTGCCGCGGCCATCACTTTTTGGTTTGGGCAGCCAGAACGGCCTGTTCTGTGGATAGAAGAGGGCGGCGCGGAAGATGTCGTGCGATACCTGTGGAGCCTTCTTTGGCAAGAGACGCGCGAATCGTTTTCATTTTGCACGTTTGCCCTTCAGGTTCGATATCTTCGACGTCAACCTTTTGGATTTTTGGTGTTGCCTCCTGCGTCGCGAGGGGCATTTCACGACCGAGCGCGCAGTCAGGCCTGGTGGATCGATGAGCAGCTTGCGAATGCGGCATTGCGTGAGCGATCCATCCAGCCGTGGGTTCGCGCCATTGTCGAACGAGGCGCGGACACGACCCGATCGATGCCTCGATTTTGCTCCACTCATGGTTTGGCTGTGCCCGATGAATTGGCCTATCCCGTTTTTCATCGATTCATGGAGCTCGAGGAACCCAGCGCGACTCGTCTTGCTGCCGCGCGGGCGCGTGCCGATTTGCTCGAACGCTTGTGGCCGGACATCAATCCACTGCACCCCTTGGTTGGCTCGACATTACGACAGCTTGCGCAACGTCAACCGGACGCATTGCTCGCGCCACGTCCTTTTTGGGACCTCATTGATTTCGTCAAACGTTCAGCCGTTCGACCGTGGATGGAGGCGCATCGGGAGCTAGCGTTGGAATGGAGCGCCATCGTTGGACGCGAAGTGGAACGACGGCTCGTGGAAGCGGAACATGTCGAGGGGATTGGCGAATTGTTGCATTCCACGCCGCATGCTGCGATTCACGAAGAAATCATCCGCGCCGTGACGCACTTTTCGGAACAACATGCGTCCGAACCGTGGTTTTTCACCAAAGCGTGTGCGCTGCTCGCGACTAGCGTCGAAGCGAAAGACTCGTCTTTAGTTTCGGCGGTGATACAACCATTGCCCTCGGAAAAGCGTTCAACGTTAGCTCTTGGTGCACTCGAACAAGCGTCCGCTGAAGGGCGACCCTTGTTGATGGATTATTTCCTTACGGCAGCGCATTCGTTGGGCGATGTGGATGTCGTGGTCAACGTCCTTTTTGCTGAGGGGCAAGCCGAACGCGCCCTTGAAGCAGCAACGTTGGCGGCTCTTGCAGGTCCTGTCTTTCGGCCGGATTCGCTGGCTCGGGTGTTGACGCGGTTTGGCGCGGAAGACCGATTTGCTTGGTCGTTGACGATTCACGATGCACGGGTGGCGACTTGGGCAGGCAAGAAGGCGGCCGAAGCAGCGAAAGAATTGGATTTACGATTGGCGCAGATCATCGAACGTTGCCGAAACGCGCCCAACGAAGGCGCTGTGTTGTTGGCGTGTTTGGACGAGCGTACAATTACCGATCTGCGCGACGATGACCTTTCGAGCACGTCCGTCATTCGCGCGCTCGCTGCGGATATCGAACATGCGCCCGCAGTCAAGAGGCTTGCCGAAATCGTCGCACCGCAGCTCATTCGTCGTGTTGCCGATGGTTCGTGGGATGGAAAGCGCGCGCAACCGTGGTTTGCGCTGGCTGCACTTCAGTCGGTGTTTACCAAGATCGCGCCTTCGGATCTTTATGGCATGTTCGGGAAGGCGAGATCATCGGACAAAGACTGTTTGCCCAATCTTGCGCGCGCCATTGGGGTCTTCGTGCGATCCGGCGCAAACATGTCCTTGCTTTGGGTCGCCAATGTCTTGACCAAACCATTGCAAGATGCTTACAAGTCGAGCTTCGAGCGCGCCGAGGACGATTTGCTGATTCTTCTGGCATTGCCAAAGGAAACCGAAGGCTGGCTATTGCTCGCCGCGCATCTCTTGATTGCGGTAAAAAGGAATTCGACCAAAACCGCGTATCGGTTGGTGGAACGAGTGTTTCCCCTGCTGTATGGACCGCTCGCGCGTAATCACTTGGACCCGGCGTGTATGTCTGTTCTAACTACGTCGATAGTCATTGATTGGGATCTGGCAAAACGCTGGCGCCATTGGTTGCTCGATGCGTGGCTCGATGAGCGTTGGCCTGCCGCGTCGTTTCTTCGCGCGTTGGGTGAGGATCGGGCGCTCTTTCGGCGTATCGTGTATCGGGCATGGCACAAGCGAAACGCCAAGGATTTCATCAAAGATCTCCCCTACGCGTTGCGGAACGATACTGACTTGGCAACCCAATGGCGCAAGCCGATCGCAGATTTCCTGAAAGATCCGGATACGAAAATCGATTATGAGTGAACGATCTCGTCTTCGGTACGCGCGAATGCCTCGTCCCCGAAGAGCGCCCATTCGATGGGCAAGGCCAGGTTTCGGCTGCGGTGAATGCGACCGGTGACGTCAGGCCATTCTACATATCCGTGTGGATTCTTCCGATACGTTTTCTTGTGGTCTTCGTTGTTCAAGTCGCCGCCTGTCGACGAAAGGCCGAAATAGGTCACGTCTTCGCGGCGGTAGTTGCTAGCGAGGAATTGTTCGAGCAATGGGGCTTGTTCGGCAAAAAATTCCCGTGGGCCTTTACGTTGCCACGCGACATCCGCAGCGTCCCAGGCCGAAGCGAGAAGCGCTATGCGCAATTCTCCGGGGCGCGGACGTTCTCCGGGACTCAGATCGCGTTCGTGGCGCAAGAATTGAAGCAATTCGATCACGGCAAGAATGGTGGGCACTTGGACGCGGTCATTGGGCGCAGCGGGGCGCGTTTTCCGTTCGGCGTCTTGAATGCCCGGACCAAATGCCGATTCAGGATCGGAGGCGGACCTCTTGGGGGCACGCATTCGACTTCTGGGTTGTTCCGTCGATTTGAGGGCCAAGAGGCGCTCACGATCGGAGAGGTCTTCGGGAACATGCAAGCGAGGTAGCGGCGTCAATGCATCGGGGCGCAAAAACAACAGAATGCCCCGAGCATGCGCGCGAGCTTTCCATTCGTCGGAATACCCTTGGTTGCGGTCTTTGAAAAGCCGCTCGACTTCTTCCCCGTCGTAATCGCCCATCAAGAGCGAGACGTCTTCCACGGTTTCCCCGCGGTTGACTTGCATGGGCATGTCGAGTCTATGGCGTTCGGCCTTCGTGCGTTGGGGGTACTTCATTCCCGCCAACGGTTGGCTCAAGCGATTGTATCCCGTGGCATCTTCGGGCAGCGATTTCAGTACGAGATGCGCAGGTTTTTTGGTGCTGCGCAAAGCGCGAATGACCGCGCCCATGTAGGTGGTTTTTCCACTCGAGGGGCCACCGAGCAAGGTTATCGAGGATTGTCCGCTCATGGTTCGTCCCTCCATCGCCGCATGGATTGGAAAGCGTCGGCCCCCTCGGGCACGGGAATGGTCACGCGAGGTGACGGTTCCCGAGCGTCGGCGAATTTCATGATATGCGCGAACGGGGCCATGACGCCGGCGGGTTGACCTTGTTTGAGTGCTTTGGGAAATGCACTGACGGCAAAAACGCCGACTTCGAATCCAGCTTTTTTCGCGTGGTCCAAGGCGCCCCAAAGAGCATCCGTCAAAGCGCCGAGCTCTCCCCAGGCATCACGATCGTGATGGTGCGATTCAGGCGGATCGACCTCGTGAATGACACGATCGAATTTGCTGAAGATCAGCGCGAGCGGTCGACCTTTGCGGGGACCCGCGGCACTGACGATGCGGCGAATCAATTGGTCGATGTTGGAATCCATCTCCATGCCCGCGTTACTCATTAACAACGCGGAATCGGCGACGACGATGAAACCGTCGCTGCGCGGGATAAAAGCGAGGCGGCGTTTCGCTTCGACATCGACGCGTTCGCTCCAGCTTTGGATCCATTCACCGGTGACGTCGCTGAGCAAAACGTCGATATGGCGATCGTCTTTGTCGTTGATGGGTCGCAGCCCCATATGCAAAAAGCGTCCGCCTTGATGGCCGTCGTCTTTCGGCGTATGGTCGACGATTTGTTCGTCGGGTTGACCGGACCAACGATTGGCGCGATCGACGAGGTCTTGAAACCCGTACAAGGTGCGGCTGGAGGCGAATCGATACGGAAGCGCGCCATTCTGCCCATTGGCGACTTGTAGAAAAAACGAGGCAATAAGGCTGGTTTTTCCTGCGTCGTAAGGTCCGAGCACGGAAATGACGCGTGCGGGCGAACGGCGCACGAGTTCTTCGGCTTCTTGGACATGCAAATGGCGCCCACGCCACGGGGCGATGTCGTCGGCGGGACTATCGAACATTAACGCATTGACGACTACGACGCTGCCGTCCACTGATTTCGTGTTTATCAGCGGAAACGGATGTAACGATTTGCATTCATTCAGCGGATCGGCGAATTCGGCGGCGCGTGCGCAACGTCCGCCTTGCAAAAGAGTGCAGTCGGGCTCGCGCTTGCAATAGAATGCGGACAGATTAGCCGGGTCCCGGGTCATTGCTTTTCCGCCAGATGTAGGTCGAGCAATGTTTCGCGAAAAATCCATGACGCCCAATCGCCACGGTCAATGGTTTTATCGAGCGGGAGCGCTACATCATTTTTCGCGTCGTCTTCGCTGAAAGGTTCTTTCAGCATGGCTTTGCGACGAACCCAGGTGACGGGAAGGCCAAGGGCATCGGCGCCGGCAATTTCGTCGAGGCGTTTGGAGAGCCGCGGGACGTTATCCGCGCCTTGCATAAGCGCGCCGTGAAGCTCTTTCATCCAATCGAGGACGGGTTTTTCTTCGTCGACATCCTGGCCTAGATCTTGCAGCGTTTGGACGAGGTAGGCCGCGGCCGGTTCCACTTCGACAGACTGAGCGAATTCGGCAGCTTCGCGAGCGGTCCACCATAACAATGCGGGTTTGTCGGACTTCAAGCGTCGGTAGGGTTTGCCAAGGGTGCGGCAGTAACGAGATTGCCCCCACCAGAGGAGGTTGTTTTGAGTGACGTTCTTGATGAGCAAGTCGTCGTTTTGCGTTAACTGGTGCGCAATTCCTGTCAGTGCTGTCAGCCGCGCATTGGCTTCGGCAAATGTGGGCTTTACGGCGGAAAGGTTCACCAATGCCGCATCATGCGCTTTGAGTACACTCGAAAGCTGAAATCCAATTCTTTCGACATGACCATGGCCTTTGTTTTCCTCAATGTGCGCGATATCAGCCGCGGTCTTTAAGTCGAAATCACTACGTGGTAACCCCGTGGAGTTCGAAGTTGCTGGGTCCGGCCTGGTTGTCGAGGCGACTTCACCGCTTACCAGTTTCGGTGCGGTCGCATTCCGCCACTCCGCCAATGCTTTCAGCGTTCGCCGATCTTGCAGCGCCCACGCCGAATCGAGCAATGGTTTGAGCAGGAAATGCCCTTCTGCATCTTGCGGCCACGCTGCCAGCAGCAACGCCTGCACATAAAAGAACGGTTTGTCCCCGGTGCCCGCGGCCTTCCAAACCTCGATCAGCTTCTTGCGCAACGTTTTCCAACACGCACGCTGCCTCAGTTCTGGATACTCGGGATCCGCCAGGAGGAGTTGGACGGCGCGAATCACTATCTCGGGATCGTTTTTCCCGTCCGCCAACCATGTAGCAACGACAGGTAACACCTCGTGTTGCTTCTCGATCGCCGCGTCGTCGCCTGGGGTCAAGGTCAATGCGCCCCAGATGTCGTCGAGTTTCTCGCACATGTTCGTGTCGTTCGTCATGAACTTGCCTCTCCCGTCCGGCTTTGGCGTACGATGGGTTTCCGTAAACGCCCCATCGTGTTTGGGTGTTGCTTACACCAGTTGCTTGCTCGATGGAATCCCCGCGAAACGATCCGCCGACGTCTCAATCTGCTTCGCCCGACGCGCTTGATGCACCCGAAATGGCGGTGCTCGAGGCGTTGGCTTCGTGGTCGCACGAATTGCGTGCGGAGAAGGAGGCGCTCTGGCGGTTGTCGGTGCCGCTGTACCAAGAAAATCCGCCCATCGATCCTTCGGAAGGTCGACGCTCGATCGCCGAAGTGCTCGCGCTGCTCGACATCCTCGACGGCAAACCGCCAACATCGCCCGCAGGTCGCACTCGCGCGGGTTACACGCTCGCGACGCAAAGCGCGCGTGAGGGAGAACCTGGTGTTGCTCCAGCGTTCGTTTCCGCGTTTGGCTTGAAGAACTTGCGCGACCTTTTCCCCGATCTCTGGGCCGTCGACGCAGCTCTTTGGGACGCGCTCGATACGCCGGACGACATTCGCAAACTCGCGCGATCGTGGCTCGAAAGTCCCGGCCGTCGCTTGGTGCAAGACATCGGCATTCTCGAACGAATGCCCGAGGGAACGACGATCGGCGCGACGGATTGTTCGCCCGCGCGTATCGACGCAGCGATCGGTTTGCAGCACATCTTGCAGCACGTCAGCGCGATGGATGTGCACGTTTCGCTTCGCGCACATCACGAACAACAAGCGGCAGTTCCCGGTCAAATGTTCGAAGTTTGGGAGCCAAAACCCGAAGAGGAAAATCAACAAGTTGAGCGGGCGCTTCGTTTGCTTGAAGAAGGAAGTCCGTTTGGACTCCGCGGCGCAGCGCTGGCGTGGCTCCTGGATCGCGCGGCGGACGATCCGTTCTACGAAGTCGATCAAGTGCGACGCGATCTGCGCGAAGACCTTTCGATGCGTCTTGGTACAGCGTTGCGTTCGTGGCTGGATGAATCGCCAACGAACGACATCTCGCGACAACTCGAAACGTTGACGCTTCAGCATGCAGCGAGGTTTGTCGTGGACGATCCACCTGCACACGCAGCTCGACGCGGTTGGGCGATTGCGCGCTGGTTGCAAGGATGTTTGCGGCGCAGTCCGTACTTTGGAGGCGATGAAGAAGTGCTCGCGGCACATCTTCGCACGCGGCTTCCGACGACAGCGGCGGCGATCCCACCTGACGCGGACGTGTTGCATCCAGCGCGTTTTGCGGTCGATGGCAAGGGGCTCGACGTTGCGGAAGTGGCGTTTGTCTCGGGCGTTGTGTTGCACTACCAGCGCGCTCGCGAGCACACAGTACAACATCCAACGCCGGTGCCGTTGGTGCTCGCGCTTCAACGCATCGCGAGTCGGTTGGTGCGTCCTTCTGAAACGGCGGTTCAAGCTGTTCTCGATGCTGGGCACAACGCGCTTGGTTGGTGTGCGGCCTATTCGATCATGGCGCCTGTTGCCGCGCGTCGTCTCTTGACGGAATTGCGCATCGGCTGGTTGGCTCATGTTCCCGAAGCGGCTCAGCGCGAAGCGATCGAGCACTTCGGTGCAGAGCCTCGACATCACGACTGGTTGTCGGTCGCGATTCATCGTGAGGGTCAGCATCTCAAGCCAACAGCACTTTCCGTCGCGGTGGACGTGTACCGATCCCTGCTCGGTACGACGCGTGCCGAGGTCCATGTTCTGGCAACATTTGGCACGGGCGTTCTCGCGGGGTTCAGCGAAGACGAACTGAGCGGCATTGTTGACGTTGCTTCGAACAGCGAGGTTGCTTGGCGCCCGTTTGTCGTGGACGCGCTTGCCGAAGGCGCAGAGCGCTTGAAGAATGGTTCCCTTTGGGCACGCGCCATCGATCGACTGCTCGAGTGGATGGACGACGTTACGTGCGACGACAAGACACGTCTCAATTCAGCACTGTTCGCGATGCGGCGGGTGTCGGCGTCAAGAATTCGGAATCGTGACGTTTTGCTGAGACGCATAATCGCTCGTTCCGATGAACAACCCTTTTCAACACATGCCGATCTACAATCGGAATTACGCCGGTTACGGCTTGTTCGGCCGACCGCGGCAGGATCTGGACGATGACTTCGAGACTGACGTGTTATTCGTTTCATTCGGTCAAGGGCGGCGTTGGGAAATCGACGTTGTCGACGTTTACGGCTTGCGCATTGGCTCAGGCGCACCCCAATGCGAGGGTGTATTTGATCGACATGGACTTGACTGGGACGAGTTTGGCGGATGTTTTGCCGCTTGAAGCTCCGCAATGGGACGGCGTCGGAGTCAATGGGGTGCTGAACTTATTGACGCGGCCGAATGGATTTCATAGCCGGAAAGAAACTCGCGATTGCGTCAAGCATCGGGATAGGCCAACCGCGACACCGGAAGCGATTGGTGTCCCATTTTTGAATGACTACTTGCTGTTCGAACCCAAAGATTGGGACACCGAGAATGATATTCACCACTCGGCGATTTCCTGGCGTATGCCGACGGGTCCTGCCAATTTGCGGGTTTTTCCGAGCAGTGCACTTCCGCGAGATTTGAGTCGTGCAATCCCTGTGATTTACGATGAAGAACATGCGGCGTTTCTCGAAGCTCGGCTCGAATATCTTCTTTCGGCAATTCTCGAGGAGGAGGAAGAGACGTATGTCGTTTTCGACACGCCGCCAACGATTCCGGGCTTGTCGCGTACCGTCCTCAACTTGGCTTTTCGATTGAGTCGTGAACTCAAAACGCCTTTAGCGGCAGATGGTTTCATTCCGTTTCATCTGGAAGACGCGGTGATCGACTGGCGAGCGAAGTTGGTAGCTACGCAAGATTATCAAGATATTCGGGCTGTCGTGCGGTGGCTGGGCCTCGTGGAAGAAAGCGATCGTTCGCTCGTGCAATTGGTGATTAATCGAGCACGTGGGGCGCGTGGTGGTCGTGAGAATGATCTTCGACTTGCGTTGACGGATTTCGACAGCGACGATGTGGTGAAGAAGGGGCATCAGATAGCCGGTATCAAGAAACGACAATCGGTGCCCAGGGAGCACGAAAAACTACGCGATCCCAACGAAGTGAATGTGATGAACAGCTTGAACGCCCTCATTCGAAATCTGGTTTGGATCGATGAACACAACACGTTTCAGGAAATATTTCGAAGCGAAAATACCCCCTCGGTAGATGGAGACTTTCTCAACCAATTGACGCCGAATTTGTCGAATTTCAACGAGATGAGCCTGTAAGATGCTGCCTAATGATCCTTTGTACAGAATGCAGCCGCCGCATTATCCACGGACGTTTGCCAAAAAATTAGTTCGTTACGATGGGTTGAGCCGGCAAGTTCCCGTGCACCCCGCCCATTTCGTTGTCGGGATGGACGACGTGAAGCGGCCGCTGTACCCGGAGAGGTTGCCGGCTTCGAAGGTCGAGGGAACGGCGATTTCGTGTGCGTCGTACGTGGCGCGGGTGGATCAGGTGACCGAGCGTGGCGAAGTGAGTGTCACGTTATGGGAGCGACCGAATGGACGCGAGGGATTGACGACGTTGCTCGTGGATGGCCCGCTCGAAGGGAAAAGGCCTTCCATGGGGGATTTGTTATGGATTTGGACGTGGGTGGACGTCGTTGACGGGAAAGCAACGACGAAAATTCATGTGGAGATTGAAACGCGAGAATTGACGGCTGATGACCGAAAGCATTTGCGAGCTTTGGTTGCGCAACTTCGAGGAAACGACGGATGAAACCCGGCGCTTCCAATCGCGTACCAGACGCGGAATACGTGACCGAGATTCTTCCCGAGCATTTGCCGGATGACTTGTTGAGCATTGCGGTGTTTGGTCCCGGCACGGGGGAAGCCATCGTCGTCCGTTTGCCGGATGGAACCATTGGAATTGTCGACGGATGTCGTGAGCCACAAAAAAAGGATCCGAGGGGGCGTGGCGATCCGATTCGCGAATTGCTCACGAAGTTCGAAAACAAGGCATCGGCATCTCTGCGGATTGGATTCGTGTGTTTGACGCATGCCCATGCTGACCATTATCGCGGCCTGGGGAAGCTCATCAACGCTTATCAAGGGAGAATCGACCATCTTTGGACCGTTTCGCATGCGATTCCCAAGTATGAAAATGCTCTCCGCGAGTGGCTGGAGCTCATTCGCGCTGGCATTACGCCCGATGAAGAAGACATTCTTGGATTAACCCTAGTATTGGAGCAATTGCATCAAGAACGATTACGTGTCGAAAGCTCTAACCCGACAGGGTATGCGCAACTATCGGCGCAGAAGCATTTGTTGAAACGATCAGTCAATGGGCGGGATGTTATCATTGAGGCGTGTGGGCCTGCCGATGGCGATCTGGAGGATGCGCACAATCAGCTTGCAAACATTCTCGATGCAGCGAGCAAAGGCGATAAGGTCTCACGCTCCCACGATCCGAATTTGACGAGCGGTGCATTGCTCCTTCGCTGGGGATATGCTGGCGTGCTTTTGGGGGGCGATTTATTGAGTGGCAAAAAAGAATCGTCCGGTTGGCAACGAGCCGCCCATCAAATTGATTGCGCCGTGCAAGTGGTAAACGTCGCGCACCACGCGTCGGAAGAAGCGCACGATGCTGCGTTATGGGCAAAGATATCACCGGCGTTGGCGATCGTGACGCCCTTCATGCACGGACAAGCGCCGTATCCACCGCGCCCCGATCAGATTGTGGAGTTGGCAAAATCCTCGGTCGTGGCCATTACGTCACCCCCAGTATGGGATGGTGAAGTGAATCCACCCAAAGCAATGAGTGGAGCAAAATCGACTGCGCGCCTTCCCACGCCAAGCCCATTGCTTTCGTCCCCAAGCACCAAGGATCCTGGGGCGCGACGCAACGCCGTTTCCGTTTCACTCGATGCAACGGGGACCATTCGGCGATTCGTATTGGCGGGGCGAGCCGACGTTTATGATGGGTAAATGGACTCGTTGGGTTCGCTCGTATCGAAGTTGCTGCACGGGCAAGAGCACCAGGTGAAAACCAATCGCTCTCTCGTCACCCTAACACTTTCGATCTTCCCCCAGCTCGAAGTAGTAAACTCGACGCTCATGAACGACTGGCTCCACACCGCCCCCAAAGCCCTGCGCGGAAAAACCGTCCACCGACTCGGACTCGCCGCCAACTACGGCATCGACGAAGACGGCGTGCGAGCTGCCATGGATCGCGGCGTCAACTTGTTTTTGTGGACCAGACGCAACAAAGGCATGCGCTCGCCCGTGTGTGACGCGATCAAGAACAAACGCGATTCAGTCGCCGTCGTCGGATACGCGACCGTCGGTTGGTTCGGTTGGGGAGTTCGTTCCGGTGCGGAAGCTCTGCTGAAAGAACTCGGCACCGACCATCTCGACGTGTACCTGCTTGGATGGCTCGGAACCGGCGCCGCATGGACCGAATCGACCGAACGCGAACTGCTGCACTTGCGCGAAAGCGGCAAAGTCAAGGCGATCGGCGTCAGCATTCACGACCGTCCACGCGCGGGCAAACTCGCCGAAAACTCACCGCTCGATCTGCTCATGATCCGCTACAACGCAGCTCATCCAGGTGCCGAACGCGAGATTTTTCCGCACGTGAAAAACAACTCGCCCTCGGTGCTCGCGTACACCGCGACCGCATGGAGAAAGCTTCTGAAACGACCGAAAGGTTGGGACGGTTCGGTGATGACCGCTGGAGATTGTTATCGGTTTCAACTATCGAACCCACATGTGGATCTAGCGCTCACCGGGCCGAGTACCCGCGCCGAGATGGAACAGAATCTCGACGCCGTGGAGCGTGGACCGCTCACCGATGATGAAACGCGATGGATGCGTGATTTTGGTAAACACGTGCACGGCTGATGCAGCCCTTCAACGTTTGATGGTGCAACGAATGAAATCCTGGATCCTGCCAATCGTGTCGCTGATGTGGATGTGGGGCGCCGTCGCGTGTGCGCCGGTTCCTGAGCCTGAAACGCCGCCACAATCACAACCCGAGCCGAAGCGCACACCGAAAAATGAGCCTTGGCCACCTCCGCAACAGCCAGGCATGCCCGAGATCGTGTACGCGTCCGCAAACGATGCCGTTCCGACGAAAGTGCAGCCGACTCGAGCCGCTTGGTAACCCTAGCTGCCTTACGGTTTGCTTTCTGTACGGGCGCTTGTTCAAACTCTTGACGCTTTGGCGTGAACGCCCTCTACTGCAAGACGCGGTAAGCGCATCTTGATTTCGAGATGCGAAAACATTCGTTGGTGGGTTGCCTTCTGAGCGTGTCGCGCAATGTCTGATGATCTCGTCGTTGGAGCGATATTCGCCGGTCGATACCGCATCGAGCACAGGATTGCGGCGGGCGGCATGGGTGCGGTCTACGAGGTCCTGCATCTCGAGACAAACCGACGTCGAGCGCTGAAGGTGATGCATCCGGACTTCGTGCAGAACGAAGAGTCCCGCGACAGATTCCGACAAGAAGCGCGCGTCGCAGCCGAGGTTTCGAGCGACTACATCGTCGACGTTTTCGATGCAGGCGTCGATGAATCGACGCGAATGCCGTACCTGGTGATGGAGCTTCTCGAGGGCGAGGAGATCAGCAAACGCATTCGCCGACTGGGGCGACTTCCTGCGCAAGACGCGGTGCTTTTCCTGCATCAGGCCGCATTGGCGCTCGATAAAACGCACCGCGCTCGCATCGTGCATCGCGACTTGAAGCCGGACAACTTGTTCTTGTGCGAGCGTGAAGATGGCCCGCCACGCGTCAAGGTGCTCGACTTCGGCATCGCGAAGATCGTCGCTGAAAACGCGGCGTCCGCGAGTGCAACGCAAGCTGTCGGAACGCCGCTTTACATGGCCCCCGAGCAGTTTTTGGCGGATTCGAAGGTTTCACCTGCAACCGATCTGTATGCACTTGCAATGATCGCGTACACGATGCTGGTAGGACAAACCTACTGGCTCGAAGAATCGAAGAAAGGCGCGAACGTTTTTGCATTCGCGGCTTATGCGACGCTCGGTCCGCAAGAAGCCGCGACGGTGCGTGCGGAACGTAGTGGAGTGACGTTGTCGCCTGGCTTCGATGCGTGGTTTGCCAAGGCGTCATCGAAGAAGCCCGAGGACCGATATACCTCGGCAACATCGATGATCGCGGCTCTTGCCGAAGCGCTCGGTTTGCCTGCGCCCGCGGCCCTCATGGCGGGCTCGTATGCGCAAGGTGCGGGACAAACCGCAGGAGCATCGGGCGACGGAGATCGAAACAGCCTTCCTCCTGGCGGTTCGACGGCATCGCTGATTGGTAGTGCGCGAACGACGCCAGCCCCGCAAGAGCAGAAGCGATCGATGCTCGTGCTTGGCGGTGGAGCCGTGGGCGCGTGTATCGTGATAACGCTGCTTTATGTCGTGCTCTCGTCCTCGGGATCGAACAACACGAGCGCGACGCAACCGGTGGCCGCAGATTCGGCTGCAAGCTCGGCGAATGTGCCTGCAGTGACGCCAGCGCCTTCGGCAACGATAGCGCCGCCTGCGGTGCCGACAGCGCCGGTCGCGTCGGCTTCGGCCGCGCCCAAGGCTAGCTCGACAAGTTCAGCCCCCAAAGTGCAAGGTCCAGTGACGAAAAAGGGGCGATGGGTTCGAGATTGACACGCGCTTCAATGGATTCGAGGAGCGAAGGTTTTTCCATGCAATGGTGTCGATGGTTTTACGCAGGAGTTTCGTGTGTTGCGCTGCTCGTTGGTTCGTCCACGGCGCAGGGACAAACGCCGGCAAAGCGAGCGGAAGAGCTTTTCAACAAAGCCTTGGAATTAAGTGACGCGAAAAAGTACGCGGAAGCTTGTCCTCTGCTTGCGGCTAGCCAGCGGCTCGATCCGACTCCCGGAACGTTGTTCGCGCTGTCCGATTGCGAAGTCGAAGCAAAGAAGTACGCGAGCGCGGTCATTCACTTCAAAGAATACTTGCGTGAATTCGAAGGCATGAAGCCGGATTTGCGTAAACGCCATGAGCAACGGGCCAATACGGCCAAAGCGCAAATCAAACGGCTCGAACCCCAATTGTCGACATTGAAGCTCACGTTCGCCGGCGGCATTCCTTCGGGCACGACGGTGCAAAAGGACGGCGAGGAGTTCAGCTCTTATTCGATAGATACGCCGGTGCCGGTCGATCCTGGTGAGCACTCGTTCGTCATCAAGTTCGTGGATCAGAAAGCCGTCGAGCAAAAGGTGGACGTTCCGGTTGGAGGAACGACGACATTAATGGTGATGGTGCCAAGAATGGACGGCGGTGGCTCGGTCGCGAATGCGCCGAGCGGCAAAGGGGCGTCGAAACGGCAGATGTTAGCGGTGGGGATTCTTGGCGCGGGCGCGGCGGGCCTGGCATTCGGGGGAGCGATGGGTGGGCTCGCGGTCGTACAGCAAGGCGTCGTGGGCGAGCAATGCCGAGGGCTCGATTGCAGCTCAGCGGGCATTGATGCTGTCGACAAGGGGCGCCTATTTGGAGACATGAGCACCATTGGACTTGCGGCGGGCGGAGCCCTTGCGGTCACGGGAACAATCCTGTTTTTGACCGCGCCGAAATCGAAGACGGAGACTGGATTTGTCACGCGGATCGGCGGCAGCGCTGGGCTTGGCAACGCATTCCTCAGCGTGGAAGGGCAATTCTGATGAGAGCGCCGAAGGCCTTTTGGGCAGCACTTGTTTTCGCAATCGGCGGATGTACGCAAATATTGGAATTGGACCAGGAATACCGCCCGGATGGGACGGGCGGAGCTGGCGGCATGGGAGGCACCGGCGGCGCGTCTCCATGCGTCGTGAATACGGATTGCCCACCAGCCTTGGGCTTGTGTACTGCGAATACGTGCGTGAACAATACGTGCGTGCCTGGCAACGCCCCCGCGGGTACATCTTGTGCAGCCGATGGCACCATTGTGTGCGATGGCAATGGCATTTGTGGCGATTGCAATCAGGCCAGCGATTGCACGATGCTGCCGCCGGACGACGAATGCCAAATGCGCGTCTGCGACAATCACGTCTGCTCGCAATCCTTTACACCAAACGGAACACTGCTGAGCATGCAGGTTACCGGCGATTGCAAGAGCGCGACTTGTGATGGATCCGGCAAGACGACGTCCAAAGACGACAACATGGACCTGCCGGAGGACAACGATCCGTGCACCAAAAACGTTTGTAAAGGCGGCGAGCCGTCGCACCCGCTCGAGCCGGCAGATACGAGTTGCGGCACTGATTTGTTTTGCAATGCAGTGGGACAATGCATTGGTTGCACGATCGCTGCCGATTGCTCGGGTGCAGACGATTTTTGCAAAACTCGCACTTGCACGAATCAGATGTGCGGACTCGATCTCACCCCTGCGGGAACCGATTTGCCAAGCGGGCAAACCTCGGGCGACTGCAAGATCGTCGAATGCAACGGCCAGGGGAACAGCGTACCGAATCCGGACAATACCGATCTCCCTGTCGACAACAACCCATGCACGGAAGACAAATGCACGGCAGGCGTCCCGTCTCATCCGAATGAAGCGGCGGGGACGCCTTGCCCAAACGGCACCTGCAATGGAATGGGCGCGTGTGAAAAGCCCAATGGGGCCACTTGCATGATGGGCGCACAATGCCAAAGCGGCTTCTGTGCTGACGGCTATTGTTGCGACGTGGCTTGTGGACAAACTTGCAAATCCTGCGGCGTTCCAGGCCTCTTAGGTCAATGTTCGACCGTACCCGCCGGATTTACCGACGACACGTGCCAAACTACGAAATTTTGTGACGGAAGCACCGGTGCCGGCAGTTGCATCAACAAATTCGCCAATGGAGCGGCGTGTTTGAGCAACACATATTGTGCCAACAACTTCTGCGTGGACGGCGTGTGTTGCAATACAAACTGCGTAGGGCTTTGCCAAGCGTGCTCGGCGGCGCTCAAAGGAAGCGGCACGAACGGCACGTGTGGTCCCATTGCTGCAGGAACTGATCCGGGCAATGAATGTGCGACACAGGTCGCGTCGACGTGCGGAACGACGGGCGCCTGCAGCGGAAGCAGTACCTGCTCGATTTACCCATCCGGCACGACGTGCGCTGCGCAATCCTGCGCGGGGTCCACGCAATCCAATACCGACACGTGCAATGGAATGGGCACCTGTGTCGACGCGGGTAGCACGAGCTGCGCGCCCTACACGTGCGGCGCGACGACCTGCAAAACATCGTGCGCGGTCGATAGCGATTGCCTATCGACGCACTATTGCTCGGTCAACGTTTGTGTCCCCAAACTGGCCAATGGCAATACATGCAGCGCGACAAACCAATGCACGAGCGGCGCGTGCGTCGACAGCGTTTGTTGCAATACCGGATGCGCAGGAACCTGCCAGGCGTGCAATGTGATGGGATCGGTCGGAACGTGCACCAACGTTCCACTCGGCCAAGACGACGCCGGAACGTGCACGGGCGTCAATTCCTGCAATGGCGCTGGCGCGTGTCTGCTCGATGCTGGGCAACCTTGTACGTTGAGCACCGAATGCGTGAGCAACAACTGCCTGGGAATGATTTGCCAGCCGTGATCACGGCAGGACGCCCCCGTGCTGCGGGACAATCCCCGGCAACGCCTGCTGTACAATGTCAAACGACCTCTTGCGGTACATGTGATACGTGGGATTCGCGTCCCACGTCGCCCATGTAAACGTCGGGGCTCCCGATGCGGGAATGACCCACGTCCCGCCCATTTTGGATGCGCGCGGCAAGGTATCCACGACCGTAGTTTCCTGCTCGCCGGTACCTCCAAGGGCCGCGACGACCACCGCAATCTCGGATGTCTGGCTTGCTTGCAGCTCGATCGTGGCGTTCTTCTTTCCGGGAACGAAATCATCCACCAACATCCGATTTGATGGATCCGCGAAGTTGAGCAACATCCACGGGATACGGATCTCTATGGTTCCACCTTCGCGTGAATACCAGAGGTTGCTATTGGACGATGCCTTTTCCGGGCCGGTTCTGAACCGTCCAGTCTCTTGATAAATGATTGGGGAGATAAGCTGCCCCCCAAACGAGAATTCGTCGTTCGTGATGTGTCGAACGATATTGAACAATCCATCCTCGTTCGCTTCGGTACGATAAAGCTGCCAGGGTTCGCGATAACCATGCCAAACTCCTGCGAGGTCGTAGGGTTTGTCCACGCTCAGCGTGACGTCGTCCTCGGCATTGATGCGCAATAGAAATTCGACGCGGCGCTCGGCGGAAATGGAACACGACGGCTCCAAGCATTTGTCGCCGCGATCCGGGGCCAACGTATCGATGCCCAAGAGGTAATCGGTTTTATCCCAATCGACTTGGCCATTGCCGTCAGGATCGAGCGATTCGACTTCGAGTAGCAAATGCAGAAAACCCTCGTCACTGTCGATGGTGAGCGAACGGAGCGTACGCATGGGGTCATGCGCATCGAGTGGCGCGAGCACCGCGGCATTCTGCGTCGCATTGGGGGTTTGCGGAAAATCGTCGCCGATACCATCGAGAACGTGGTGCTGACCGTCCAAGCCGGGGCGGATGGCAATGAAGCCGAAGTTTTGTTCCGGGCTGATGGCATTGTACCAAAGATGCCGCCTTTCCACAGGCAATTCAATACGCTCCACGACCCACGACCGTTTCCACCATTCGTCGATGAGCTCGAATAGGAAAGCGCCATTCATTTCCGCCCCAGTTATCGAGCGTAATGCCCGTAGCGTTGCGTTGCCCTGTTCAACCTCGTCGAGCCCGCCGTGGGTCAGGCCGGACTTTGCGAAATGTGCCGAGCCTTGACTGGAAGGCAACCCTATTTCACCAATCAGCAGCGTTCGCCCAGCATATTCGGTGCGCAGCTTTTTGAGGTACCCGAGATACGAATTGGGCCCGAGCTCGTCATCGATCTGATAAGCCGGCTCGTACAGGATGAACTCCGGATAATAGGGATAGACGTGATACGAAAAGAATAGGCCTGGCTCGAATTTGGGCGAAACTTCGACTTTTCGCAAGTCGAGCGCCTCCATATCGTCGACGGCGGCGTCGGATTCGACGAGGTGATCGATGGGGTCGAGCGTGGGCCAACTGGAGAACGCGACGCAATGCTGCTGGCCGTAGCGAGACGCCTCGTATGTTGCAATGCGATCCAAAGCTCGAGTGACGAAACCTTCTATGGGCGTCGCATTCGAGATCGAGAAATGTTCACCGGCGTATTCCACGGTGCACGGCTGACCTCCGCAATACTTCGCGTAATAGGCTTCGTGCGTGCCTTGGATCGAGAATGGCTCGACTTCGCGCCCCACGAGCCACCCAAGGAGCCACGGCGATACGTCGGCGGTGAATGTGCCGAATGAGCGCCCATAACCTTGAGGATTTTCAGGGCTGCCGACGAGGATTTCGCGATTTCCGTGCACGACATCGACGGCTTTTTCTAGCTCGTCTGCAAACCATGATTCGACCCACGGAGACTGATAATCGGCTTGCCCGTCGAATGTCGGACTTTCGGCTGGCTCGGGAAGCCACGCGCCTTGCAATAGAAACATAGGTTTGTCTGGGTGCGCTTCGTTGTAGCTACGCAGCTCTTCGTAAAACAAAGGTGATTGCACGGTGTAAACGCGGACGGAGTTCGTCCCGAGGTCCGCCATGGCCTGAATGAATTCCCGAATCTGTTCGCGCGAGGCCAAAAATTCGCCAGGAAACGTCCCGGGAATCCCATGACCATAATTGATGCCGATCGGCCAGAATGGACGAAATAGGCCGCCCTCGACGCTCAACTCGAAACCGCTCATGCCCGCACGAAAAGAATATGGAGCCGCCGGCCCACCTCCTCCTTGCCCTCCACCACCATTGGTTCCAATTCGTTCGTCCGGGGACGAACAACCCAGAGAAATGACCGCTGCAGCAGCCACCGCAGGGCGCGAAAAGGCATTCAGTATGGCCATCGCGCCCCCGAAACGATGCCTATTTTTCATTTTTTACAAGGTAGCACGATGATGACCATTCCCCACGAAAACCGATTTCGTGGCAGGATTCTCGCATTATTCGGCCAAGACACAGCCACACACGCCAATGCAAATCGACCTCGCCATCAAAGCAACCGCGCCCACAACGTGTCGACTTCGTACTCGTCCGAGACGAAAAGGGCTTCCCGAAATAAAACAGGTCTGATACTGGATCTGCCCATGTCGACCTCTTACGAGTTGCTCTATTTCCCCATCCGCGGTCGCGCTGAAGCGATCCGCCTCGTGTTTGCCTTGGCAAACGCTCCCTACACCAACACCGGCGTCACGAACTGGCCCGAAGTGAAGCCGAAGACGCCGCTCGGTCAGATGCCGGTGCTCGTCGAACGCAACGACCAAGGCGAACGAATGATCGCGCAGAGCGGAGCGATCATTCGCCATCTCGCGCGCGTCTTCGACTTGTACGGCAAGGACGAAGCCCAAAAGACCACGGCGGACTTCATTGCCGAAACGGCTGGAGATTGGCGTGCCAAATTCGCTCCGGTCCAATTCGCGCAGTTCATGCACACCGACGCGAGTGTCATCGAGAAGTATTGGGCGGACCTGCCGAATACGCTTGGGCTCTTCACGCGCCTATTGGGTGACAATGCATTCTTCACGGGTGAATCGGCAACCTATGCCGACGTGCTCGTATTCGATGCGCTCGATGGCAATGCCGGATTGAAGCCCGAATGCCTCGCGGACTTCCCGAAGCTTTCGGCATTCGTAGCGCGTTTCAGCGCTTTGCCGGGCGTCGCGGAACATCTCGCCAAGCGGAGCTGAGAGTCCCACTCCCCTCCTCACCCCCTGGCCCCCTCTCCAACTCCGCGGCTTCGCCGCTACGTGGAGAGGGGGAGACGGATCGGATCGAGCGCCTCACCCAGCCCTCTCCTCAAAAGGGAGAGGGTGAATTTGTGGTTATTATAAAGTTATGCAGAATCCCAGCCTTGCAGGCAAAGTTCTCTTGACGGGCGCAAGCGGTTTCATTGGCGGACGGCTTCGCGATGTTTTGCTCGACGCCAATGTGGATGTCGTCGCCGTACGTCGTCCAGGATCGCCTCCAGCCAAAAAAGGGCGCTCCGTCGAGATTGCCTACAACGACAAAGCAAAGCTCGCGCAAGTCATCAAATCGGAAAAGCCCGATTACGTGCTGCACGTGGCAGGCGCAACGAAAGGCGTTGCGTATGAAGACTTTCGCCAAGCCAACGTCATGCCCACGCAGAATCTGCTGGAAGCGCTGCGTAGCGAGCACCCCGAATTGAAACGTTTCGTCCACATCAGCTCCTTGGCCAGTTATGGCCCGTCGACATCGTCTCGCCCGCATGCGGAATCGAACGAGCGGCGACCCATTGAATTTTACGGCCAAAGCAAGCTCGAAGCGGAACGAGTCGTCGAAAACGTAGGCAATGCCTTGCCCTGGACCATCATTCGCCCCTCGGGCGTGTATGGCCCCGGCGACGTTGATTATCTCAACTTGTTTCGCGAGGTCGAGCGCGGTCGCAACGTTTATTTTGGCAATCGAAAGCGCTGGTTTTCGAACATCTACGTCGATGATCTCGTCGAAGCCATTCTTGACGCCACCACGCACGAAGGCGCAGTTGGACGCGGTTTCTTCGTATGCGACAATACGCCGCTGACGTGGGAAACGTTTCAAGGAGCAATGGCCGAAGTGAGTGGACGGCGCGTCCGCACGATGGACCTGCCCGAATTTTTGGTCAGCCTCGCCGCCGTCGGCGGTGAATTCGCCACACTCATCGACAAGCAGCCGCGCCTATTCAATCGCCAAAAGGCGAAAATGGGCGCCGCCGAGGCATGGACCTGCAAAAGCGACTCGATTCGTAATACGCTGGGCTGGACGTCTCGCACGAGCGTAAATGACGGCCTGCGCCAATCATTCGATTGGTATCGAAAAGAAAAGTGGATTTAAATCAAACGTGACGATCCGCTGCAACATCGACAATGGGTAGCGTGATCGTGAAAACGGTTTGTCCAGGTCGACTTTCCACGGCAATGTCGCCGCCGTGGTCGGTAATGATTCGGTGGGTAATGGCGAGCCCGAGGCCCGTGCCCTTGTCCTTCGTCGTGAAAAACGGCTGAAAGATCCGTACTTCGTCGGCGATCAGGCCCGGGCCATCGTCCTGAATGCGCACGCGCGCCGCGTTGCTCGTGTGAGCAATGTCGATTTGCACGTGCCCACGTTCCACGACCGCTTCCATGGCGTTGCGCACCAGGTTCAGAATGACTTGGCGCATGCGCGCTTCATCCGCGCAAATGTCGAGCTGCCGTTCGCCCGTAACAGCGATCTCGATATTCGCGGGCTCCGCTTCCACTCGGCAAAGCGCAGCCACATCGTCACAAACGCGCCGCAGATCCGTGTGCGACTTCCTGGGTTTTTCCGGACGCGCAAACTGCAAGAACTCCTCGAGCAGCGAAGCGACGCGACGTATCTCCCCCGTCGCGATTCCCGCGGCTTCACGCGCGCCCTCGAGATCCGGTGATGCCCTGCCCAACAGGCGTCCAAGCAGCGTGAGATGCAACGTTGCAGCGTTCAGCGGATTCTTGATCTCGTGCGCGACGCCTGCGGAAAACGTGGCGATCGACGCCAAGTGTTCGGTACGACGAACCCGCGCTTCCATGTTACGAGCTTCGGTCACGTCGACACCCGAAGCCACGATGTTCTTCACGCGCCCCGACTCATCGAGCAGCACGGTGTTTGTCCAGGCGATCCGCCGCCTCTCACCATTCTTTGTACGCCAATGATTTTCGTATGTGCTCCTACGAACTCGCCCGGACAATAGCGCTTGCAAGACAGCGTTGACGCCGATGGTTTCGTCCGGCTCGATGAGCAAACCGAAAACACTCGCACCACGCATCTCTGCCTCCGTGTATCCGGTCGTGCGTTGACAAGCGTGGTTGAAGCTCAGAATGCGTCCCTCGAGATCGAGCACCAACACAAGCGAATCGATCGTCGCCAGCACTGTCGCGACGAAATCGCGTTCGGCTTCGAGCGCCACGTGCGCTTCACGAAGCTCGGTCAGTGTGCGCCGAAGCAGGTCCGTCTCAGCGCGCTGCTTTTGACGATGGATCGCACGCTCGACTGCGAAACGAAGCGCGTGCGGATCGACGGGTTTCGTCAAGTAGTCATCAGCTCCCGCACGCATCGCTTCGACCGCTGAAGCAATGCCTCCGGTCGCCGTGATCACGAGCACGGGCATGTCCGGCACCCAGCGACGAAGCTCTTTGAGCAGCCACATGCCATCCATTCCGGGCATGTGCAGATCCGTGATGACGACCGAGGGAGGAGCCTCATGAGCCTTCTGGAGCGCTTCTTCCGCGCTTTCCGCAAGGTCCACCACGTAGCCCGCTCGGCGCATGGTAAAACCCAGCATGCCGCGCATCTCCATGTCGTCATCGACGATGAGCGCGCGTTCCTTCGGCGTGCTTTCCTCGTTCATTCGGCCTTCTACGTTCGTGATTCCGGCAGGCCGATCCCGGTCGCCGAGGGCGCAGTATCTTATGCGCGTCCGATCTTCCCTACAAGCCTGAAACACTGACTCCCACTGCAATCTCGGCCAAATCCGCGCCCAAATCTGCGTAAGATGCCCGCATGCGTTGTTGTTTGGGTTTTTCCGTGGGCGACGCCGGTGACGCCGCGTTTTCGGTGGATGCTTCCGCTGTCACGTTCGGTCCGGGAGCGATCCTCGAAGTGGGCAGCGAAGCTCGCGCGCTCGGAGTTCATCGCGTCGCGCTCTTCACGGACGCACGCCTCGTAGGTTTGTCCACGGTGACCGATGCACGACAATCGCTTGAAAAAGCCGGATGCGACGTCGTCGTTTACGACCAAGTGCGCGTCGAGCCTACCGATCATTCGTTTCGCGAAGCCGCAAAGTTTGCACGTGATGGCAAGTTCGATGGGTACGTATCGGTCGGTGGTGGATCGGTGATCGACACGTGCAAAGCTGCGCTGTTATACGCGACATATCCCGCGGAAATCGACGTTTACGTGCCGGCTCCGATGGGCCAAGGTCGTGACATTCCTGGGCCACTTCCCGTGCATGTCGCATGTCCGACGACGACAGGAACGGGCAGTGAATGTACGGGGATCGCCGTGTTCGACGACACGACACGCAACGCTAAAAGTGCAGTTGCGTCGCGACGTCTGAAGCCGACGAAGGCCATCGTCGATCCCTCCGCGACACGCACGCTGCCTGCATCGGTCGTTGCAGCGAGTGGCTTCGACGTCATCAGCCACGCGCTCGAGTCGTACACGGCGCGATCGTTTGGATCGCGTACGAAGCCGCAAAATCCTGCATTGCGACCGATGAGCCAAGGGGCAAACCCATGGAGTGACATGGGCTGTTTGAAGGCGCTCGAGCTTGCTGGGCGGTACTTTTTGCGTGCAGTCAAAGACGCGTCCGACGACGAAGCGCGAGAAGCGATGGCGTGGGCAGCGACGCTGGCAGGCATCGCGTTTGGCAACGCGGGCGTGCACATACCGCATGCGATGTCGTACGCGGTCGCGGGACTTCGTCATTCGTTCAGCATGCCTGGGTACCCGACGAACGAGCCGCTGGTGCCGCATGGCGTGGCCGTGATCGTGAACGCTCCGTCGGTGTTCCGAGCGTTCGGCTCGACAAACCCTGACCGACATCTCGAAGTGGCCAAGCTGCTTGGAGCGGACGTACGCGGAGCGTGGCGGGATGATGCGGGCGATGTGCTCGCGGGACAGGTTTGTCGCCTGATGCAAGCGGCGGGAATGCCGAATGGAGTGAGCGGCGTGGGTTATGGATCGGAAGACATCGAGGCTCTCGCGGCAAGCACAATGACGCAGACGCGTTTGGTATCGAATGCGCCTCGCGCGGTGGATGAAGCGCTCGTCGTGTCGTTATTCCGGTCGGCTCTTTCTTATTGGTGACGGCGCAATGAGTGAATCCGCTTCAAAAAAATCGCCACGTGTTCGTTCGGCATATCCGCATTTCTTGGTCATCCCGACCCGCTGGATGGATAACGACATTTACGGCCACGTGAACAATGTCGTTTATTATTCGTATTTCGATACGGTGATCAATCGGTATCTCATTGCCGAGGGCGGGCTCGATATTGCGTCGGGAGACGTGATTGGTGTCGTGGCCGAATCGTTTTGCCGATACCTGCATGGCGTCTCTTTCCCAACGGACCTCGATGCGGGTCTCGGCGTAGGCAAGCTTGGCCGTTCCAGTGTGCGTTATGAAATTGGACTTTTCGCGCGAGGTGAAAACGAGGCTGCGGCGGAGGGTCATTTCGTGCATGTATTCGTCGATCGAGTCTCTCGGCGTCCGACGCCCATTCCGCCAAAGTTGCGTGAGGCTCTGGAGCGACTCGTCCTGCCTGCGTAACGGCCCGATAATCAATTGAGCCCGAACACGCCTCGTGTTACCATGGGCGGATGCATCCTTTAGCTCGCAAACTCTTCGCTCCCGTCGTTCTTTCCCTCGCCATAGTCCCCGCGGTATTCACGCCGGCCGAAACGCTCGCGTGTTCTCCTCCCGCACCAGGACTTGCCTCGACCGTCCCTGCGGATGGCGCGTATTATCCGGGCAATGGCATCGTGCTGCTCCAAGGATTCAGCATTTCGCTTGATCAAGTAACGGCCACGGTCGATGGAGCGCCCGCCACGCTGGTCGATGCATCGGCCGAATTGCCAGGATACGTTGCTTCATTTGCCGTCCGAGTTTCCCCCAAGCCGATGCCCGATCAAAAGGTGACCATTACAGGCTCCTTCTGCTCGAATTGCGCAGTGGAAACGATTACGTACACCGCCCGAGCCGATGACGCGGTGCCGCCCGACGATATTGCGAGCGCCAAATACCACGTCCATGATTATGCCGACTTCCAAAGCGGCGGTGGCGATTGCCAAATCAGCAGCGACCTCGGATTATGGTTGCATGCCAAGCCTGTTCCGGCTTCCGAGGAAGAAGCGCCCGCGGTGTTATTCGTCGAGGCATTCGCGGATCCAGCGCTCACGAAATCCATTACCTCCACGAGCACGGTCATATCGAGCACGGATTTCGCTTGGGCCGCCCGATTGACCACCGAAGCGCTTCAAGGTGCAACGCCAGCAAGCGTGTGTTTTCGATTGACGACTGCAGATCTGGCAGGCAATGCGGGACCGGAACCGCTCGTGGTGTGCCAAGCTTGTTATTCGCGAACGGACTCGCAAAGTGGAATGTCGATGTTTCCACCCGCCGAGCCGACGTGGTCAGATGCAGACACGATCAAGGGTGGTCCCTGCGATTGGAGCGTCGGGGTTGGAGGCGAGCCCGAAGATGATGGAGGATGCAGCTACAGTGCATCGGGGAACCGATCGGCGTCGTCGGCGTTGCTGATGCTTGGGCTCGCAAGCTTGGCGGCAGCGCGCAAGCGTGCTCGTCGCTCGCGGAAATGACCGAACCGTGACGCAGAACGAGCACAGTTCGGCAGTCCTACGAAGCCACTACCCAACACATTCCATTTGAGATAGGCTGCCCCGTCATGCGTGCGGTCAGTCTCAACGTCACCGTGGGCTTACGAGCCGACGAGCCCCGGGATATTTACAAGTTCGCCACGATGGTGAGCATCGCCTCCGGCGGCCCGGGCGTCGATGACCGCTCGATCAAGCGGGCCATCACGTACGCCAAAGAATCCTGGGCCAAGATCGTCGCGCTCGTATCGTTTCCACCTCATGGTGGTCCTGTCGGTAGCGAAGCGGATTCTGAAGCCGTACGCAACGCCGTGCGAGATCAATGCGTCACGTTGCTACGCGTTGCAGAGTGGCAAGGGGCGCGCATTTTCGCCGTCAAAGCAACGGATTCGCTGCTCGAAGCAGCCACCGCAAACAGGCACATCGCCGATGCGATCCTCGATGGCGCGTTCGAGGGTTTGTCGATGGATGTGCCGTTCATCGGACCGTTCGAAGGCCCGATGCTGGACTATGTGCGCACCGGAGGCCTCGACTACTTGCGCGAAGCTTATGCGGATCGAGGATATCGTCCCGATAGCACCCTGCTGACCAAGGGTGAGCCTGGGTTTGTCATTGACGAACCTGCGACCGCAGCAGACAACGGCTTGCGTCTGGCACGCACGAGTCGTTTCGATGCAATTGGCGTGCACGGCGACGACACGCGAGCAATCGAAATCGCTGGCAAAGTTCGTACGACGCTCGAGAATCAAGGCTTGCTCTCGCGGTAGCCGATTGACCCGGCGCGCTTGCTCTGCGTGCGGCATCTGGGTACGACAAAAGGTTTTGAGCCACAACGATCACCCCAAGCAAGGAGCGGACTCGAGTGAAGTGCCCCAAATGCAACTTCCCGATGGAGATCATCGTGTTCGAGGGGATCGAGATCGACCGCTGCACGAATTGCAAGGGGCTTTTTTTCGATAGCCGCGAGAACAAGCGCCTCAAATCGATGCGTGGCTCCGAGATCATCGACTCGGGCGATCCGCGAATCGGTCGAAAAAACAACACGATTCGCCACGTAGTTTGCCCCAGAGACGGCACGCCCATGGTGCGTATGGTCGACCCGGCGCAGGCACATCTTTGGTACGAGAGCTGCTCGACGTGCGGCGGTGTCTATTTCGACGCCGGTGAGTTTCGAGACTACAAAGATCGCACTTTGTTCGATTTTATTCGCGATGTCTTCGCGGGCCCGCGCAACTGATACCACCCGAAGATGAAATGGTGAAAGCTCGGTGCTTGCAAAGGTGCAACGACCAGGCCGGTTCCGATCTCGCAACCTATTGAATTCGCGTTATTTTTCTTTGGCCCACCTGTTGCTATATAGATCTCTCGAACGCCTGCTCCGGTATTCCCCCCCCACCGTCGAGTAGGCGTTCTTTTTTTGTCTTGCGCTTGTGAAGCAAACGGGCTGGTCTAGGAGCGTGCTTAACAGGCTGCTGCGCGAACCGGCGCTTCGGTCGGCCTCACTCAGCGTACTGAAGTACGCTT
>CAZETM010000028.1:29085-30211 GCA_964514885.1 uncultured Polyangium sp. | reverse complement strand
CCTTCCCAGATCACCAACTTGGTCGCGATGCCAAGGGGTCGAGGCTTCCCAGATCACCAACTTGGTCGCGATGCCAAGGGGTCGAGGCTTCCCAGGTCACCAACTTGGTCGCGATGCCGAGGGGCAGAGCCTTCACGCGTGACCAACGCACAACATGCATGAGTTTGCTCGCCCATCAACCGATCGCATAGGCGCTTGCCAGTAACGACGTCGAGGTAGTAAGGTCCTGCCATGCGTCACCGCATCCGTCTCCTACCAGCGCACGACGAGCAATGCCCATGAAGGTGCGGTCGATCGAGCTACGCAACTTCAAACGATTTTCTGAACGATTGGTGAACTTCGCTGACGAGGAGGCCGGACTTGCGAAAAACCTCGTCGTGCTCGTCGGGGAAAACGGCGCAGGAAAATCGTCGGTGCTGCAAGCGATTGCCGCAACGCTTGGCACAGCTACTAAGCGCCTGTCGACTCCGTCTGATTTGAAATGGCCAGGGTTCGTCCTCGACCAAGTAGGGAATGCATGGTCGTCTGCGCCGGAAGTCAAAGCGACCATCGAATTTAGCCGAGACGAAATAGATGCGACGACAGAATATTTTAATTTTCTTGCGGCTCAAAAAACAGACTCAACGCAATGGACTCCGCCCGGAAATGAGCAAACCGTCGAATTGACACTGCGGGATGGCCACGTCACATCAAACGATCGAGCGTCGTACTTCCAATGCCGCGGCCGAGAATATGCCCGACAGATTGTCAAATCCCACCCGACAGGCCATCGCATCTTCGAGCGGGTCGGTCAGGTCTTTTGGTATACCGAACACCGCACCACGACCAGCCTTACCCCGTCCGATATCGGACGGGAGGTGCCCGCTTTCGATCTGCAGACACTTCGACGTCGACTTGCGGACTGGTACTATTTCCATCGCGACATAGAAACCGGGGTGCGGCAACTACGCGGCGGCGAACGCGACATTTACACCGCCATTCAACAAGCTTATGCATTGGTATTTCCGGGTCGCCAAATGCAGGGACCTCGTCCTCGAACGGAAATCGACGACATCATGAACGAACCCTGGTTCTATTTCACGGACGGGAAGCACTCGTATGAGCTCGCTGAATTGTCCGGCGGAGA
>CAZETM010000028.1:0-28985 GCA_964514885.1 uncultured Polyangium sp. | reverse complement strand
GGAAGCAAAAACGGGCTTTCGAACTTCATCAGCGGATATTCACAAGCTAAAGAACACACCGGAAAACGTTTTGCTTTTCGCGATCGAGACTTCGACGAACAGCCACCGAGCCAGCCGGCCTTGATCAAATGGCCCGGCCACATTCCTGTCTATTTGTCCTATCGGACCTGCATCGAGAATTATCTGCTCGACCCTGAGCTGCTCTACAAGTATTGGGACGAAAAATCCGCCGGACCGACATGGACCCACAAAACGCCACCGCCCATTGCAGACTTGGAGAGCTGGATCGAAGATGCAGGGAAAATGATCTCCGACTACCAAGCAATACGTTGGGCACTGGCCACGCTACGCCCAGGAACGAATTGGCCCCGAGTGCAAACGACGTGGACAAACGGTAGCGGCCATCTTCCCCCCGACCTTGGCTTCGATGCATGTAGACTGCACGCAACTGATATGGTCAACCAATTCCGTTGCAATGTTTTGCCGGTCAATCGACGAGCGTTTCACCGATACGTGGACCAGTACCATCAACAATTCCAGAATCCAAGCTTCGGGTCGTCGAAGTCGTACCTTGTCTGGTTTCAAGGCAAGGACATCATCAAAGCCATGAGTCGCAGCAAACCCGGCTGGATCTCACTCAAGCCATATTGTGTATGGGCAGCACAACAATTGAATTGGAAATCTCACCCGGATCTGGAGCAGCTCAGTAAATTGCTGCAATGACCCACCACAACGCTATTCCTCCCCCTTCACCACCACCGCCGGCCCCAGCGCTTTCCCCTCACGCTCCATTCGACGCGCTTCGTATTCCTCCCACGTCAGCGGCATCGGCTGGTCGTCCGAATTCAATAGCACGCGCTCGCCCGTCACCTTCACGTCGTCATTCGCACGCAATTCAATGCCCCCAGGCTGCGCGTCCATTCGCATGTGCTGCGCCGTGCGCATAGCCGAGCCGCCCACGCGCTCGTGCAAATCCCCGCCCACATCAATCGTCGCGCTGCCCGATGCTCGCAAATGCAGCTCCTCGCAATCGAACGACAATCGCTTCGCCGCGCTCACTTCCAGCGACGCCGCTTCGACTCGTACCACCGGCCCCGCATCCGTAAGGTGAATCGTCAGCACACACGCCCCGCCCTCGGAACGAATACGCAAAACATCCACATCGCCTTTCGATTCCACTTCAATCGCTCGACCCGACGGCAATACCACTTGTCGCGTAGCCAGCGCCGAAACAATCGAATCGTTTTCCTCAACCATGACCAGCCTCGAGCTGCAACGCAGGCTCACTTTCCATTGCTCCGTCCCGTGCCCGCTCGGCCGCCTTCGAATACGCCGTCGAATATCGAATCGATAACGGATACCGGTCCGCAGCCGGTACACGTTGCCCCGGTGCGGACGCTCGCATGACTTCGTCTTCAATCCGCTCGGCCCATACTTTTCTTGCATTGCCCCAACGCTCTTCGTCCAAGTCGAAGCGTGCGAGGATAACGTCTCGCGGATCGCTGGTCAAAACCGCCAAGAATGCTTCGATTTCGGCCGCTTGTTCGAGCGACACGCCTTCGGGAGCGTCTTCTTCACTTGCTACGTCGTCTTCGACTTCGTGTTGGGACATTGCGAGCACAGCATACCGCGATGACGCCCGGTGTGAACCGGCATGACATGGACTTTGGTTCGAATTCGTAACGACCCCTCGTCAATGCGGCTTCACGTCACCCGATTCTCCTGAGATGATGCCGCGGGAAGGACGTCATGGCTGACTACGATTTCCGCTTTGCTTGGGAAGGCGCCGATGGAGCGCCGTGGGCGCATTTGCTCGTGGCTCAAGTTCGAGCACGCGAACAACTTTCGGCCCTGTTTCGTTACGAGCTCACGGTCGTGGCGAAAGCCCCTGCCCCCGAAGTTGATCCTTCTGATCTCGTCGGGCGACATGGAACGTTGCGAATCAGTACCTTGACAAACCCACCGTGCCGCGTCGTGCATGGCGTGATTTCGGAAGCGGAAGAGCTGTATCCGGTGCCCGAAGGAATGCTGATGCGCGTGGTGCTTTCCCCGCCGCTCGTGCGCGCAGCCCATCGCAAACGCTCGCGGATCTTCCTCGACAAGAGCTTACGCCAGATCATCGAAGCGGTGCTCGCGACTGACAGTTTGTACGAGCAAGCCCCGGGAATGGTCGTGTCTCCCGATGACGGGATGAACCCTGATTTCTCGCCTGCGCTGGCACGTTACACACTGCGGATTTCCGATACGACGCGTCTCGATGACAACACCGCGCGTCCGTACGTCGTGCAGTACAACGAGAGCGATCTGGATTTCTTGCAGCGAATTCTCGAAGAAGAAGGCATCTCGTATCACTTCGAAAATGGCTTCGGCACAAGCCTTTTGGTGCTGAGCGATGCCGATGGTGGACGCGCGCGTCTCGACCCGTTCTTTCCGGTTGGAGCCGGCATTCCCGGTCGCGATGTATCGACCATGAAGATCGGTGCGCGCCTTCGACCGAAGAAGGTTCAGCTCGACGATTTCGATTGGCGCAAACCCCAGCTCGCGCTGGCCACGACCTCTGTGTCGCTCGCCGATGAGCTCGTCGATCATCATTACCCAGGCGGCTACCAAGATGCGCCGACGAAAGGCGAAGCGCTCGCAAAGTTCCGACTCGAGCGCTACGGCATCGAAGCTGATTACGCGGTTGGTCACGGCAAACTCAGGATGCTCGGCGCCGGCTCGGTGTTTCAGCTCGAGCACAACAAGCCGCGTTACGAAGGTGAATACCTCGTCACAGCGATTGATGTCGTCATTGAGCAGTGGGGTGTCGCGACGATCCCCGGGCAACCGATGGATGTGCCGTACTCGGCCACTTTCGAGTGTGCTCGGCGCGGACGAGACGGCGTCATTCAAGAGAGCAGGTTTCGCCCGCAGCGTCTCACGCTCAAGCCGCGAATCGTTGGTTCTCAAACGGCATTCGTCACGGCGCAACCCGGTACGAAGGGCGTCGAGATCCACGTGGGCGGTCCTCAAGACGGCGAGATCGGCTGCGTTCGGTTGCGTTTCCACTGGGATCGTGAAGTCGGCCGACACGCTGCCGAACCGACGTCCTGTTGGGTTCGAGTGAGTCAAACCTTTACGGGCGCGGGGCTTGGAGCTGTTTGGCATCCGCGCGTCGAGTCGGAAGTCGTCGTCGAGTATATCGATGGCGATCCGGATCGTCCGATCATCACGGGTCGCGTTTACAACGGAGCCAATCTTCCTCCGGCGCCATCCGTTGGTTCTCCAACGATCAGCACGTTCAAGAGTTTGTCGAGCCCTGGCGGAGCTGGCTACAACGAGTTCATGTTCGACGATGCGGCCGGCGCGGAGATCGTGAAGATCCATGCGGCTCGCGATTGGAACAACGAAGTCGTTCACGATCGTAACGAAACGGTTGGCAACAACTCGAACTCGAGCGTGCGAAACAACCGCACGGAGACGACGGGCGTCAACCGTTCGACGACGGTGGGCAACAACAACACCGAGATCATCGGCGCGAACGAAACGATTTCGGTGGGTGCGAATCAATCGACATCGGTTGGCGTGAACCAAGCGCTGAGCGTTGGGGTCAATCAGAGCACAGTTGTCGGGGCAAACCAGATCATGACGGTCGGGACAAACCAAACGGTCACCGTTGGGGCGGCTCAAACGACGACGATTGGCGCAACGCACACGCTCACGGTGGGAGCGACGCAAACGATCGCGGTGGGTGCGATGCAGACCGAGACGATTGGTGCAGCGCGCACGACATCGGTGGGAGCAGTCGACACGTTGACCGTTGGTGGCATGCAGACGATCGCTGTTGGCGGCATCCAAAACATTGCCGTTGGCGGCGCGCAAACGCTCAGTGCAGGCGGCATGCAAACGCTTACGGCGCCCAATCAAACGCTCGAAGCTGGCGGTGCTGTCTCCATCTCGGGCGGCGCTTCCATCACGGCCACGGCGCCGTTTACGGCCATCACGGGCGACGGCATGTTGGTGCTCACGGGCGCGACGACGCTCGTCACGGGCGGCACGATCAACGTTCGTGGCGGCAGCATCAACATCAGTGGCGGCAGCGTCACGATCAATGGCAACCCGGTCAAAATCGACGGTGGTCCCAGCGTCGATGTTTCGGCCGGCGTCATCAAGCTGAACTAGTACCTCGCCTCGCCATTTCCAAGACAAACCTCACTTGGCTCTTCGTTCGACCCTCGTCGCAGCCTGTGTTCTCGTGCTCGGGTGCCGGGACAAACCTAACGATCCCGCCGCGTCCCCTGCCCCGCCGGTCAGCGTGTCCGCATCAGCATCCATTTCCCCGCCAAACCTGCCCGCATCGGTCACGCAGGCCAAACCTGCGCCAGTCAAAATTACCATCAGCGCCGTCGGGGATTGCACCTTTGGCGGGGGTGTGGAAAACGGCATTGATGTGACGTCTTTCGATAAGATGATGGATCGGCACAAAAATGATTGGTCGTATCCATTTTCAAACGTCATCGAGGTGTTTCGAAACGACGATCTGACCATCGTCAACCTCGAAGGAACGCTCACGACGTCGATTGAGCCCATTCCCGAGGGCAAATTCCATTTCCGAGGCAAACCTGCCTATGCCCGCATCCTTGCCGAGAGCAGCATTGAAGTGGCAAACTTGGCGAACAATCACATTGGTGATTTCGGTGGGCGGGGATATGAAGACACGCGCCAGGCATTACGGGACGCAGGTGTGGGCGCATCCGGCAATGGCGTGGTCGATGTCCGTACCATTCACGGAATCGAAGTCGTCAATTTGGGTTTTACCGGGGTGTACATGACTCGATCGAAGGTGCGTCGAGAGATCGAAACCCACAAAAAGCCGGACAATTTGGTAATCGTTTCCTTTCATTCGGGCGTCGAGGGGACGCACGAGGTCATCGATATCCAGCGCGAATATGGGCGACTAGCGATTGATGCGGGCGCCGATGTAGTGCTCGGGCATCATCCGCACGTGATTCAGGCGATGGAGACGTATCAGGGGCGCCACATCGTGCATTCGCTGGGCAATTTCGTATTTGGTGCGAATACGAACCCGCACAAGGTCGAATCGATGATTTATCGAGAAACGTTCGTCCAAGAAAACGGGCGTTTGGTTTCAAATTCGTTCGAGGTTATTCCTGTACGGATTTGCCCCCAGCTACCATGCAAAGAATTTCGTCCCGCTCTTCTCGAAGGTGACGAGAAACGCAAATTCCTCGATTGGTTCGGCCGGGAGAATGATCGGTTGGAGAAGCGACCGTTCAAAGCTGCTGTGCGTTAAGCCGGGCGGGATGGACGCAATCCCCGCTACTCGCCATTCCCTGGCGCATATCGTGCAGAGGTCATTTTTTGGCAGACCATTCAACGATTGATTGGGCACGTGCTGCCAAATGGCGCAGGGGAAGAATCGTCGTTCTTGGACCGAGCCGCCGCAATCGTTCGACAGCCGTCGACCTCTATGGCACACTCTGGATGTGCGGGCGCGCGAGCAGCTCCAGCTTGCTTGCAAACCAGGTTTGGAAGCTCTTGCCGCACGTGGATGGACGTGGCCCGCTTACGACCAAGGTTGACGATTCATGTTGCGGCTCGTAATTTCGACAGTGGTGATCGTGATGATGTGCGCCATTGGATTGCGTACGAGCGCGAGCGACTTTGCTGTCGTGTGGAAGCGACCAGGCCCGCTCGTATTGGCCATTTTCATCAATCTGCTCGCCGTCCCGTTGTTTGCAGCAGCGGTGTTGTCGATGAGCGACATGCCGCCGGCCGCGATTGTGGGATTGTTGATTTGCGCGGCGAGCCCGGCAGGAGCGGTGGGGCCGCTTTTGGCAATGCAAGGTGGAGGGCACGTGGCCACAGCCGTGACGGCAATGGTCGTGCTTTCCTTGTTGAGCGTTCTGTCGATGCCGCTCACATTGAGCAGGGTGCTTGGTTTTTCAGCGGCCATCGATATGAGTCACCTCGTTTTGCCAATGACGGAAATGTTGATTCTCGTCCAGTTGTTACCGCTGGTCGTGGGCATGGCTGTGCGCCGCTTTCGTCCGAAATGGGCCGAGCGAATGGCGAGACCCGCCAACCAATTGGCAACCTATTCGATGCTGGCGGTCATTTTCGGCCTTTTGGTAACCAAATGGCGAGTCGTGATTGGTTTCGGCTTTCTTGGACTGGCCCTGTGCATTGGTCTCGTGCTCGCCAATCTCGGTTTTGGCGCGGTCGTGAGCAACCGCGATGCTGAACGCCGCTCCTATGCAGCCGTGACGGGAGTGCGTAATCTTTCCCTGGCCTTGCTCATTGGCACAGCGTACTTTCCCGACCCGACGACGAGCGCTGCGATTTTGAGCTTCGGGCTTTTCACGATGCTCATTCCATTTCTGGCGGCGAAGGTCGTCGGCGCGTCCAAAGCGCAGCAATCAGATCGAAACGAGCCAGGCGCGGTTCTGTGAGCGCGGCCATGGCATTCTGGGCAAGGTGAGCGATGGAAGGGCAACCAGGGCGGCATGTCGTCTGTTTGATATTGCGGATTGGAGCGCACACAGTCTTAATCAAGGCCTTCGCTGAGCCGCAACAATTCTCGTGCAAGTGACGATCGTCAACATCCAGCTATTGCATCGCGTCCGCTTGACGCGGTAAACTCCGTGCCGATGACGTCCCATACTGCTCCGCGTCGTGCTCCCCGACCCCTTCCTCCCGTTTACGTGCTCGGAGGACATCAAACCGACTTTGCACGAAATATCGCTCGTGAGGGCCTCTCGTTGGCCGACCTCATGCGCGAAACCACGCTATCGACGCTCGACGCAACAAATATCGAACCGCGCGAGGTCGAAGTGGGGCACGTGGGCAACTTCATATCGGAGCTGTACACGGGGCAAAGTCATTTGGGCGGTCTGCTTTCCGAAGCGCATCCGGATCTGGAAGGCATTGCGGTATCGCGCCACGAAGCGGCATGCGCTTCGGGAGGTATTGCGATCATGGCCGCGATGGCGGACATTCAATCCGGGCGTTATGACGTCGCGCTGGTGCTTGGCGTGGAAGTCATGCGTGGGTTACCCGGATTCGAATCGCAACAAAAACTGGGCGCTGCCGCGTGGGTTCCTCGGGAAACCGAAGGCGTTGCCTACCCGTGGCCAGCGCTGTTCAGCAAAGTCGCCGACGAATACGATTCACGTTATGGGCTAAAGCGCGAGCACCTTGGAGCGCTAGCTCGAAGCAATTACGACAATGCCAAGAAAAACCCGAATGCTCAAGCTCGCAAATGGGTTTTCTCGGGCGAAGCCTTCGACGACAACGACGAGCAGAATCCCGTGATTGCCGGACGAACTCGCCGTTACGACGCGAGTCCCGTGACCGATGGCGCCGTCGGCGTGATTCTCGCTTCCGCTGCATATGCCTCGGCATGGGCGCGTAAACGCGGCATTGCAGGAGAAAACCTGGCACGTATCGAAGGATATGGCCACCGAACGGCGCGTATGGCCATGGAAGACAAACTCGTGGCGAGCCGAAACCACGAATACGTATTTCCTCACTTACGCGGTGCGATCCTCGATGCGTTTGCCCGGGCAAACATTTCGGATCCGTACGAACTATCGGCCGTCGAGGTACACGACTGTTTTACGATTTCGCATTACGCAGCGATCGACCATTTTGGCCTCGCGCCTACGGGACAGCCGCACCGAGTCATTGAAGATGGCACGGTATTTCACGGGGGGAAACTGCCGTTCAATCCAGGCGGAGGGCTCATGGGGATTGGTCATCCCGTCGGTGCGACGGGCGTGCGTATGCTGCTCGATGCGCAAAAACAAGTCACCGGTTCGGCTGGTGAAACGCAGGTTCCAGGCGCCAAACGCGTAGCGACATTGAATATCGGCGGCAGTGCGACGACGGCGGTGGTCATGGTGGTAGGGCGATGAGCTTTGCTCGATCCGCAATCGAACACGCGAATATGCCTATGGCCGATTGCCGTGTTGCTGCCAGCGGTCGCGCTCTTGCTCCTTGAACGTGTCCTCGTTGTACTTGGTGACTGGATCTATTCGCTCCGCTCGAACGCTCGACCCACGAGCACCCACGCGCATTGTCGATCGTAAAGCTGCTCCGGCGAAGCCGCAGCGCTCGGCAGCTCGAGCATACCCGCGTCGACGAAACTGGCTCCTCCACCTCGCTTCAGCGCCCCTTCCGCTTCCAACACATTGAGCATGTGGTGCTTGATCGACGCTTGAAGAAACGATCGAAAGCTTCACCTTGCCGGATCCGCAGCACTCAGCACGTCCCGCTCCACGAGGCGCGTGAGAAAATCCTGAACCATATACTCCGCCCGGTCCTGATTCCCAATGAACCGATACGCATACATGCACAGAGGCGCACGGTAGATCCCACACAGCTCCGAAAGCGCTGCGCGTGAGGCCGGCGTCGATGCGCCTCCCGCACGCAATACGAGGCTCCAGCGTGTCTCTTCGAACCGCCGCTGTCCGGTGCGCCTTTTGATCATTGGCGCCCGAGCTCCGGCCCATTGCAAGACATTGACTTCTCCGAAGAGTTGTGAGTATTGCAAAATCGATGCCCGCGACCGGAAGGTTGGCAATGTTCTCAGCGAGAACAATTACACTGTCGACGACTGATGAATGGGCGCTTGGTGAAATTCCTACTCGCGAAGATCACCGCGTTCATTGGCGCTGTGAAAACTTGTAAGTGAGTGGCGCATGAGGCGCGGCAATGAAGGAAGCACAAATTTTATTGCAAGACAAACCAAGGTACCACGAGGACAAACATGGAATATCGGGAGACACAACAAAAGTCTGTGCATCCGTTTGGGGCTTGTGGTAGGCCTGATGCATGGCTCAGTTAGCGCAGGACCGTAGCTCGGATCAATTGAGAAATGCGCAGGCAAGGATTTCGTATCCTGCGGACTGGTACATCGAGGATTACGAAAAGGTGTCGCAAGATGCTGACCATCAGGAACACGAGTTCCTGATGCAGAGCACGCTTCTTGCCTGGAAGAAGCGCACGGGGCAGGACCATCTGTTGGTGGGTTGTGAATTGGCGTGTCGGTGGGATCCTGCCGCGCCTCGCGTAGGTGTAGATCCCGACGTCTACGTCACCGAGCGACCTCCGACAGACCCGATTGGGACCATCAGCAGCCTTCGCACGTGGAAGGAGGGGCATCATCCGCCGATGTTGGCGATCGAGATCGTCAGCAAAACGCGCCCGAAGAAGGACTATCGCTATTCTCCTCAAAAGCATGATCTGCTCGGCACGTTCGAGTTGTGGGTCTTCGACCCGCGTTTGCTCGGATATACCGAAGAGCAGCCTCCGGTTCTGTTGCAGGTCTTCCAGCGCGAGACGAACGATCACCTCGTGCAGAAATGCGCGGGCGCGGGTCCGTTTCGTTCTGATGCGCTCGAAGCGTGGGTCATGGTCATCGAGGGTCAGTTGGTGATCGCCAACGATCCAGAGGGCCAAGACCGCTGGCCTACCCTCGAACAAGAGGCTCAGCGTCGTGCCGATGTCGCCAACAAGCGCGCCGATGTCGCCAACAATCGCGCCGATGTCGCCAACAAGCGCGCCGATGACGCCGTCAAGCGCGCCGATGACGCCGTCAAGCAAGCTGATGACGCCGTCAAGCAAGCTGATGACGCCGTCAAGCAAGCTGATGACGCCATCAAGCAAGCTGATGACGCCATCAAGCAAGCCGATGATGAGCGCCGTGCGAAAGAACGAGCCGAAGCGCGCATTGCGGAACTAGAAGCGTTGCTTGCCCAAGTGCGCACCTAAAAAACTCGCCCACGCTCACCTCTTCTTCCACCCTACATCCACCACCACGCGCTCGATGAACGTCTGCGTCGCCGGGGCCATCAGTGGAATCGCCCCACAATACGTCAATGATATCCGCCCCTCGTCCGGCTCGATTCGCACCGTTTGCAGCACCGCGGGCACTTCAATCGCTTTGATGTCCGGCGCCTTTACGGTCAAACTGGGCCATTCGCCCGGCAGCGACATTTCGATACGCCCGACCGTCGGATGCAGATTCTCGAGGATCACCAATTCATTGCCGCGTAATAGCTCGCACGCTAAACCCGGCGCAGCGCCATTGAACGCTCGCGGATGAACCCCCGCACCATTTGCCATCCACTGATCGAGCAAATCCTTGCCATCGGCAAACCCCGCCTCACGAATTGGTTTTTCCGGTGGCGCAAACGGCACGAGCGCCCCCACCATTCGATACATCCGCGGATAATTGCGATGATTCACCCACCCAAGCGACGCTGAAATCGGCGCGTCAATCCATTGCTTTGCCGACGGCACGAAAAGATTGGCAGGTAAAACTGGATCGCTAGGATCTTCGATTTGCGGTAGCTGTGCCCCGTCCGCGCGGAATCGATCCACATCGACAAACCACCCCACACCGAGGTGATTGCGCGCATACGCATAGAGCCCCGTCAGCGGCTTCGGCATGCTCGCCGCAAGCCCCTTCGGCACCGGCTCCAGCCGCTCTTGCGCCCACACGTCGTAACCGCCGTATGCAACCCGTGGCGACAATGCTACGCGCGTGAACGATTCGGTCGGCGTAAAACCCACCGTTCCATCCGGACGAACCTCGATGCGCCGCGGACCAATCACCGACAAACGCCGCGCCATCTTCCCGACTGCGACCGAGACAAACGTCTCCTTCGCCCCATCGGGTGCATGCGCGTGACCCATCACCACCACGTCCGTCGCGACCTTCGGCGGCAACAAATCACTGTCGTCCAAAAGCTCGCTCGGACCCGTCAAGTCCATGTGCGCCATCTGCCGCAACGGCACCTGCACATCAGCCACTTCGAGCCGCGGACGAGGCCCAGCCGCGAACGAATACGTCCGCTTCACCACGACGGCGAGCGCGTACGTCGAATCCGCGGTGCGTACCAGAGCTACTTGGTGCTCAAACGATTTGGCCATGTATCAAGGCGAGGTGACTTGGTTGATGCGTTGCTGTTCGGCGCGCAGATCCATCGCATCACCGACAGGCCCCGAAACCGGTACGAACTTGTTCAGCGCGGTCGTGCCCGCATCACCCCAGTTCCACTGCATCGACGGCAAACCTTCACCAGACACGACACTCGTCGCCGCTGCCTTGAAGTCGAACCCGAGACCATCCTTGGCCACGTTGTACGCGAGACTTGCCCAACCCGTTTTGCCCGAGGGCGCATCGAAAAAGAGCGCACTGACAAACTCGTTGCGCACGTCTTTCGCAATCTGGTCACTGACTGCATCCGCCGATGCATCGAGACTCTTGTCCGCGAGTTCCTTCGCCGTCTCTCGCTGCAATTGGCGAAACGCAGGCTCGAGTCCGGCCTTCGAGAATGCCATCGGCTTCTTCCCAAATCCTCCAGTGATGAAGAACATCACCAGATCGATCGCAGTCTCGACCAAATACCGAATAACGCCCGCTTTGTAGTCGTCCGGCGAAGGCGTCGTTTGCACCGTGCCGTCTTGAAACACGAGCGACAGCGGCAACATGCAGAACTCCCAGCACTCGGTGTTCACCGAGATCGGCCCCGTGATCGCCGTCGGAGCTGCAGGTGTTCCACAGATGTGCACCGCGAGACGCGGCAGCCAGCACTTTTGCTCGCCAAAGATCGTGTGAATCGGTGTAAACAAGTCGAGCGGATCCGGGTAAACCCCGATGTGCGGCCATAAGAACTTCGGGTTGTGTTGATCCACGACCGAAGGCCTGCCGCCGTTCATGAGCACGGTCGGCTGTTTGTTTGCACCCAACGTAAATGGATGCACCGCCGTGACGCTCACGAAGAACGTCGACACCATGAGCGGCGGAAAGTGAATGCCGACGTGACCGTCAACGCCGACGATGTACCACCCGCCCTGATCGTGGAAATTGTTGGCCATGGTCTTACCTTGATGCTTCTGCCTGCATACGTTGCGGTTTCGGCGTCTCGGGAAAATGATCGCTCGGTTCGAGAAACACTTCGCGTCGTTCGTTTTGTACGAGCCCAAAGCGAAATGAACATCGGTAGACGAGCCGCACTTCGGCGGCCTCGGCATCGATGTCGATCGCATCCAGACGCGGCTTCAGTCGGAACATCGCGCGTCCAATGATCGCCCGCACGCTCACGGGCACCTCGGGAACGACAAACGCAAGCGTCTCCCCCTTCGGTCGCATGCCCGTCAACACGATGTTCGTCCCCGGCTCGATCGACTGGAAAATCAGCCACGGAGCTGCACGGCACGTCAGACGTCCCATCCGATTCAAGTTCACCTTGTCGCCCTCGTTCAGCACCATCGTGCGCATGCCGCCGTTGAGCGGATAGGGCGCGAAACATGCTGGATGTGGACGATCGTCCCAGCCGCGGATCGGCATGTCGGGATGCTCGAGATGCGGGAGCGGTTTCTCGATTGCCTCGGCACGTTCTAGGTAAAACCCCATCCCATCGGCGTTGAACGGGTATGCCGTGACGAACTCGGGCACGATCCACGATCGCCCGTCGCGCTCGATCATCGATGTTTTGCGTACCAACATTCCGCCATACGCCGCTTCCCACGACATCGGGAGGCGATCGAAAGGTCTTGGTGCCGTTGGTGAAAGCGCACCGAACATGCCGTCGCTCCACACGCGTGGACCGAATGCGCGCACGCGTCGTGTCTCGCTTCCTACGCAGATCGTTGCATCGGCCTTCGATGCTTTTCCACCTGGCGCGTAGATGAAACCCGACGCCGTCACTGATGCGCCTTCGCGAATGAAAACGTCATCACCCGGCTCATTGCGCGCAGATCCGCGTTCGAGCGGTCGTTGCTCGTAAGCTAGGCGTAACGCACTGCCAGCAGGGGTGGTTTTTCCTTCTGGAACAGGCGTCAGCGCGAACGTCGCGGCAGCGATCACCAGAGCCGTAAGATCGTCACCGCCCTCGGCGCACGGCACGATCGCGCTCGGCAGCGGAGTGTGGTTCACGAAGCGCATGGTTGAAGATCGCCACGAAAAAAGCGGCAGACGCTAGGGATCTTAACTGGGTTTCATCCACTCCCAGTTGCTTTTCTTTGTCCCTCGCATCGCGTTACACTCGAGTTCGTGACGTCCTCCGCGCAAGCCGCTACCGAGGCCGCGATCTGGCTCGCCTTCGCCCCAGGTTATGGCCACTTCACGGCCGTGGCGATTGGTCCGCATCACTTGTTGACCGTCGCGAGTCTCGCGGAGGAAGCCCCGTACATCAAGCTCATGCGCGCGGGCGAGCAAGTCCGCACGGCAGAGGTCGTACGCGTGTGTGCGCCCGAGGAAGGCGATCTCGCGGTGCTGCGTTGCGAAGACGAGCTGCCGCACACGTTGCGCCTCGTCCCCGTCGACGAATGCAAAGACCTCGAGCCGAACATGACCGTCGAGCTGGTGGGGTACCGCGATTGTTTGGACAACGCGCTCCAGAAGCGCGCGATCGTTCTGCATTGGACAGCCTCGAAGATGCTGCCGGACGAAGAGGGTCTGGCGCCGCGCCTGTCTCAACCGCTCGGAGACAACGAAGCTGGCGGGCCGATCGTGGACGAGCGTCATCGGATCGTGGGCATCGCATTTCAGGGCGAAGACCTCGAAACGTGTTTGGTTTTTCCCATCGAACGGTTTTACGAACTGAACCGCAAATGGAAAATTCCCTTCGGTCAACCCACGTCACATGAAGCCAAAGCGCCGACGACAGCGCAATCTCTGGCCCTCATGCACATCGTCGCGGCGCAACACGACGAGCAACGCGATGGCAACCCTGCCGAGCGTCTCGAGCATTATCGCGCCGCTTTGAAGCTCGATCACCAATGCGGTGCAGCGCATCTGGGCATCGCTCGGGACAAGAGTCGTCTGGGCGAACTCGATGACGAAGTGTTTCAATCCTTGGGGCGCGCATGCGAGTTGCTGCTCGCGTCGGAGTGGTCGCCTCAGTGTCGCGATCGAAGTCTCAGCGGACTTCTTTGCTCCTCAAAGCATCTGCATGGTGTCGTCACCGCCGTACGCGCGGATTTGAAGAAGAACCATCCGCTTGCGGGCTGGGCGGCTCTGGGTCGAGCGATCGACGACTTGGTCCAATATTATTATGGGCCCCAAGGAATTCGGTTCTCGAACGACATGGATGAAGCTTCGGTCGCTGCTGTTCCGCGCCCGCCTGAAAAAGCCGCCGGACGCGTGCTTTTATGGACCGGACAACCGCGCAGCGTCATCGCGATCCCGTCGCAAGATCAGCCCGACATCCTGCGCGCAGCCGCGTTTTTGCTGGTCGATCACGCCGAACAAGCGCTGTTCTGGCTCGATGATCCCGAATCTCCGGCGGAGAACACCGAAGGCAATCGACTCGAGATGACGCAGCAGCTCGTGGTGGCGTTGCGTTGGATCGCGCGTTCAAGAGAGCGTTTGCACGACGAGCCACTGGAGCGAGACGTCGCTGAAAAATATGCGTCGGTGCTCGGCAAGCTCATGCCGGGTGGTGACGTGCTTTCGTGGCACGCCAATGCGCTGGCGAAAGTTGCGCATGGAGACATCGACGGCGCGGTCGAAGATCTCGATCGAGCGATTCGAGGCATGTCGCCGATCGCGCTACCTGGTCGTTGGTCTCGTGAATTCCCGGGCCTATTGCCCACGCCGGCGCAACTCACGGCGACCTTTGGCAAACTCGTCCTTGTTCAGGACAAACCCGAGCTTTCGCGTCGAGCTCTCGAAAAACTCCCGATGCCTGCGGCGGATGACGTCAACGCCAACGAGCTGGCGAATGTCGAACGCCGACTGCGCGAACGTTGTGGAGTCGACCCGGACGCGGAGGTGTCGGCGGATCGCGCGCTTGTCCGGGCAAACCGCGAGCATCCGCATGCCGTTCGTCTCGCGCGTACGCTAGCGTATTTCGCTGTCGCGCCGCTGCCTTGCGAACGTCTTGGAGAGCTCGCCAGTGCCTTGCCTGCGCTGGTAAAGCTGGGCTTTCTGCATGAGCTGAACAGCAAGCCTTGGTACGACCTGACGTTCCGTTCGCGCGTACAGGAGCTAGCGACGGCAGATCAGCGCACCACTGCGTTGCATGACGCGCTCGAAATTTTGCTCGCGAACTATTCGGAAAACACTTCGCGCGAGCGGCTCGAGTTGCTGCCGCACATCATCGAAGTCACACGGCTGGCAACCGAGCACGAGGTGGATCTTGCTGCGGTTACGGATCTGCTAGCTCGCGTGGGCAATCAGCGTGCGCGCGAGATGGCGTATCCGGAAGCGCTCGACTTGCTCGAACGTGCAGCGGCAACGTGTGACAAGACAGGGGCAAGCCAGCATTTGCGAGCCGAGATCGACATGGATCTCGGCTGGGTCGAGCTGCTCTCGGGCATGTTCACCCCTGCGCGCGAACATCTCGAGCGTGCGCTTCGGTTTTACAACCAGATTGCTACGACTTCGAACGATCGCATGCCGTATCGGCGCATGGCTCGGGTTCATTACAGCCTTGCGCGCGTCGCGCTTGGAGTCGGTGACACCGAGCTGGCTCGTACGAATGCCGCGCGGTCGCTCGATCAAGCCGAACGAGGTTTCGATCCTGGCTCGCGAAAAGCCGCGCAGATGTACACGAGCCTCACGCATTTGTTCATCCAACTCGGCGACGGGCCGCGCGTGTACCGAGCGAGCGGGCGACTGTCGGGACGTGATTCGAGTATGTCGCTCGATGCTTGATCGACCCATCGTTGACAATTCACCACGAACGCGCCATTCCCTGGCCCATGGCCAAGGTCCCGATCGATCAAGTCAAAGTCGACACATGCCGCGCGGCGGCTGCTTTGATTGCCGATGATGTGCAGCGATTCATCGATCGGCACACGACGGTCGGAATCGAACGAACGGTAGCTCGTGCTTATGGTGTGACGGGCGCAGATCCGCAGGGCACTCCGCTTCCGAACGCGCTGATCGATCGCATCCATCAAGCGCAATTGACGGGTCACGGTGTGGCGTACTTTTTGGGCCGAGCGCTGATTGAGGGAGCGTCATCGGTGCAGGAGGCAGCCGAGCAAATTGCATATGGCGGCGCGCCGCTCGTCGTGGATGATCAAGTGACGCCGGCGGCGTGTCGTGCAGCGCTGGAAAAAGAGACGCAGCAAGCGCTCGATCGCATGGATGAAGCGCGCCGGCTGCGTGAAAACAACAAGGCGCGATTTCCCAATGCGGAATTACCACTAAAATACGTCATTGTGGCGACTGGCAATATTTACGACGACGCGGTGCAGGCAAAAGCAGCTCGATTCGCGGGTGCGGACATTGTAGCGGTCATTCGCGCCACGGCACAATCGCTGCTCGATTACGTTCCTGAAGGGCCGACCACCGAAGGGTATGGCGGGACGTACGCGACGCAGGAGAATTTCCGTATCATTCGCCGGGCGGCCGACGAAGCCAGCGAAGAGACGGGGCAATACCTGGCCCAAACGAATTATTCGTCGGGCTTGTGCATGAGCGAAATAGCTTGGATGGCGGCAGTCGAGCGCCTCGATATGCTGCTCAATGACGCGATGTACGGCATTCTATTCCGCGACATCAACATGGAGCGGACATTCGTCGATCAATACTTTTCACGGCGGATCATTGCGCGCAGTGGAATTGTCATCAACACCGGCGAGGACAATTATTTGACGACGGCCGATGCAGTGGAAAAAGCCCACACGGTGCTTGCGTCGCAATTCATCAACGAAGCGTTTGCGCTCCGAGCGGGTCTCGTCGAAGAGCAAATGGGCCTCGGGCATGCATTCGAGATCGACCCGTGGAAAGAGGATTCTTTCCTGTTCGAGGTGTCGCAGGCTCAACTGATTCGTCAGATCTTCGATCGGCACCCGATCAAATGGATGCCGCCTACGAAATTCAAATCCGGCGACATTTTTCATAGCCACGTGCACGACGCGATGTTCAATCTCGCGGGCGTCTTGACCAACCAATCCATCGAGCTTTTGGGCATGTTCAGCGAAGCCATTCACACGCCGCTGCTGATGGATCGGTATCTGGCGCTCAAGAGCGCTCGGTACATTTTCAATACTGCGAAACACCTGGGCGACGAAATTCAATGGAAGCCGGGCGGAATCGTGGAAACTCGCGCGGCCGAAGTGTTGGACAAAGCCACGGAATTGCTCGAAAGCGTGCAGCGAGACACCATTTGGGACGCCATTGGCTGTGGCGCATTCGGGGACGTGAAACGCAAACGTAATGGGGGCAAAGGACACGCAGGGGTGGTTCCGCGAGCTCCCGAATACTTGAATCCAATCCTCGACGCGCTCGAAGGAGGCACCTGACATGGCAAAGTGGCTACGTGCTTATGGCGATCGCGAAGGCGATGGCATGGTCCAAATGACCTTTACGCTGGCTGTGCTTCCTGGTGATCGCGCCAAAGAAGCGGCGAAGAGGTTTGCGGAATCCCATGGTCTACGCGAGCCGCTCATCACGGCGATGGAGCAATGCTCGCAGCAACATACGTATTTCGTCGCTTATGGGCATTCGGATCATCGCGTCGATTTGGATGCCATTGACGTCACCGAGCTTCCTCAGAAAGAGGTTTCGCGCGAAGATATCGAAGCGATTGGAAAGCATCTCGGGCGGAAAATCGTAATCGTCGGGGCGTGCACGGGGTCGGATGCGCATACCGTCGGAATCGACGCGATATTGAACTACAAGGGGTTTTCTGGCGAAAAGGGCCTCGAGAGCTACAAGTGCTTCGACACGCACAATCTGGGCGCGCAAGTGGAAAACGTCGAGCTTATCGAACGAGCGAAGGCGATTGGAGCGGACGCGATTTTGGTGTCGCAAGTGATTACGCAGCGTAATTGCCACAAAGAGAATGCCGCGGCGCTCATCGATTTGCTGGACAAGCAGGGGCTTCGTCGCAATGTGCTGCTGCTCTTGGGCGGCCCGCGTATCGATCACAAGCTTGCGCTGGAACTGGGCTATGATGCAGGCTTTGGGCCGGGTACGAAACCTTCCGCAGTGGCCGCATTCGTTGCTACGCAGGTGCAGGAGCGTGCGCGAGGCGAGCGACCTACGGGGCGTCTCAACGCTTGATGTAATCGGAGCCGACGCTTGATTGTTGCTGAAAACATTTTGCGGAGTGTGGCGCTTTTTTGTCACTCTTCGCGACCATTTTTCACCGCCGCATTTTTGACAACCTCGATATCGGCGGGGTTTTGACAGCACTGTAGTTCCGGCACGAGCATTGCACGCGCGTGCGCGCATGATTCACCTCAACCGCCGACGTTTACTAGCCGGCCTGGGCGCGACTTTGGTTGCTGCCCCAGTGCTCGGCACACTATCGCGAGAAACACGTGCTGCAACCGCCGCCAGGCGCCTCGTGGTCGTTTTCTCTCCCAATGGGACCATTCACAAACATTGGCGTCCGACAGGGAGCGGAACGAATTTCTCGTTTCCTGCAGGAAGCATTCTCGAACCGCTCGCGCCGCACAAGAGTCGCGTTATCGTCTGCGACGGCCTTGATTTCCTTGGCGCCGAAAATCACGAAGCCGGTATGGTCGCAATGCTCACCGGCGGTGGAGGGCTCGGAACGGCCACCAATGGCAAGAGCCTCGACCAATACGTGGCCAGCCAAATTGGTCAAAGCGAGCGATTTTCGTCGCTCGAATTGGGCGTGCAAACCAGCGCCTGGGGCGGCGGCACGCAAACTCGCATTTCTTATGTGGCTCCCGGTCAATTCCTTCCGCCGGATGACAGTCCCAAGAGCGTTTTTACGCGACTGTTCGGCGATGCAGCCGGCGGCCCTGGGCAACTGGATGCGGCATTGGCTCGCAAAAAGAGCATTCTCGACTTGGTACGCGGCGACCTGGCTAGCCTACGCGCGCGCGTAGGAAGCGAAGAGCGACTCAAGCTCGACGAACATCTCGAATCGTTGAAGAAAGTCGAAAATGGCCTCCAAGGGACTTCTACTTGCACGGCCCCCGCGGCGCCGCCAGCGGTGGGCACGTACGACAACGATGCTTTCCCGAGTATTGGAAAGTCTCAAATGGATTTGCTGGTTTTGGCGCTGTCCTGCGGCATGACCCGCGTGGCTTCGTTGCAATGGAATCACACCGTAGGACCGGTCGTCATGAGTTGGGCGGGCGTGAGCGAAGGACATCACGGTTTGTCCCATAGCGGCGATGAAAACACCAAAGGCGTAGCGGACTTCGTGGCCACGGAGCGCTGGTATGCTTCGCAATTTGCGTACCTTCTCGACAAACTCGCCACGACGCCCGATCCCGATGGCGGCAATCTCCTCGATACCACCGTGGTTTTGTGGTGCAAAGAGTTGGGAGACGGACGCATGCACGATTGCAAGTCCGTTCCTTTCGTACTTGCGGGCGGCGGCGGTTTGGCCACGGGTCAATACCTCAATTTCGGCGGCACTGGCCACAATCGACTGCTCATCTCGGTATGCCAAGCGCTCGGTTTGTCCAACACTACCTTCGGCGATCCTCAAAAAGGATCCGGACCGCTCACCGAGCTATTCGCTTGAAACATTGGTCGAAACCAGAAAGAGCCACGGCCATGCGTAACATCTTCCGCTCTGCGAAACCCTTGCTTTTGGGAACTGCCCTCGCCATCTCGGCCATTGCAGGATGCCTCGACGACGATACCGGTACGGATCCGAATGCCCTCCCCGCAGGTTGTCCGGACGACTTCGAGTTTTTTAAGGCAAACGTCTACGAGCCTTTGCTCGATAAGGCTTGCTTCTTGTGCCACCGCGAAGGAGGTTTGGCAGGAAATAGCACTTTGCGCTTCATCCCGAAAGACCAACCGGGTGCTGCCGAGAAAAACTTCGATATGGTTCGCCGCGTGGCGGTCGAGGAACTCAATGGCACATCCGTGCTGCTGCTTCGTCCCTCGGGCAAACATCCTCAGGGGCATCCGGGTGGCGTGATTTTCCAGCCCGGCAGCCCCGATTATTCGACGTTGTCGCTCTTCGTCACGCGCGTGACGCGTGGTCAAGGTTGCGCGGCCCCCGTCGAAACATGCTCGTCGGTCGAGCCTGGGCCGCGCATTCTCCGCCGTTTGTCGCGCGAAGAATACGACGCGACGATCAAAGACCTGTTCGGCTTTGATTCGCAATGGGGCCATGCATTCGTCCCCGATATCGTCAGTGGCGGCTTCCATAACAACGCGAATGCCCTGCGTGTGACTCCGCTGCTCGCGGATCAGATTGGCCGAGCTGCCGATGAAATCGCGACCAAAGTCATGGAAACCCCGGCAAACATTCTGCCGTGCGATTTGGGTGTCGACGGTCCGACGGTATGCGCGACGAAGTTCATCGAAATCGTTGGCAAGCGCGTATTCCGCCATCCGGTGACGACCACCGAAGTCGACCGGTACATGGTCCTCTTCAACAAGATCGCCGCTACGGAAGGATTCTATGAGGGAATCGAGGCGGTGCTATCGGCAATGCTTCAATCCCCCAACTTCCTTTACCGCGCGGAGCTTGGCGATCCAGCACTGCCCGCGTCCACTTCGCGTATCCGCCTCACGCCGCACGAAATTGCCACCGAGCTTTCGTACATGCTCTGGGGCACCATGCCCGATGCCGAATTGATTACCGCCGCGGACAACAACGAGCTGCAAACGCCCGAGCAAATCGAGGCGCAGGCCAAGCGTTTGTTGGAGGATCCACGCAGTGACAAGATGATCGAGCAATTCGTAATGAGCTGGCTCGAGCTCGACCGGCTCGACGCGTCACCGAAAGATGCAGCAACGTATCCGCAATGGAACGAGCAACTCAAATCAGCCATGCGCGCGGAAACGCTGATGTTCGTCAAGCATGTCATTCGTAATGGCGAAGGCACGCTTTCCGAGCTGCTCGATGCGCGATATACCTTTGCCAATGCGGATCTGGCTGCATTCTATGGGCTTGCAGCGCCCGCGGTGCCTCCGGGTGAATTCGGCGAGGTCAATCTGACGGGTACCAACCGTTCCGGCATTCTCACGCACGGCAGCATTTTGGCCACGCACGGCAAACCGGCCGGTTCTTCGCCGACTCATCGCGGTAAACTCGTTCGCGAACGACTGCTTTGCCAGCTTCTTCCCCCGCCGCCTCCGGGTATCGTGGCGCAACCGCCGCCCGTCAATCCGACAAAGAGCACACGCGAGCGATATTCGTTGCACAACACCGAATCGTTATGCCGAAGCTGCCACGAGCTTGTCGATCCCATTGGGTTTGCTTACGAGCATTTCGATGGCATCGGGCGATATCGCGCCGACGAAAATGGTTTGCCCATCGATTCCACGGGTGAGATCCTCGCGACGGACCAAACCAACGTCAAATTCGACGGCGCTCCGCAACTCGCGTCCGTTCTGGCGCAAAGCCCCGACGTCCAAGCTTGTTATGCGCGGCAATGGATTCGGTACGGCTATGGATTGCTCGACGAAGGACCACTTTCGTGTTTGTCGGACAGCGTCGCAGCGGATTTCCAAAGTGGCAACCTCAAGGTCCTCGACCTGCTCGTCATGCTCACGAAAACGTCTCATTTCGTCGAACGGCGCGCCGAAGCCATCGACCCAGACGGCGATCCTGGCAGCGGATCGGGCGGAATGGGCATGGGCGGCGCCGGAGGATCGGGCGGAATGGGCACGGGCGGCGATCCTGGGCCGATCAGCCCCATTGCGTACAAAGCGACGGTCGATAGCGATTGGGGCACTGGTTATCAATTGACGGTCCAGGTGACCAATATCGGTACCGAGCAGATCGCTTGGACGGTAGCGTTCAACGTCGATGGCACAATCGTCAATCTCTGGAATGCCGATTCCACGCCTTCCGGGGACCTCACCAGCTTCAAAGGCAAAGACTACAATGCCAATTTGAAGCCCGGTGAATCGACGTCGTTCGGATTCGTCGCCAACCGCTGACCCACCCAGTTCTCACGTAGGTCTCACGTAGGTCTCACGTAGGTCTCACGTAGGTCTCACGTAGGTCTCACCCCGCCATCCGGCTGATCCACAACGCAATCCCACCAGCGACGAGGGCCGCGCCGAGAATCGACGCGACGCCTTTGCCCAGCTCTCGACCGCCAATCATGACCGCGACCGTGCCTTTCACGATCGTATTGGTCACGGCAGCAAGCGTAATGGCCGTCGCGGCCACCGAAGTCGGCAATCCTGATCGATGCAAATCGGTCACCGATAACGTAATGGCATCGACGTCCGTGAGCCCAGCAAGCACGCTGGATGCATAAACACCATTCGATCCCAAATACGTTTGCGCCGCTTTCGCCACGAAAAGCACGCCCCCGTAAAGCAATCCGAACGTGACGGCTTGGCGCAATTCGAAGGGATTTCGCAAAGCCACCCCATCTCCGTGCGCATTAGGAGCTTCTGATTTCGATTCCGCTTTGGAGGCTCGATTTGTCTTAAAGTACAGCACTACCGATGCGACAAACCCGACCACAGCCATCGTTCCGAGCGACCAGATGAGCGACTGGAGCAACGCTCGGTCGACGACCGCGACCACCGCCACGACACGAGCAAACATCGTCGAGCAAGCAACCACAATTGCCACCGCGCACAAAGGCGCAAGGCGGCTGTCTTTTTTGGCTTTGCCCGCGTACGTCAACGTAACAGCCGTCGAGGAAACCAAACCACCAAGCAAGCCAGTGACTAACAATCCTCGATCTTGCCCCACGAGCCTCGATGCCAAATAGCCTGCGAAACTAATGCCCGCGACCAACAGAATCATCATGCCAATCTTGAATGGATTGAGCACCGCCAACGGGCCATAAGCTTGGTTCGGCAGGACCGGCAAGACGATCAAACCGAGCATCAAGAATTTCGTGGTCGCATAAACATCATCGGCCGAAAGGCGACCGACGAATTGATGCATTGGTTGTTTCAGCGCCAAAAGCGCCAACGTCGTCGCCGCACAACCCGCAACGAGCAGATAACGTTGTGAATCTTCCGGCACGAGGTCCGACATGACGGCGATGGCCCCGAGCACGTACGTGACGAGCGCCGCGACCTCCGACGATATCCCGATATCACCGCGCCGGCCACTCCACGCGTGCGAAACGGCAATGAAAGCAGTGACGCCTAGCAGCAGACCGCCAAGCATCCACATGCCCGCAATTGGACGCACGAGCGCTCCCAGCGCACCGAGGAGCGCAATGAGTGGAAACGTTCTTATGCCACCGAATTCAGGGGCTTGCTTGTTCGCACCTTTCGAATCCTCGCCAGATTCGACCAATGCCGCGAGTTGCGCTTGCTGCCGCTCTGCGCCGATCAAAGCGCCTGCAGCCACGGCGACCGCAATCGACACCAATGTTTGTTGAAATGTCATAACTGTTCGCCACGACCCGTCAGGCTATTTTTTTCTGCCCGATGCCCGTGCCAATTCGTCACGATCGATCGTGGCATTATACGTTTCCGTGCGATACATGTTCGCATCGCGAAGCACGGCCCCGGTGAGGTTCGCGTCACTGAGCGAAGCGCTGGTCAAATTGGCATTCTCGAATGATGCGCCAGTCAAACGCGCATGGCGCATGTTCGCATTCGATAGATCCGCACCGCTGAAATTGGCCCGCTCGGTGATTGTTCGCTGAAAGCTCGATTTGGACAGGTTTGCATCGCGAAATTGCGCATCCCCAAGAGACGAGCCATCCCACACTGAATTGGCAGCGTCGATCCGGAGCAGCGATACCCGCGATACGCGCATTGCATCCGCGTGCACACCCGTCATGGCCGCGTCATCGAACGTGATTCCCTCGCCCGAGGCATCGTATAGCCACGCTTCGACGAGCTGCGCACCAATGAAAGACGCACGATCCAAAACAGCTCCCGTAAAATCGGCTTTGCCCAATTCCGCTCGATCGAATACCGCGCGCCGAAATGCTCCTCCCGAGAATCGTGCGCCTTCGCAATTCGCGCTCAGAAAAACCGCGCCATCCCCTCGAGCTCCCGTCATTTCCGCGCGAACGAACGACGCCCCGGACAAGTCCGCTCCATCGAATGTCGCGCCCGTCAAATCCGCTCGATCGAATTTCGCAGAAGCCCCACGTACACCCGAAAAGACCGCCTCGGACGCGTGCACCTCGGTCATGTCCGTCCCTTCGAGCCGCGCGCCACGCAAGTTCGCGCCCCGCAGATTCGCCTTCGAAAGGTTTTTCCTGGACAAATCCAAGCCCGACAAATCCGCGTCCGAAAGATCGAACCCCGAAAGCGATTCGCCTTGAGCAAGCCACGCTTCCACTCGTCGACGAATCGACACCGTCGTCGCTTGCTCGCGGCTTCGATCGTACGGCAATGCATCCGACTTAGCCGTGAGCAACTGGGTCCTCGACATCACCACCGTGTGCTCGTTTGTCTCGGCCACTAGCGGAGCTTGCGGACCTACAGGAGGCGCTGGAGGCGCTGAGGTTGTCTCGACAAACGCCGACATGGGCTGCGTGCCAAACAGCGGTTTCTTGACTCCAGGCGACGCTGGAGATGGCACCGCAGACGCGGGAGACGGAAGGCCTTGCAGCGTTGATTTGCGATCGGGCAGTGGTTTTCCCGAGACCACAACTCGAGGCACAGTCGTTTGAGGTCGAACGATTGGCGGCGCAGGGCGCGGAGGTGCCACGGGTGGCGGAGGAACGGAGCCTCTATTTACCGTCGCAACTGGCGGCGGAACCGAGCCTCGATTTATCGCAGCAGCGGGCGGCGACGGAGCCAGCGGACTCTTGGTCATGGTGGGCGAAGGTCGAGGAACCGCGGGCACGCCGAACGAAGGAAGCGGCGCAGGCGGAGGAATCGATCCTTTGCTCAATGCGGGCACAGGCGGCGCGGGCGGAGGCACCGAACCTCTACCGACTGTAGGAATGGGCGGCGGCACCGAAGCTCGACGCAGCGGAACAGGCAACGTCGGCGGCTCGGGCAAACTCTCGGGAGGCAGCGCAAACTTCTCGGTGATCGAAGGCAAAGGTCGCCGAACGGGCGCAGGCGCGGGTCGTTCCATCGGCTTGGTGATGGTCAAACCCGATGTTTCGCGTCGCTTCTCCGGGAACACTTGGATGGCGTCTTCAGACACGTCCATCGTCGGTTCATCCACGATCGCAGACGCACGAGACGCAGCGATGTTTTTCGCTGGCAGCTTCGACTGCATCGCAAGCGCTAACTGCTCTCTGTTGAGAACCGTCGTTACCGCTTCGAATGCAGAGTCGTCGTCGTCTTCGTCGTCGTCGTCGCCTTGCATGCGACCTCGAATGTAACGCGCTTGCTGGGTCGTCGGAACCAAACATTTTTCACGCTGCGCTTCTTTTTCCGCGCTGTGCGACGCGGAGTGCGGGACCCGGCCAACAATCGAAGCTGCCGTGCACGAAACAACAACGTTCATCCCCACGTATCTCGATGACCGCGGCGTGCCCCACGTGCGGGCGAGTGTGTACTGCATCGACGACGAGAAACGTTTCCTGTTTGGGCTCAACTATGCATGGGCCAGCGAGCCGACGAAGCCGACATGTACCTGATGCTCTGCGCCTTTTCCTTCGACTCGTTTTCGGACCAAAAACGTTGGAGGTCAAAAGATTAGCGGGATCTCGCCGAACGTGCGTGACGCGTCTGCACGATGCAGATGGAAGCGTTCGCGCGTGATGTTGCGGGCTCTGCATGTAGTCGGCGTTTTTTTCTGTCGACTTCTTGGCCCACTCGAACAGCGGCTGATAACAGCCAGGCGTATGGCCAGCGCACTGCCCCTTTTGTCAGCGCAATATCACGGCACCCTTTTCGTCGGGGACAACCTCGATGTAATGCGCCGCCACATGCCTGAAAGCAGTGTGGATCTGGTTTATCTGGATCCGCCATTTCAAAGCGGAAAAACGTACCACTTGTATACGGGTGTCTCGGCGCCGTCGCGAGGTGCGATGGCGTTCGACGATACGTGGACGTTTGGATCGCATACGAGACGGGCGCTGCACGAAATGGTAGCGGATGACCAGCCCATTGGACGAGCGCTTGATGGCTTGTATGGGTTTCTCGGGCCGTGCGACATGATGGCATACATCACGACAATCGCGGAGCGAATCGTGGAGATTCACCGCGTGCTGCGGCCGACGGGGAGCGTGTTTTTGCACTGCGATCCGACGGCGAGTCATTACCTGAAAATCGTAATGGACGCGGTATTCGGGCCGGATTGCTTTCGTAATGAAATTATTTGGCGATATCGTCGATGGCCCACGAAGGCGCGTCGGTTTCAACGGATGCACGACGTCATTCTGTTCTATACACGTTCGGCCGAAGCAGCGCATACGTTCCACACGCTTTACGGTTACGAAGAATTGTCTGAATCGACAAAAAAGACATTTGGCAATAAAAAGCAACGTGCAGACTTTTCAGCCGGACATCGTAAACCGGGACTGACCGACGAAGTCACGCCAGGGCCTCCGCTTTCCGATGTTTGGGAAATCGGAGTCATTGCGGCCAAAGGCAAAGAGCGGCTGGGGTATCCGACGCAAAAACCCGAGGCGCTGCTCGAACGGGTGATTTTATCCGCGAGCAACGAAGGCGACGTGGTGCTCGATCCATTCTGCGGATCGGGCACGACGCTGGGGGTTGCTCAGCGCCTCGGGCGGAAGTGGATTGGAATCGATCGTAGCCCGGAAGCTCGGCGCACCGTCGAGGAGCGAATGAAGCGATCGTTTGGCAAAACGGCGCACTGGGTCATGGTCGATGATAACCTGTCCAGAGCGCAGCTAAGGCCGCTGGCTCGAATTACGGTGGCGGACAACCGAGCCGTAAACGAAGTCGCCTAAACTTGGACTCAAGGCACGAGACCCATGACTTTCAGCACTTTCTGAAAGTTCGCCGCCCGTAGCGGGCCATTGTGCAATTCGCCCGTGCCACACGGCGGATTGTGACACCCGCGATTCACGATCCCGGACACCGAATTGATGAAGTTCGGGTCGATCAATCCACCATTCACGTATGCACGGAGCTGGCTGATATAATTCCAGCCTTGTTGGTCGTACGTCTGCACCGAGCTCATCCAATAAAAGAGCCCGGCGACCCATTTCAGCTCGGGATGGTCTTTGCTTCCACAAACGACTTCCGGATCGGCACAGAAATCGACATCGGGATAAAGCACTTTGTCCGGTTGCGTCTGCACGGACGGATCGACGTGCGTTTTGCCCAAGTAATGGTTTAGCAGGCCAAAATTGCATCGTCCCGTTGTCTGAATGACCCCTCGGCCCCACCAGCAACAACCCTCGACCGAGCCGGCCGAGCCATCCCACACCCACTTGCCACCTTTTTGCCCCGCGTATACTTGGCATTCGGGGCGTGAATAGCCCGGCCCGTCGGCAGGCGTGAAGTTCGGCTCCGTGGCGGGATAAGGCCAGCAATCGGTCGAATAATTCCAATATCCCGTTGTCCCATTTTGACCGAGGCCCGCAGCGGCCAACACCGCATCCGGCGCGCAAAACAGAGGCCCCGGAGCGCCATACCATTTGGCGTTCGTGAGCGCGGTTTGCTGCATGTTCGCATTGCGGGGACACGCGAGCGCGCAATCGTAATCGGCGTAATTCTGACCGAGCTGACCACACGCACTGGTAATGGGATAACCCGTATCCCAATTGTTTTCGTCGCAAGCATCGTATTGAATGGTTTCTACCATGCTTTGCGCTATGAAAGCAGCCACGTTCACGGCACCAATCTTCATCCGGGTCATTTCGTCGTCGCCCGCTTCGCCGAAATAGAAACGATTGTCGCCGACGCCCGTCAAATGCATCGGATACAGCGCCTGCAGAAGATCGCTCCAATGGTAAATCGTCGAGGGAACCCAGGACATGTCCGGGAGCTGCGAAATCATCAATTGTGAATCGTAATCCGCTGTTTTTTCGAGTAGCAACTTGTCGAGCAGTCCAATGCCCGAAGGCGACGTCGTGCACGTTCCGTCAACGCATACCGAGGCGCTCGCACACGCGGGCTCGCACACGGGCGCAGGATTGCCACCTGACGACGTTCCTGTGCTGCCCGACATGGAGGAACCAGTGCTGCCGGCGGATGACGCGGACGACGACGAGTCTCCGCCGCTGCCGCCATTGCCACCGGACGCTTTGAGATCCGGCGCGCTGCATCCGACCGAAAACACCAACGCTAACGCAGAGGGGATGGAAAGATATCGGCTCATGACACGCAGCATACTCGTGTCGGCAAACGACGACAACACCCGAGAACACTTGACAGGCGTCCTGGCTTTCGTGAACTGTGGCGACCATGCGCTCCATCGCAACGGTTCTCGCGCTGCTGTCCACCGTGGTTTCCTGCGCGCCGTCGCCATCCACTCAGCCGCCAGCTCGTTGTCCTTCAACAGAGGCGCCCAAATCGGCGGATGCTTCCACGCCGCCGATTGCTTTGCCGTCAAAAGAAAAACCCGCGCTGAGCATCGACATAAGGCCCAATGTGAATGACGCATCGATCGCGGTTACTTTTGCGGTAAACTCGATCGTTGCAGCTAAAACGAAATCGTTTTCGGTTCGTACGAACGATCCGACGGCAGTGCGGATCAAAGAAGCGCACGACGGGCGTGGGCCGCTTGAGATGCGCCAAGGCGTCGTTGCGGATAGTGTTACTTTTACACCATCACGTCCGACGGAAGGAGACCTGCGGATTTTTTACGTCGTGCAGTCACGGATTGAGGAAGGCCGATTGCCGTGGATGTTGTCCGATCCGGATCGGCTCGAAATCACCGGCGACGCGTTGCTTTTGCCGGATATCGATGAAAATCAACGATTAACGACATCTTTACACGTGGACCTGTCGCCTTATGGAACGACCGAAAGTGGCGCGTCCGACAGTGGGGTCGCCACGAGTTATGGTCTTGGTGCAGCGCGTGAAGTAACCACATCGAAACGCGAGCTTCGTGGCACCGTAATCCTGGCCGGTCGAATGGGCACTGCCGTTTTCGATACGTTGGAAGGGCACGACGAAGCCGCATGGTTTGGATATACTGCATTCGATCCCAGGCCAGTTTCGGCAGATACGGCTGCATTTCGTACGGCCGCGGCCGAGT
>CAZETM010000027.1:0-30234 GCA_964514885.1 uncultured Polyangium sp. | reverse complement strand
TGGTTGTCGGGGCTGCGCTGTAGCGGCCGGATCTCCCAGCGAAGGAAGCTCGGCCTGCACTGGCGGGGCTTGAGTCGCTCGCGGGTCGGGAGTTGTTCGAAGCACAACTGTGACTTGACGGTATTTGCCTTGACCAAACACGATGAGCGGGACTTTCTCGCCCACCGCGTGCGTGCGAATTGCATCGGCAAGCGCTTCCGGCGTCGTCACGGGAACACCATCGACCGCGAGGATCATGTCGCTGGCCGAAGGATCTCCGCCGACGAGCTTCGCTTCCGCCGCAGGACTTTCAGGCGCGATGCTCTGAATCCGCACGCCTTTTGCCACTGCTCCCGTCTCGGCCACGGCTTGAACGCCTAGCCATGCCGATGGAGCAACTGCCGTTGCCGGCACGGCTTTGAAGAACATCCGAATCGAATTGATTGGAACACCAAAGGCTACCGGCGTGCACGGACGACCTTCGTTCGGTGCACATCCCCTGGCGAGCATCGAGACGGCGCGACCTTCTTCGTCGATGATCGGTGAGCCCAAGTCGAGCGGCGAGACACGCGAGCCAAGTTCGAGCGCGTTCGGCAACTCCACATCGTCTGCGCCGAGCAAGTTTCGCCGTCCGCGAATGATCATCGGGCCAGCAGCAACCTTGCCGCGTGTCGCGGTGAAAGATCGAATCGTTGCTTCGGGACGAACCGGATCACGCATCGAAGCGACGAGACCTTCGGGCCACCTTCCCGTTTGCGGAACGAGCAGCGCGAGGTCCCACACGCGGTCGTGATGACCGAGTTTGGCACGAACAACCGTGCCATCTGCGAACCGAACATCGATGTCGTTACCCGAGCCAAGCGGTGAAAGCGCGGTGAGAATGCGACCATCACCCGAGAGCGCCGTACCGAGCGCGAGCTGTTGTCCCGCGCGTTCGACGATGACGACTCCGCGCATCGCCTTCTCTTCTACAGAGGGACCTTGCGGAGCGGCGAGAGGTGCTGGTTGTGGAGCGGCGGGTGCAGGAGCGAGCGCGGCGGGCGTGGCAGGCGCGACAGGCGCGACAGGCGCGACAGGACGCGGAACGGCTCGTTGTGGAGCGGGTTGTTTCGGCAGCGGAAGCGGAGCGAAACCTCCAGGTCCCGGTGCTTGTGCGAAGGCTGGTAGTGCAGAGCTGAGAGTGAGAGTTACGACGGCGGCTCCCACCCACAACTGTTGACGAATTTTCACGCCTCGGTTGTGACCGTGGGTAGGGATTGAATCGGGGCGGGAGGCGGAGGGGGCGATGTTTTTCGTCATGGGGCGCTCCTCGAAGCTCATCGACCGAGATCTCGGCTTGCTCGATGTTGTAGCGTGTTCGGGGGTCTTGCAAAGGTCGCGCCGACGTTAGGCGCGCTGAACGGCCAGTGGGGTAATCGCGAGCGGTCTTCCAAAGCGACTTGCTTTGGGCGTCATCGCGGCTCCTTGGACGGAGGACTTCAGAATTCGCTTCCTGCTTTGGTCACAAAAGAGGAGCTCCCAGCAACATGGCACCGGAAGAGGCAATCATGGCCCCGGCATTGGCACGTGCGGAAACGCTGAGTGAAGACAAGTCGGTCGCGGAAGCACGCGCCATCGAGGAGCTCATTGCGACGGGAGACCATCGCGAGGCGCTCGCCAGATGTGCTCGGGCGTATGCGGTGTCGATCGGACGACTCTGTATGGCCTTCACCGGCTCACAAGCCGACAGTGAAGAACTCGTACAAGAGACGTTGGTCGCGGCGTATCACGCGTTCCCGACGTATCGAGCCGAAGGCAGCGTGCGCGCGTTTCTATACGGGATCGCGCGGCGATTGTGTGGACGGTACAACGAGACGCAAGCGAGGCAGAAGGCGCGTTTGCATCTCGTGGACGACTCGTCGTCAGGTACCGACGCAAGCGACTTGGCGCTCGAAAAAGAGCGCGCCGGTCGTGCACGCGATGCGCTCGCAAAGCTCAAGCCGAGTGAGCGAGAGGCCGTGGTGCTTCGTTACGACGCAGGGCTTGGCTTCCGCGAGCTGGGTCTGGCGTGTGGCATCGACGAAGCGACAGCGCGCAAGCGGGTAAGCCGCGCGCTCGCGCGACTGCGCGCAGAAATCGGCGAGGAGTAAAGCTATGAGCACCAACGAAACCAACCAGGATCGACTCTGCCGGGAAGTCGAAGAACGAATGACCGAGGTGCTCGACGGCACGGCGCCGCGAGAACTCACCGATCACATCGCCGACTGCGATACGTGCCGCGACAATCGTTACGAAGCTGAACGAGTTGAAAAATTCGTAGGCAAAGCAGGCGCGGATTTTCGCCCCGATGCAGACTTCGCCGAGCGGATTCTCGGACGCATCGACCTGGACAAACTCCCCGCTCCCACAGGCCTTACGCCAAAGAGTATCGTTGCATCTCCAACGAGCATCACGGCAAGTGAACCCACGCCGTCGGCGAAAGACAGCGAACGCGCCGTGATCGAATCGGCGAAGACCGAACTCGCCGCTCCAAGTCGACACGACACGTTGCAATCGGAAGCGCTCGTTTCGAGCGAGCCGGTACAAAAGCGATCGACTGGCACGCTCGTCGACAGTGCCGCACCGGCACAAGCGATCACGCAAAACGAAGTCGCTTCACCTGTCGAGCGCCCGAAGGCGAGAGCCGAACGCGCTCCGGCCGTAAAACCGAAGCCAGAAGGTGGCTTGAACGTAGTCCCGCTCTTCCGCCGCACGAAGGTCGTGGCTGGAGTGCTGGGAGCTCTGGCGGCCGCAGCAGCCGTTGGGTTTTACCTGAAAGATTCAGACAAACACGTCGAGGAAACGCCTCGGGTCGCCGAAGCGGTGTGGACGGGCAAGGTCGAGTCGATATCGCGCGCATCGGCAGACAAGTCTGGCGGCCTCGAAGCTTGCGACTCGAGCAATCGTTGCGCCCCGGTCGCGGCTGGTGCGGAAGTGAAAGGTGGAACGACGCTGCGCACGGATGCGCGCACGCGGGCGTTCGTATCGCTCGCAGATGGCTCGATGCTTTCGCTCGATCGCGGTTCGGCGGTGTCGATCGCGGAAGGCAAAGAGCGCATCGCAAAGGTGGAACAAGGGACCATCGTGGCGGATGTCGCGAACATCAAGGGTGCTCCGCCCGCGCGTTTCGCTTTCGGTACGGGTGAAGTCGAGGTGCTCGGCACGAAGCTGATGCTGACGACCAATGGCGATCGCGCGAGCGTGGAAGTGGCTCGCGGGACGGTGCGTGTGCATCCGAAGCAAGGAAAGTGGGTCGAGGTTCGCGCAGGTGAAGAAGCGACGATCGAAAAAGGTCGTGAGCTTGTCGTGGCGAGTTCGTCGAGCGTCGCGGACTCGATGGAGTGGAGCGATCGTTCGCCCGAGGAGCTTGATGCGCCCGTGCTTCGTGGCGTGGGTGAGCTTCGCGCACGTAAGCCGGGACAAACCACCGAGAAAGAACGTGCGGTTCGTCTATCCAAACACTCGGTCAAGGTGCGCGTCGTCGATGTCGTGGCTCGAACGGAGATCGACGAGACGTTCACGAACGACACGGACGAAGAGTTGGAAGGCATCTATCGGTTCCCGCTTCCTCCGGGGGCGCAGATCGAACGACTGGCGCTGGAAGTAGACGGGAAGATGATGGAGGGCGCGTTCGTCGATCGAGACAAGGGCGCGGCCATCTGGCGTGGCGTGATTCAGAACGCCGCACCGAAGACGCCGAAGCCGAAGGAAGAGATCATTTGGGTGGCAGGGCCGTGGCGTGATCCGGCGCTGCTCGAATGGCAACGCGGCGGTCGGTTTGAGCTCAAAATATTTCCGATTCCACGCAAAGGCTCGCGTCGAGTGGTGCTCGCGTACACGCAAACAGTCGAGCAATCCGCGGGCGTTCGTCGCTTCACTTACCCGCTCGCGCATGATCCGAGTGGGACGACGAAGATCGATTCGTTCGACCTCGACCTGCAAGTGATCGGGCATGACAAATCGTTTGGGATCCAAACACGTGGTTACGAGCTTGCGTCGGCAGGAGGCGATCCCAGCGGTGATCGCAAGACGTTCCAGGCCAACCAGTTCATCCCGGCAGGTGATCTGACGGTCGAATACGCAATGGCGGATCGCGATCGAGAAGCGACGGCGTGGGCCTACAAGATGGACTCGTCGGCGGAGGTTCCGTTGGACAAACCGGTCGATGGACCGGCGGTAACGAAAGCGAAGACGGGCGAGGAGAAGGACGCTGCTGAGGCTGCGAAAGCCATCGCGTTCGATTCGTCGCCGTACGTGGCGATTGCTGTGCGGCCCAAGCTTCCGCGTTGGCAAGAAGCGAAGGAGCGCGTGCATGCGATCGTGGTCGATTCGAGCCGCTCGATGGTGGGTGAGCGTTTCGCACGAGCGACTCGTCTCGCGTCGACGATCGTGCGGGAGATGGATCGTCGCGACACGTTCGTGGTGCTCGCGTGCGACACCGTTTGCAAACCGATGACGCTCGATGGTCGCACGTCGTTCCCCGCGCCTACTGGGCCAGGAGCTGCGGCTGCGGGTGAAGTCGAACGATTCCTCGGGGGCATCGAGCCCGATGGCGGCAGTGACATGTCGGCAGCGGTGAGTGCTGCACGGAGTGCCGTGAGCAGTTCGAGCGGCAAGGAATTGCGCATCATCTACCTCGGCGATGGAACGCCGACGGTGGGTCCCACGCGTGCATCGCATCTCGAAACGGCCGTGCGTAGCTCGATGCCTTCAACGAACGCGTCGATCATCTCGGTGGCTCTCGGAGCCGATGCGGACATGGCGTCGCTCCAAGCCATGGCTCGAGGTGGTGGTGGTGTCGTGATTCCTTACGTGCCCGGACAAAAGGTTTCTTCGGCTGCGCTCGAGGTTCTTTCGGCGGCGTACGGAGTGACGTTGCGTGATCCGGAGATCGAGCTGCCCCCAGGTCTCACGCAAGTGACGCCGTCGCGTTTGGATCCGATTCGCGCAGGTGGTGAGACGTTTGTCGTGGCACGCATGTCGGGCAGCGAAGCGCTGGATGGATCGATCAAGCTGCGAGGACGCGTCGCGAACGAACGATTCGAGCAGGTGTATCCGATCAAGATTTTGGCCACGTCGAGCTCGGGTAATGCGTTCGTTCCGCGGTTGTATGCAGCGGCGAAGATCGCCGAGCTGGAGCGGGTGGGTGGTCAAGCAAGCAAGCTGGCGTCGATCGAGCTGTCGAAACGTTTCGCCGTTGCGAGTCGGTTCACGTCGCTGCTGGTGCTGGAGAGCGAAGCGATGATGACTGCGTTCGGTCTCGAACGAACACGCGTCGCGCCATCGTTCACCGGAGAAGTTGGTGCTCAAAGCTCTACTGCAGATGCGGAAGGCGAAGCGCAGCTCGACGAAGAAGCGAAGGACGCGCTCGGAAGCCTGGGCGATATCGGGGCCGCGGCAGAGAAAGCGGAATCGTCTGCAGATGCGCCGATGGGTGGTTCAGGAACTCGAGCTGGGGGTGGTTTTAATGGACCACCACCACCCGTAGCACCTGCACCGACGACGGCATCGCCGTCAAAGCGGGCAGCGGGTGCACCCGCAGCAGAGCCGTTGGACATGGGTTTCGACGGGCCATCGCGACCGGCGCCGAAACCTCGAACCCGCAATTGGGATGGCGATGACGAGTTCCCTCGAGGTTGGGGACGTCGACAGCGCATGATCCCGATGAAGAAAATCTTTGAGCGCAAAGCATCGTTTGAAGCGACAAACACGATTGCTGTTCAAAATGCTTCCAAGCTGCTGCTCGCGGAAAGCGCGTTGTCAGCAACGCCAAACAGCCGAGACAAGACCGTGGACTTGTTCGCGCTGTACTCGACATCGGGTCGCATCGGCGAAGCGCAAGAGCTGACGTCGAAGTGGGCAGGTCGTGATGCGCTCGATCCGGATGCACTGCTGGCACGATCGGATCTCGCTGCACGACAAGGCGAGCGTGAACGAGCCATCCGGATTCTCGGAGGCTTGGCCGATGTTCGTCCTGGCGATCGGACGATGCAGACTCGTTTGGCCGAGCTGCACGAAGCAGCAGGCAACCGAGCGCTCGCGTGTGAGCATCGGATTGCTATCGCGGACATGGCTGCGGATGATGCGAAGCTGATGGCCGAAGCGATTCGTTGCGCGAATACGCTGGGCATGACGGACCTCGCAAGTGTGATGCGCCTAGATGCAAGCACGCCTGTACGCACGGCGATCGACAAGCTGCTCGAGACGTTGCCGATCGCGAATACGAGCTCGGTCGTTCGCGGCGACATTCAGGTCTCTGCGGAATGGTCGAACAGCGTCGATCTCGACATCGGTCTGATTGATGCAAAGGGTCGCCGAACGTCGTGGCTTGGTGCGGGAGGCAAAGCGACCGTGAGCGCACGTGACGCGACGAGCACCCGCGGCGAGACGCTTGGGCTGACGAATGCATTGTCGGGCAGCTACATCATCGAGATTGCACGCGCAGACGGCACGGATACTAACGTTCCGGTGCGCGGCGAGCTGACCCTCAAGCTTGCAGGCGAAACGCGAAAGGTTCCGTTCCTGCTCACGAGCGCACGTGCCGAGGTCGGTACGATGCGGGTCTTCTTCACCTCGCGCCTCGTTCCGCTTTGACCTCTCGAAACGGCCACTGATCGCGCAGCGCCCCATGGACTTCCCGCCCGAAGTGGGGCATCTCCTTCGGCCATGAGCGCTGCGCACGACGCCCACGCGGATGCATCCGCGGCCCACGACGCCCACGATCACTTCGACAACGAACCGGCCACCGAGCTCGGGGCCGATGAGCCTCGCACGCCGAACTGGATTCCCATGCTCGGCATGGCGTTGTTCTTCATCGCCGGCATAACCTGGTTGTTCTCCGGCGACGCGGACAAACCCGCCGAAGACAAACCCGCTGGTGCAGAAGCAGCCGCCATCGCTCAGCCCACGCCTCCCACTCCACCCACGCCGGCAGCACCGCAACTGCGACCTGCACCCTTGAAAGCCGCTCCGGGACAGCCGGGACAACCCGCACAACTCGGGCAACCAGGGCAACCAGGGCAACCGGGACAGGCTGGGCAACCGAATGCGCTGAACAAGCTGTCGCCTGAGCAAGCGAAAGAACTGCAGAAGCAGATCGACGCGATTCGCGCAGCGCGAGGCAATCAGCCGGCCGCACCAGGTCAGCCCACACCGGCTCCTCATCCCCCTCATCCTGGGCACGAGAACCACTGATGAGCGACGTTACGACTTCTGCGTTTGCTTCGATCAAGCGCGTCGTCGTGCTCGGATCGGGCACGATGGGCCAAGGCATTGCGCAAGTGACCGCGCAGGCTGGGTTTGTCACGCACGTCTTCGACGTCGATGCAGCTCGAGTGGCGAAAGCCATCGAGAACATCAAGCAGACGACGGACAAACTGGTTCAAAAGGGCAAGATGCTCAACGAGACGCGCAGCGAATTGATCGGCGCGCTCGTGGCTACGTCGGACCTGGCGAAAGCTTGCGCCGATGTGGATCTGGTCATCGAGTCCGTGCCGGAACAGATGGAGCTGAAAGTAAATTTGCTCCGCGAAGTAAAAGCTCTGACGCGTGCCGAAACAATTCTCGGAACGAACACGTCGAGCTTGTCGATCACTGAAATCGGGACGCGCGTGGGAGCAGCAAACCGGACGATCGGTCTGCACTTCTTCAACCCACCGCCAGTGATGGAGCTGCTCGAGATCGTACGCGGCCTGGGAACGGACGAAGCGACGGTTCAGACGAGCTTGGCGATCGCGAAGCGCCTTGGTAAAACCCCGATCATCGTCAACGACATGCCGGGCTTTGCAACGAGTCGTCTGGGCGTATGCATCGGTGCCGAAGCAATGCGGATGCTCGAAACAGGCGTGGCGTCAGTCGTAGATATCGATCGCGCAATGGAGCTTGGTTATCGGCATCCAATGGGGCCGCTCAAGCTGACGGATCTGGTTGGACTGGATGTGCGGTTGATGATCCTGGAGCACCTGCATCGCGAGATTGGCGAGCAGTTCCGACCGCCGGCGATTTTGCGGCAAATGGTGCGCGCCGGGAAGCTGGGCAAGAAGACCGGCGAAGGGTTTTACCGGTGGACTGAAGCGGGGCCGGTGGCTGCGTAGCCTCACCCCCTGGCCCCCTCTCCACGATGTGGAGAGGGGGAAAGAACCCTCTCCACGGGGAAAAGAACGCTACTTGTTGCCCTTGTCCTTCTTCGCGTTCTCTTCCGCTTCCTTCGTTCGTTCCGCTTCACGCGTCACGATACGCACCTTCACCGGCGCGTAGTCCTTCTCGTCCTTCAAGCGGCGATCAATCATCTTGATGCGCTCTTCAGGCGTCAGCGCGTAGCCCTTCGCCTCTTGCGCGTTCTCCTTCAAGAACTGCGCGTACTTGCCCCACGCTTCTTTCGCCGCGTCGAACTTCTTCTGTCGCTCTTTCAAGTCCGCAAGCACGAAGAGGACCTTGCCCTTCAGCGTCAACGGTCCTTCTTTGCTCAAGCCCGCAGTCCAAATCGCGTCGGCTTCTTCGGGTTTGCCCGCGGCGAGTTGCGCTTCACCCAAGCGGTAAAACGCGAGCATCTTCTGACCGTCGAGCTTGACCGCATCCTGAAACGCGACGACCGCGCCAGCGAAATCACGCGCGACAAACGATGCCTCGCCCTTGTTGATCGCCTCCATGTACGGACTGATGCCCGTCTTGTTGTCCTTGTCTTTCAGCGGAAAGACCGGCGGATCCACCTTCGCGGTCGCAGGCGGTTTGCCCTGCGCAAACGCATCGGCACCCAGCACGAGAGAAGACGCAACGAGTGAAAGAACGAGGAGGCGTCTAACCATAACGAGCCGAGCTTATCTCAGGCGCGCGAGACATGGAACCATTCAGCCCGCATCACCCGCGGAAGCATCGGCCGCAGGCACAACGACATCCGGCGAAACATCCGAGCCAGCGTCAATCAATGCAACAGCCGGCTTCGAAAGCGGTACGAGTTTCCCGTCGGATCCCGGAGGCCATGCATACGCTTGCACCTCGCCCGTAGCGCGATCGACAAGCAACACGGAAGTCGCCCGACCATTGTCCGCAAGTCGTACGGACAGTCGAGTGTTGACCGCAAATTCAGGTGAGCCCAGCCGACGATTCTTCCGTTTCGTAGGATCTTCGAGTAGCGGTACGTCGAAACGAACCCGATCGAGCAGCTCTTTGCCAATCCAGAACTCGACCGCAAATCGCCCCATCACGCGTGCTGTTGGCTCGGGTTTGGACAGATCAACCGATCGTACGACGGCGAACGATGGTTTTCCTTGACGAACTGGGATGTCGATCACCCAGTGTTTCTTGGACGAAACGCTCGGAGGATCGGGGACGTAACCCGCCTTCGGAGGCTCGGCGAGCGAAAGCGCAGCAGAGGCAGCGAGCGCAAGACCGAGAGAAATGGCGAGCGAGAATCGAGGTAACTTCACGGATCACTCGGCTTGGCATCGCTGTCGAAGATTTCAACCGTGCCGCGATCACCATCGACACGGACGAGGTCGCCCGTGCGAATCGCAATCGTTGCACCTGCAACGTTCACGACGGCAGGAACTCCGTATTCGCGAGCCACGACGGCAGCGTGTGAAAGCGGACCGCCAAGCTCGGTGACGACAGCAGCCGCCACGAGAAACAACGGCGACAAACCAATGTCCGTGGTGCGCGCGACGAGCACTTCACCAGGATGCACGGCATCGAGATCCGTCATGCCCGGGGAAAGAACACGCGCTCGACCTTCGACCACGCCACTCGACGCGGGCAAACCCTGTAGATGCTTTCCTCCAGCCGGCGGAAGTTGCACGGGCGAAGGACGACCAATAAACGTCGGCGGAGGATCAGGGCGCGCAACATCGCGCATGTATTCGGCTCGACGCAAACGTACGACGTGACCGATATCCGCTCGACCACTGCGCAATGCCTGCACGAGCTCGTCAAAGGTGCAGAAAAAGACGGCGCCTTCCTGGAGCGTAAGGTCGATGCGTCGCAAGCGTCGATCGATGTCGAGCGCGATCACCCGCAGCATGCCGAGCACGCGCGTGACCCACGTTCGCATACGCTCGCGCAAACGTGTGAAGCGCTGCGTACGCAGAACCAAGGTCCTCACGGCATACATTTGCACGGGGCCAAGACGCGTTTCGAGCTGCGCCATTTCACGATCGGAAAGCGCTCTCGCACGCGCCAACGCTCGATCCGCTTCCCCCTCGGATGATCGCAACGAGGACACGAGCATCGCGATCACGTGTGCAGGCTCTTCACGCCAACGTGGCGTGGCAAGCTCCGCTTCACGTACGGCGCGATCGCCATAAAGGTCCAAGAACCTTTCGAGCGCTCTTCGCGTGGAACCTTCGGGCAAATCAGTTGGTGTTCGAACGGTTCCTGCAAGGAGCAGATCACGCGCCACAGGTTCGTCTCGAACAACCTCGGCCAAACGCGACAACGCAACTCCAGGCGCCGCACTGTCAAGCTCACGAACACCACCGGCCAGAGTTTGAGCCAGCGTCGCACCGCTCGTGACTCCGCCCATCGAAGGCGAAGTGTCACCTACGTCATCACGCACCGAAGTACGACGCGCAGCGACTTCGTCGAGGACCTTGCCAAGCGCAAGATGCGACGCGAGCGAAGCTGAAGCGCATTCGAGCATCAACATGCCGGTGCGATCGAGAAGCGCGTTGGCCGTGTTGAGGGTCGTGACAAGCGCATCGTCGGGCAAGATGCCGAGATCCATTTCGAGCAAGGATCGTCGCGAACGATCAGCGTCTTTCTCGTAGGCCTGCACTTCCTTTTCGAGACGCGCTTGGCGAGCAAGTAAGCGCGGCGCAACGAGCGGCAAACGCGTGATGAATCGCCTGGTGGATACGTCTTCGGTTTGTTGTTCGAGCAGCGCGATCGCAGCTTCGCTCGCACCACCACTCACTTGAAGCAACGCACGCGGCGTGAGCAGCGGGACTTGCGTGGCGATCTGCATGAACCGCGAGAGGTTCAAGTAGAAGCGACCATGCACGTTAGCGACGAAATGCTCGCCTTTGGGCACGCGACATCCGAGCGCCGCGAACGCTTCACGAAAACCTTTTTCAGAAAACCTGCGCGCAATCGACCAGGTGAGAGGCGTCGCTGCACCAGGCAATGCTTCACCGACGTTCGCACGTGACCAAACCGTCGTGGCCTCACCGCCCTCGGGAAAACCTCCGCCACCGATCGGCCGTACTTGGAGCACGACGAGGCGTTCGGTTCCTTGAGGAGTTCGTTCCACGGCAAACTCGACGTCGTAGGGACCTGGGCCACCTTGTTCCAATCGTTTGGCAAGCACTCCAAGCTCTTGGATCGCTGCTGGCGACAATGCAGGCTGTGAAGATCGCGGCGCAGGAATGGACACTTCTTCCAAACCCGTTTGACCTACGACGACCGCTCGAGGTTTGTCCGCGATAGCGATGGCTACGACACTGCCGTCTTTGGAAAGACGCACGGAATCCGTAGGCATGGCGCCTTCGACGACGGGAGCTCCGAGGCCCCAGGTCGCATTGATCAAGCGTTCTTGCTCGCCCCAGTGTGGCCCGGCCAAACCCGGTGGAGGTGCGGTGAAGAGCACGCCGGCGGCATCAGCTTGCGCCATGACTTGAATGACCACGGCCATCGCGACTTCGCGAATGCCTGCGTGCGCGAGATAGTCGAGAGCGCGTGGTAAGAATGCGCTGGCCCATACTTGTTTGATCGCGGCTTCGAGCGCTTCGGGACCACGCACGCCAAGCACGGTGGTGGCAAGGCCCGCGAAGCTGGTTTCCGCAGCGTCTTCGCACGTGGCGCTGGAACGCACGGCAAGGCCCCAAGGCGCATTCGCTTCGACCTCGGCCCAGAGCGCTTGGATGGCCGCAGCTACGGCTGGAGACAGGGGCGATTCTTGAATGCGATCACGTGCACGCGCGGCGCGATCGATCCCAGCACGACTGCCCGCAAGCTTGATGAGCGTGGGCAGATCGTGAGCTCGAGGAAGGGTTTCCTGCGAGAGGGCATCGAAGTGCTCGGCAGGCAGAACCCAACCACGCGGAACGGGAAAGCCTTCGCGCACGAGCCGGCCGAGGCTGGATGCTTTGCCCCCAAACCTTCGTAAATCGCCACGACGCCGGCTGTGAGCAGCTTCGAGCGGCCGTAGAACTGCCTCGTGGCCCGCGGCTTCAGCACCGATGGAGGCCCGACCATTGCGTATCGAGGGATCGACCACGCCCACGCATTACCATGCTTTGGGGTTTCGAGGTCGTAAGCGCCGTGGAGGTACCAAGGAGAGTTCGTGGCGGTCTGCTAAACGCTGTCGGGATCGATACCCAACTCGCGCAGCCGAGCAGCAAGACGGTCGGCTCGATCAGCTTCTTTCGTCGCTCGATCAGCTTCCTTCGTTGCGCGCTGAGCTTCCTTCGTCGCTCGTTGCGCTTCCTTCATCGCGCGCTGAGCTTCCTTCAGTGCTCGTTGAGCTTCCTTCGTCGCTCGTTGCGTAATCACTGCCACTTGCTCGGCGCCGGTGGGAATCAAGCGACCATCCTTTGAGCACCAACGAAGCCACTTCTCGTGCGAACGCTCGAACTCGCCCTCCCACTCGACAAGACCCAAGCCAATGGATTCGAACCAGTGACGGTCGAGCGCAATGTAAAGGTCTCCGCGCAGCTCGTACACGCGCAATGAAGTCGAACTCAAGTGGTGGTACGGGTCGAAGACGACGTAAAACCGAATCCCGATGCGGCGATAACGATGCATCTTCTCGCCCAGCTCGCCGCCCTCTCGATTGGAGACGACTTCGATAACGATGTCGGGACATTTGCCGACTAACCACATCAAGTAGGTTCGATTTTCTTTTTTTGAAAAATCGTCGTTGAGCTTGACGTCGACGACGAGCATCACGTCGGGGACGATGGGCGACTCGCGGAAGGCGGGGAAAAGGCCGACATTCGCCAAGACAGCAAAGGGTCGCGGGGGCTGATTTTGTTCCTGAGGGGGACCGGTCCACGATGTGTAGAGGGGCTCGGTCAGCAATCGCTCCTGTTTTTCAGAAAAGATATTGTCCACCGGTGCGTCGTCCTCGATGACGAGACCCGAAATGTCCGGCGGACAAAATTCATCGGAGATAGCCGGGTGTGCGGGTGCCATGGGCAAACCCTCGCAGGCGGCCTCGGCTTCGTCAAGGGTGGAATCGGACGAACTTCGCAATGGGGTGTGGTGTATTTTTATCGAATTTTATCTCGATGCGCTACAAAAATTTTCGCTGAACGGGTAACATCGTTGCACATGACGACGCTCGTCTCTTCTCCCCCGGCCGAACTCGAGAAGCGCCATAGAACTTGGACGAACGGGCTCCTCGAGTTTGTCGTCGTCGGGGGTTTGACGCCGTTCCTTTATCCGTTGTCGCTGCTCTTGCGGAAAGTGTTCGACCTGGATTCGACGGAATACATCGTATCCTTTGCGATGTTCGCGGCGGCATTCGTGATCAACGACCCGCACTTTGCGGTGACTTATCTTTTGTTTTACAAGGACATCCGGGGGCGAGCATTTGGCAAATCATTCGACGGCTGGCAACGAATTCGTTACCTTCTCGCGGGGTTTGCAGCTCCGATCGTCTTGATTGCCTGGGGCATATCGGCGCTGGTGTTTCGCAATGCATACATGATCGGTTTGATGATTCAGCTCATGTTTTTCTTGGTGGGCTGGCATTACGTGAAACAAGGGTTTGGCGTATTTTCGGTTTTATCTGCGCGTCGAGGCGTGCGCTTTGACAAACTGGAGCGCTGGGCCATTTTGGGACATTGTTATGCAGGCTGGGCATATGCGTGGGCGAGTCCGTATGACCCGGGGCATGCGAGCGAAGAAAAAGGCGTTTGGTATGTGACGATTGCCCATCCGCGGGGTTTGGCCGAGGTGACGGCGGTCTTGTTTTTCGCTTCGATCATTCCGATGGTCTGGGCGCTCGGGAGCAAATGGAAGCGCGAGGGGCGGTTGCCGATTTTGACGCCGCTCGTGGCTTTGTTATGCAGCATCTGGCCGTGGCTGATTTATTCGGGCATCGACCCGCTGTTGATTTACGTGATCCCAGCCTTGCACTCGATACAATATTTGTATTTCGTGTGGCTTCTGGAAGGCACCAAAGCAAAAGAGCTGGAGGGGCCACCGCATTTCGAGCGCTCGGCGAATTCGCGGCTGCTCGGATTGGTCTTGTCATCCTTGGCGCTCGGATGGTTTTTCTTTCACATCGGGCCGACGATTTTCGATAGCTTGATTGGCTCGCGACTGGCGACCAAAGAATTGGATCCGATTGGGCCGACGCCTTGTTTTGCAGTGCTGTTCGTGTTCGTGAACGTTCACCATTACTGCATGGACTCGGTGATTTGGCGGCGTGAGAACCCAGAAACGCGGTATTTGGCGAGGAGGAGAATCGCGGAGCATGACTTGCCCCAAGCCGGACATTAGCGGGGGCAGAAAAGGGGCGGTCGAGGGCCAGCAGAGATTCGTCATTGGCATCACGCAGATCTCAGCGTAAACTTCGTCCACACGTTGGAACAGTGGATCAGGGTGGCGCCATTTTTGTGATCACGAGCGCATTGCTGAGCAGCAGGCCATGGATGGTGGTTGACCGCAGACACACAGAGACGCTATCGTCCGTGCACACCATGTCCCGGTCGTATGTACCGCACGAACAGAAGCACAAGTGGCCGCAAGGCTTTGGGGCGCTTTGCCCTCGCATGCCCACAACTGCATCTGGCGAATTGCTGGCGAAAGCGATTTCCGTTCCTGGCTGCGGCACAAATAAGCTTTGGGTAGCGCAAGGGCGCTGGTGTTTCTGCGCGCACCCGTCGCCCCATGCGGGGGCCGAGGCGTGGCATGGTTTTCCCGTTATCGGCGGTACCGTAGATGAACGGGTTCTCCAAGCGCTTTGCGAAGCAGGACATATCTCCAAACCGGAAGTGCGCCAGTTGCGGAAGCAAAAAGAATTGCCAAAGGAATGGCCATGAGCGGCAATTGGTACGTGCGGCAGTTCGGCGATCGCGCACGTTTTGCCATTTTGATTTCGTTGGGCAGGGATCCACACCCCACCGGCAGCGAAGCGATCGATAAGACTTGGGGAAGCTTGGCCATTTGGGTTCGCAATCGGTGCCTCACCCGCAGCATTCGCGACGATGGCACCATGGCCGATGAAGTTCAATGGAACCTTTACGACATACTGCGGTGGTTGGTCGATTGCAGCGTACGTCTCGTCAATGAAGAGCCATTTCCTGACCCTGCGCGGTTGGATCACGTGCAGGATGCATGCGACTGGTACAATGATACCGAGGCTCCGCCCTTCACCCTAACGGAAACCGAAGAGGACGATTGGTTCCTACGACGGTCGGAATGGCGTCGCTATCACGCATTACGACCCGCCGCCATTGATGCCGCACTTCCGCATATCATGATTCGTCGTTTGGGTGACTTCCTCGAAGTATCCTGGGACAACGAAACCTGGCGGCCGTCGCGTCCAGATCTCCGGTTCGTGGAACAGCGGGGTATCGAGTTCGTTGGTGCGCGCCAAGCGGCCTTGGATTTGCAGGATGCGTTGAGCGACGTAACTCGCAAGCTCGCGAATGAGTCCCAATTGCCAGAATTGGTGGATCTGAACGTCAATGCAGCCGCGATGGTAGCCGACGACAGCGATTGGCAATGGCTCATCCACCGACAAACGGCAGGGATCATTTGCGGAGAATTGCCGCATTTGGCCGATCTATTGCGAAAACATACGCAGAAGCAACATGTCGGCATTTATGTTCCGCACACGCCTGAAACGCTCATCCTGCGCCAAGCCAAGCTCACTTCCGCAAAGGACGTAATGGCCTTGCTCAATGCCGCAGAAAGTTTTCCAGAAGAAGCAGTGACACCGGCCATACGTGGTTTGATACGCCCGAGCAATGCATCGACCACACGTCCGTATCTTGAAGGATATGAGCGGGCCCGAGTCGTGCGTGACGCGCTCGGATGGGGCGATGATCCAGCGCCAAATTTGGGCACGTGGATGCAGTCGAACAACATCGCCGTCCAATGGCGCGAATTGCCCGCCGCGGTGGACCTTTTGGCAACACGCGCAGATAATGAGTACGCCACGGCCATCCTCAACCCCCGCATCGGGTCGCGTTATCGTAAAGAAATCGCCGAGGCCACAGCTCTTGGGCACCTGTTGTTCGACGAGATTCCAGTTGCTGTGGATGGCACGTGGGAGCATTGGCCCACGGCAGCTCGGGCCCGCGCATTTGCCGCCATGTTAATGCTTCCAGATACTGGAATCCGAGCAATGCTGGGACATCACGGCACGATCGACACTGATACCATAAGGCGTATCATGGACCATTTCCGCACGGGTGCCTACGCAACCACCTACCACTTATGCAATCTGAAGCTCATGACCGACGAGCGGCGGGTCGACATCTTGCGCGAATTAGCTGCCTGATACCTGCGTTAGACCTACACGCGGCTCACATCCCCGGCAATCCGCGTAATACCCTTTCGTGCCAAAGCAGCATTTCTGCTCCGCCCGGGCCTCGATTCCACACATAATCGTGCGGTCCCGGAGTCACCACCAATTCGTGCGCAACGGATACTTCTTCGAGCGCTTTCGACAAAGCACGCACCGCGGGCAGAAATGGATCCCCCTCGCTCGAAACGAGACGAATGGCGATTTTCGCTCGATGCGTCGCACGCTTGGCCATCATCGCAAACATCGGCGCTTCTTCTGGTTTGATTGCCGGCTGCAATGCGCCCACCGCGCCAAAAATGTCAGGGTGCATAAAACCAACCTGCAAAGCTAGCCTTCCGCCCATACTCACGCCATCGATTCCCGTCGCTTCACGCGTATCCAGGCTTTTGCAGTCCGTGCGCACGCGGGGCAATAGGGAATCCCGGACAAACTGCGCAAACGGAGCGGCCCCATTCGTGGAACGATCGGTAAGGTTTGGCGTGTACGGACACGCGACGACCAGTCCCTGGTAAGGGTTTTTCCCGAGCGATTCATTCATCCGCGCGAGTCGGTCCGGAAGAACCATTTCGCCCAGATCGGCATTGGTAAGCGCTGCGGTGCGCAAACGTTCGTCGAGTTTGCCCAAACCATAATCGTCACGCCATGCTTTCGCGCCCACCTCGAGACCTCGGCCGGATTCCCCACGCCCATGCAACGCCACGAGCACGGGAAGTGGACGCAACGAAGACGGAACGAGCACCAAGGCGCGTTGCTCGTCAGGCGGAGGAAATGAAAAATCGCGCCACCGGCCGTCATCGGGAAGAGACGGCGGCGAGGATTTGCGGCAAGCGCCAAAAGAAAAGGCGGCGAGGCTGGCGAGCATTCGGCGGCGAGTGAGCTTTTGGGGGGCAATGTGGTTCAAGGCCAGCGCATTGTGTCAGAAACACGCTTGGGCGCCAAGATTCGTGCAAGCCCGTTGCAACCGCTACGTTATGCAGGCATCATCATGGGTCAGGCTTGCTTGGAGGTTTTCATGAATCACGCGAAAAAGATGGGGATTCGAATTGCCACGCTGCTGCTGGCCGCTGGAGTCGGCAGCGCGTCGGCGCTCATTGGATGCGGTAGCGAAATCGAATCCGGAGGCACGACGGCGGCCTCTGGCGGTAGCGGAGGCGGTAACGGTAGCAGCAGCAGCGGTAATGGCTCGGGGGGAAGCGCAGGTGGCCCGACGTGCCCATCCGGCAACGCATCGGTGCGGCAATGTTATACGCTCGAACAAATCGCGAATGCGATCAACTTTCCGCCTGGCGTTCCCATCGATCCGGATGCGGGTCCCCCGGACGGCGGGTATGTCATGTTCACGGAATGCCCCGCGCCTTCGGTCGCACAAGACGGCTGTTGCAATCCAGGTGTGGCTGGTCCGGAAATCGAGGGTGACACGTGTTGCTACTATTTCTGCGACGGCCCGTGTTGCGGTCGGGCGTTTACCATTGAAGGTCACGCACGCGTAGCCAACGTGATCGAGCGAGACGACTGGTGCGGTTCATGGTCATCCGAGACAAACGTTTTGGATGACGTGAGCCGAAAAGCACTGGTGGAAGCCTGGTGCGCGGATGCTCAAATGGAGCATGCCTCGGTGGCGTCGTTTGCAAGGTTCACGCTGGAGCTGCTTGGGCTCGGGGCACCCGCGGACATCGTGGCGGCGTCGCAATCGGCGTCGCTCGACGAAATCGAACATGCGCGCCTTTGTTTTGCGCTGGCATCGCGTTTTTCGGGACAATCGTTGGGCCCGGGGCCAATGGACATGCAAGGAGCTTTGCGAGGGACTTCGCTAGCGGAAATCGCGGGCTGGGCGGTCGTGGAAGGTTGCATTGGCGAAACGATTGCAGCGCTTACGGCGCGCGCGCAGCTCGACGGGGCGCAAGACGAAGACACGCGGCGGGCACTTTTGCGCATTGCAGAGGACGAAGAGGCACACGCGGCATTGGCGTGGCGGTTTGTGGCGTGGGCGCTATCAATGGGCGGAGCGCCGGTGCGAGCAGCGATTACGCAAGCCTTCGACGAGGGCGCACGACAGATTCGAGCACATCGCAATGCGGAAGTGCCGGGCGTCGATACTGCGACATGGCGGCATTTTGGAAGGCTGACGGGCGCCGAGATGGATCGGATTGCAATGGCGGCCTTGGACGAGGCGATCATGCCGAATGCGCGGCTATTGCTGGGCAATACGCCTCAAGCAGCTTCGTCGGGGCCAGAATCGAAGTCGGAATCGAATACGCCTGCGTACACCTGATCGACGTCGAGCTCGCATTCAATGGCGGGCAGTGAAACGCGTTCTCCTGCTTCGTAAACCTTCCCTACCCAAGAACCATCCGATCGCTTGGTGAATACCTCAATCTTGGACTTGTCTTGTGCAGCGAGCACGTAATGGGCGAGCGTGGGAATCGATTGGTAATGGGTGAACTTGTCCCCGCGGTCGTATTCCTCGGTGGAATCGGATAATACTTCGACCACGACCCGCGGGTTGAGCAGGATGTCTTGCTTGTTGCCCTTGAGCTCGGCACGTCCGCACACGACGGAAACGTCAGGGTAGACATAGCGCCTGGACAGGGGAATCTTGATGCGCATGTCGGGGGTATTGACAACACAACGTCGACCACGAAGCGCAATGAAAAGTAACGCGCTGATTGCGCCCGTCACGCGGTTGTGTTTGAACGAGCAGCCCGACATGGCGAAAATCTCGCCGTCGATGAACTCGTGCTTCTCCTCGGAAGCTCGTTCGAAATCGAGGTACTCCTCTTCGGTCATCCGGATCCGTTCAGCAGCCTCGCCCATGACGTGACTGTCGCATGAGACGTAGCCCGCGTCCAGCAAAAAACCGCCAGGAAACAGCAGCCTTTGTTTGTCCAAACATACCATTACAGAAACGACATTCGCGAAACCAAACACCGCTGCCCCATTACCTCCTTTTCACTTCCCAGGCGCAACGTATCCATCCGTGAGCGTCAACATAAACGCCACGATATCGTCGACTTCCGTTTCGGTGAGCTTCAGGTCGCCAAGCTCTTTCGTGTTTACGTTTTCCGCAACCTCGGGCGGTCCCCATTTCACCGGATCGAGATCACGCGCGTTGTAGAATTCGACGACCTCGCGCAACGTCTTGAAAACGCCATTATGCATGTACGGGCCAGTTCGCGCGATATTTCGCAGCGTCGGTACCTTGAACTTGCCATTCTCCGTCGTTCTCGAAAAGGTCCCTGCCCCGCGCTTCCGCCTCCGAAAACGTGGCTTTGCCCGCCGCTACCGCATCGAATTTCGACGTAAATCGAACAACCTCGCTGGATGCTTCGAATGAAGCAATCGCGTCCGCAATTTTGTCATACGCCTTTTCAACCTCGTCGAAAATGCCGTCGCCATAAAGACGCTCGAACCACCTGCAACATGTCCACAGGCGGCGGCATGGCGTTGGTGTTACTCGTCCCGTCGTCGCCACAACCAACCAGCACCGCAGCAAGCAACAAGAAACTCGTCGCTTGGATGGGCCCCATCATCTTATGCCGCGTCATCAGCATGCTCTCCTTCCGAAACCCATCTACTCGATATGGGCACAGACGAAAATAGCAATGCACGTGCCAGAATTTCCCTCAGCACTTTCGACGTCGAGCATCTTCGCAAGCACACCATACCGCTGAAGGTCCGAAAGGACTTTGAATCCGCCAACCGAGCTGCGGATCGTCAGGATAATGCTACCCATCGCAACACCAATCAATCGGGCATCAGGAACTAGTCACCGGAGAATGACCATGCATTGGATGAAACATGCGGCGAAGATTGAAAGATTGGCGTTGATTCGAAAGATAGCTTCTGTCGGATTGGCCGCAGGGATGATGGCGGTATTCGTGTCAACGGGCTGCACGAGCTCCATTGAGAAAGCGCCACTGCGTTATCGTGAACAGCATCAGAATGGCGGCCACCTGCTCAACGACATCACGATTGAGCGGCTGCAAGGGTGTGTTGAGGAATTCGGCGAGCAATTGAGCCAGGATTCACTGCGCGTTGGTGCAACCGTTCGGGTTGATCACGACGGGCGAATTAAAGGCGTCACGGTGGCGGGTATTCCGGACAGCGCACCGGACTTGGCAGCCTGTACGAGGGTAACATTGCGCGAGATGCTCGTGCCACCATTGCCATTGCGATCTGATCGGAATGAGGATACGGCGAACGTACCAGCCAAACCCGTGGGCAACGAGATTGCGAATGTGGCCGTGTTTGTGGAAATAGCAATCCTTTTGGGCGAGTTCGTGGCGCAACACGGCGGGAAAGCTATTGTTTACGCAGTAGTGGCCGGCCAGTATTGACATGTTTCCCGAGGGCACCGTGTCATGTTACTAGCGCCGACGAGCCAATAGAGTGACCATGCAGAATCGTGAAAAGCAGGATCACGACGAGGCGTTCATTCAACGCATCATCGCGGTGTTCGGACGAAAAGATGAAACGAGCTTCGAAGAGGTGGTCCGCCGATATCGCCAAATCGAAGAAGAGTTCGTTGCACTCGCAGGCGATGACGACGCCTTGGTTTTACAGCGGAAGCAGAGCATAACCAATCATCTACTTATGGACGCAGAGAACTCTGAGCAGCCTCATACAATATGTCACGAGATCTGGGAGGAATTGCTGGAGCGAGGGTTCATGTCCGTAGAGCTGCGGCACGCAATGAGCAGCACGTACGCCGGGTGCTGCCAGTGGAATGGTGAGTTCGATGCGGGACTTGCTGTGGTCGAACCACTCATTGCAGAGCTCGAGGTGTTGCTGGCGCAGACGGCGCTCACACCGAACCATCGTGCATTTTGCGAACAATTTATCGAGATCCATAGGGAAAAGCACGACGAACTGATAACCGGCCTCCGTGAGCTTCTTGTGCCTCATAGCGGAGAATGATCGCGCCCGTCGACGTCTCCCGAAGACTCGTGAACGCGAATCCCGTATGCCGTCGACGTGCCGGAGCTGCCATCGGACGTGATTGCAGAGCACGTCGACGTGATTGTGAAGCGCGTCGACAGGCCGATCGAACACGTCGACAGACCGATCGAACACGTCGACAGGCCGATCGAACACGTCGACAGGCCGATGGCACGCGTCGACGGGCCGATGGCACGCGTCGACGGGCCGATGGCACGCGTCGACGGGCCGATGGCACGCGTCGACAGGCCGATGGCACGCGTCGACGGGCCGTAGCGCCTCGAACGGTACCGCAAAGCACTGGTTGTCGCCTCAAAATCGGTTGACTTCCCATGCTCCATCGGCGAAATGTGACGCGTCTGGGCTTACGCCCACAACGTTGCGAAAGGAATACAGCCGATGAGTGCAGGAACGAAGACAGCCTACACGGGGCCTCTCGTCGTTGACGCGACGACGCTCAAAGACCATCTCGTCGATTTTGCGCCTGGTGCGCAAGTAGGTCTGAAACACGAAAAGCCGGGGTTCAATGATGTGCTCGGCGAACTGCAACGAGCCAAGAATGGGGCTTTGGGCGCCGCTGGGATATCGGCCGAGGTCGTGGCGCGCATTGAAACGCGCACGATAACGCTCGAAGCGATACGCAACCAAAAAGAAGCGGCGCGGAAGCTGTACGAGGTCCTCGGGGAAACGGAGGCGGATTTGGAGAATGCACGCGAGGGCGATATCGCCTTGATTGCTCGCGCAGCACAAGCGGCGGCTCAGCATTTAGATGCGGGTATGGCGGCGCATTTCGAGACGACGTTGAAGTATTATTCGCAAATCGCCGACAAGGCCGTGGCGACTCGCAGGAAACACGCGAAAGAAGAAGTGGACAAGGGCTGATACCGCGCGCCGTCATGCGCCATGGGTGACCGCCGCATTCCACACGGTCACCCGTTGATGACCAGGTCCTTGTAAACCTGTGTTTAGACGTTCGAAAAGAGGCTGGCGCCGCTACAAACCAAGCCAAGGGCCAGGATCTTCGGGAACCGCACCCCGGCGAATCTCGAAATACACCGGCTCGCTCTGCGCCGTCGCAGGAGACGTGCCCACTCGAGCACCCGCTGCAACCATATCGCCAACTCGAACGTCCGTACCACCCAGATTGGCGTAAACGCTGTAATAGCGATCGCCATGGTCCACAATCACCGTGAGACCATAGGCGTCATAACGATCCGCAAAGACAACGTGTCCCGCAGCGACACTACGCACCGCGGCCGCCAATTGCGTCACCAGCTCGAGACCGGTCACATCGTATTTATTCGTCTTGCGTACTTCGGATCGGCCAGCTACCGGGAAAAATAGACGGCCTTTGTGCGCGGCGAAATCCAAGCGCATGTCCGCGTCGCGAGGACCGGTGTCCGCACCGTAAATCGCAACGTAATCGGGACGCGTGGATGACTCGAAGGCTCGCGCAAATGCCGATCGACGCTCTTCCTCTGCATCGAGCGCACGCTTTGCACGCAACATGGCCTCACGCTGCACGTCGAGCGGTGCTCGATCCGCAGCAAGCCGTTCCAGCCGCTCGCGAATCGTGCCCTTTCGTTTGACGAGATTCGCTTCCTCGGCAATGTCCCGTTCAAGCGCCCGACGTACACGTTCGACACGTGCAGCATGATCGACGAGCGCATCGAATCCGTCACCGACAGGCAAAAGGCCCGCGTGCACGTGACGATAATAAGCTCGACCGCGCGCGAGGATGCGTTTGTGCACGGTTTCCAAACGAGGATCGATCGAGGCCTGCTCCGTTTGCAGGGTCTTCTGTTCGTCATCGATACGCATGATCACGCGCTCGAAGTCGGACATGGAGTTGCCCAGCCGCACAGCCGATTGTGCATCGTCCGGCGTACTGCCACTCGCAACGCTCGAGAAGAGCGCGAGCAACGAAATCAAAGCAAACGGCGTTCGGCGCTGCATGGTCAAATCGGTCCCATCCGGCGCAGGCTCACGAGTGCGGTGGTCGCACCAAGCACGCCGCCAAGCAAGACAAACCCCACGGTGACGGTCCACGGCAAAAACGAAGGCGACAGGCCGAGCAGATTCGCCAGCTCGTGATCGAATCGACCTCGCACGAGCCAAAACAGGCCGCCAAGAATCGCGATCGCTGCCGCGGCTCCGGCTGAACCTTGCATCGCTCCTTCAATCACGAAAGGCCTACGCACGAACGAGTTTGTCGCGCCAACCAAGCGGAGCACTTCGACCTCGATGCGACGACGGCTGAGCAGCAGGCGCATCGTGGAGCTGATGACGCTGAAGACCGCGCACGTGACAACGACCGCCAATGCCGCCGCAGCGGTCACGCCACCACTGAGCAACGACGAAAGACGCTCGGTCCACTTGCGATACGTCTCGACCGTTTCCACCGCCGGGAGCGCTTGAAGCTTGAGCGCAATCGCTTGCAAATCGGTGTCGTTCACTTCGTCCGTGAAGCCCAGTTCGAGCGACGAGGGAAACGCGCTTGCAGGAAGCGAAGCGAGCGCCGAATCCGCATCATCGACGACGACTTCACGTCGCGCTTCAGCGCTCGTCACGTGACGAACGCGCCGAATGCCTTGCGTCTTTTCGAGCGCCGAGACGAGCTCGGTGACTTCTTGTTCGGTGGCGTTGTCGCGCAGATACACCGTGGCACGGCCTGCCCTGGACCAACGCTCACGCACGGCCGACAGGTTGGTCACGATGAGCAAAGCCGAAGCAAGGCAAACGAACGCTACGGCTAGCGAAAAGATCGTGTGCATATGGGTACGCATGTCTCCGCGTCCCGGCCTCCAGGCTTTCATTGGCACTCGAACCCTGTATCGATCTTGAGACATGGAAGGATCTCCCTACGCCACCAGGTTGAGCAGCGAGTGCTCACCTGATTCTTCGACGCCCGATTCATCGAGATTGAGCCCATTGGGTGCGTCGGTGGCTTTGCCGTCATCGAGCACGAGGACGCGGCGCGGACGAACATCGAGCAACGTTCGATCGTGAGTCGCAAAAAGCACCGTGGTGCCCGTTTCGTGGATGTCCTCGAAGAGCCCGAGGATGTCGTAAGCGAGTTGCGGATCGAGGTTGCCCGTAGGCTCGTCCGCGAGAATCAACGCGGGCTCTCCAACGATCGCGCGCGCAATCGACACACGCTGTTGTTCACCGCCCGAGAGACGCTTCGCTTGTTCGTCCCCACGCCCGGACAAACCCACTCGTTCGAGCGCTTCGCCTACCCGCGCACGCACGAGCTTTGGAGGCAAACCGACGACTTCGAGTGCGACCGCGACGTTGTCCGCCACAGTCCAGCTCGGAACCAGCTTGAAGTCTTGGAAGACGTACCCAATGTTGCGTCGCAACGCGGGGATCGCTTCATCCTTGAGGCGGCTGATGTCCCGCCCCAGAAAAAGAATGCGACCTTCGTCTGCTTCCTCGATCCGATGAACGAGACGCAAGAGGGTGCTCTTTCCGGAACCGGAAGGCCCAGTGATGAAGACGAACTCGCCACGCTCGATCGTCAACGACAAACCCTTCAAGACGGGTTGGTCGGAGCGATACGTTTTGTGGACGTCTTCGAAGACGAGTATCGGTCGCGGAGCAGCCAACGGATCGAAACGATGTCCAGTCCGCAAGGCCGGTCGAAACAAGTTGCGCGCGGAAAAAGCCGCCATGGGGCGATAGCTACCAGGGCCTTCAAAAGTGGAAAACTTTTCGGCCAAAACAGGCGCGGCTTCGCGCAAGGAAAAGCTGATGGCGCTTCGGATCGTGTTCTTCGGTTTGCCTCTCGCAGCGCTGCTTCTGCAACGCGATGGTCACGCGATCGAACTGTGCTGCGTGTGTCGCAAAGATTCGCTCGGAGTGCGACGTGCCAGCCGCGTGTTCGGCAAAGACCGCATGCTCATCAAGCCGCGGGCAAACGATGTGGCTCTGCGCAAGCGTGTGACGTCGATCGCGCCGGACCTCGTGGTGAGTTGGTTTTGGACCACGCGACTACCGATGGAGATCGTAGACGCCGCGCGTCTCGGAGGGATCGGAGTGCATCCGTCGCTGCTGCCACGACATCGCGGACCCGATCCAACGACGTGGGCGATCAAGAGTGGAGACGACGAGACGGGTGTCACGGTGCATCGAATCGCGGCGGAATACGACACGGGAGCGATGTTGGATCAGGAGCGGCTGTCGATCGATCCACGTTGGAACGCATGGGACCTTGCTCGTGCGCTCGATCGACCCTCGCTGCGTGCGTTGCGTAGGACCGTGATGAGGTTTGCCCGGGGAGAGTCTGTACCGGACCAACCCCAGGACGAACGCTTGGCGACCGAAGCACCGTTTCTCGATGAAGAGGCGTGTGCGATCCGTTGGTCTTGGCCCACCGATCAAGTGCTGCTCCACATTCGTGCGCTGGCCCCCGCGCCTGGCGCATGGACCGAGATCCAAGGAGCGATGGTGAACGTGACGCTTGCGGAACGAGCTACGCGTTTTCCCTCGGCGCTCGAGCCTGGCGAAGGGTACGTCGAGACGGGTCGTGCCGTCGTGCGTACGGGCGATGGCGCGATCGTGTTGCTTCGCGGAGAGATCGATGGCCAAGAGGCATCGGCTGAAGATTTTGCACGGATCTTTTTCTCGGGCGCGTCTTTGGTAGGCTGACGCGCGCGCCGCGACGGGCGCGTTTTTGGAGGACGACTTTTCGTGGAACCCGCTCAGCTTGCGAAGATGGCGCGAGAAAGCCTCACGGCAGCGCTCAACGCCATACAAAGTTGCGACGACGCGCCCGATGAGTTGTTCGATCAGGCCGAATCGATCGCGCAGACGATCACGATCCTGCGCAAGATCGAACGTAGCGGCGGCGCGATGCTCGATGGACGAGACATCGCCCTGAAGAACGTGCGCAAAGTTCTCTCGGACGTACAGGCGATCGACAGCGGTCACCCTGCAACCGACGATGTGCTCGAAGCCGTTGCGTCGTCGCTCGCCAAGGTCAACTCGCTGGCGAGATACAAAGTCGGTGGGCAAGCATCGATTCCGCCGCCCGCCGAGCCTGCAGCACCAAGGCCCGTAGCAACACCTGCGCCGAGTGTGCAACCAGATCCCGTAGCGCTTCAAACGCCAACGGTGCCGCGTCCTGCAGCAGTCGTGCATCCACCCGCGCCTGCGCCACTGCCGGTTGTTCAAGCCAAACCCGCGCCAGCTCCTGCCCCGCAACCGCAACCAGCACCAGTTCCTCAGCCGGTTGTTCAAGCCAAACCAGCTCCAGTTCCTCAGCCGGTTGTTCAGGCCAAACCCGCACCAGCGCCGCAACCGATTGTTCAGCCGCAGGCAGTCGTCCATTTTCAACCGACTCCTGCGCCTGCACCAGCACCGCAACCGGTTGTTCAAGCCAAACCCGCGCCGGCTCCTGCACCAGTCCCAGCGCCTACGCCCGCGCCCGCAGCTCCTGCACCCGAGAAAGCAGCGCCGAAGAGAATTCCGGCGCCTGCAGCTCCACCGGGCGTACGCACGATCGAGGTTTCACTCGGCACGCGCAGTGTGTCCAACTTCTACAAAGGCCTCAGCGGCAACGACGTGATCGAGCACGGAGGCATGTTTGTCGAGACGTACCGCATCCCGCAGATCGGCACGCAGGTGCAGTTGCACGTGATCATGCCTGGGGACTACGAGTTCTACGCGCTTGGAAACGTGGCCTGGACGCGTGACCCGGGGGGTTCATCGGAGCCGGGTTTCGGAGCGCGTTTTACGCAAATCGGACCCGACGGTCGGCAACTCGTCTACCGGTACACCCGTAACCGCGAGCCGATGTTCCACGACGACCTGTGACGAACGCTGCGGCTCTCAGGGCCTCTCTCGCTGCGCTCACGCTTTTCGTCATCCTCGCGATGCCGAATCGTGCGCTCGCGATCGGCGATCCTGATCTCGCCTGGCGCACGGTGGAGACGAAGCATTTTCGTATCCATCATCCCAGCACGCTTTCACCCATCGCAGAACACGTCGCACGCACTTCCGAGAGCATCCACACGCGGCTCACGAACTTGCTTGGTTACACCCCGCCAAGCATGACGGAAGTAACGATTTCGGATGATACCGACAGCGCAAATGGATGGGCCACGGCCACTCCGTTCAACCGTATTCATCTCTACGCGGCGGCTCCTGAAGATCTCTCCGTGCTCGGCGATTACGACGACTGGCTCGTCGACCTCGTCATGCACGAGCACACGCACATCCTGCACATCGACAACGCCTCGGGCGTGCCGGCGATCATCAACGCGCTGATCGGCAAGACGTACGTGCCGAATCAGATCCAACCGCGATGGATCATCGAAGGTCTCGCGACGCTTACGGAGTCGACGCAAACGAGTGCAGGTCGCATGCGTTCGTCGCTGTTCGACATGTACATGCGCGCCGACGTGCTCGATGGAAACATCGCGAGCCTCGATCAGGTTTCGTCGAGCCCGATGCGCTGGCCGAACGGAAACATTTGGTACTTGTACGGCTCGCGTTTCTTGGGATGGATCTCGGACGTCTACGGTCCGAACACGATGCGTGCGGTCTCGGCCGACTACGGTTCGTCGGTTTTCCCTTGGGGCATCAACCGTTCGATCAGGCGGGTCACGGGCAAGACGTACGAAGAGCTTTACGAAGGCTTCAAGGATCACTTGCGGCTTCGTTATGCGACCCAGGTGAAGGCGATCGAAGCGCGAGGTTTCCGCGAAGGAGCACGCCTGACGCATCACGGTCGGCATGTGCTCTACCCACGTTTCGTTCCGCGCGCGGCGCGATCGTCGGATGCCGACGAGCTTGTTTATTTCCGCGACGACTACAACGCTCGGGCGGGAATCTACCGTGCGTCACTCAAAACCTCACGTGACTCGCTCGCGGACAAACCCAAATTATTTGCGCGCACACGAGGTGCTTCGGCGTCGTCGTTCGGCCCGAACGGGGACTTCTATTTCAACAGCACCGCCCCTTGGAAAATCGTTTACTGGCGCGACGATATCTACCGCGTCACGAAGGGTTTTTCCGCGACAGTTGGTGACGAGCCCGAGCGCAGTCGACTCACTGTTGGGACTCGCGCAACCGCTCCCGACGTAAGCCCCGACGGACATCGCATCACCTTCACGGTGAACTCGAAGAGCACGACGTATTTACAGATCGCCGACCTCGATGCCGAGGGGCACTTGGTGAACATGCGCGACCTCGTTCCAAGCGCGCGGTTCGAACAAGCGTACACGCCGAGGTTTTCACCCAACGGCAAGAGCATCGCGTACAGCGCATGGACCGCGGGCGGCTATCGCGACATTCGTTTGGTCGACGTCGCAACGGGCACGTTCGAACAAGTCACTCGCGATCGAGCTGTCGATGCGAACCCGACATTTTCGCCCGATGGCAAGTACCTCTACTTCTCATCCGATCGCACGGGCGTATCGAACATCTACGCGTACGACCTCGGGAGCAAGACACTGCGTCAAGTGACCAACGTACGCATGGGAGCGGTTCAGCCGGCGATCAGCCCGGATGGCAAGACGCTCGTGTACGTCGGCTACACGTCAAAGGGCTACGACCTCTATTCGATGCCGATCGATCCATCGCGTTTCCTCGACGCGTTGCCCGCTCCAACGGACAGGCCGGATCCTCCGTCAAACCCTGATCCACCACCGATGAAGTGGAGCAAGTATCGACCTAGTGGGACGGTGCTTCCGCGCAACTACTCGGTGCAATTTGCTCCGGGTACGTACAGTCAAAACGCGATCACGGTCGAAACGGTGGGAGCCGATGTCGCGAACTTTCACGAGGTGCGCGCAAGCCTGACGGCAGACTTTGCAGCACCCGCGCCACGCGTATCGCTCACGTACTCCTATCTACGCTTGCCGGTGAACTTGCAACTGCGCCTTTATCACGTCGTTGCACCACGACAGAACTTCCTCGTCGATGGACAACGCGTGTCGTACGACGAACGAGGCACCGGTGTTTCGTCGACCGTTTCGTACTCGATCCCGGGTGAGTTCACCGATCAGTACTTGAGTTTGTCCTACAACTTCTCCGGGTTTCGCGCCGAGCTTCCCTCGGTAAAACTCGACCCCAACGGCACGATTCCACGCACGCCACGCGGCGGGGTGATGAGCACGATTCGCGCGAACTACGGCTTCTCGAACGTCGAAGGATCGCTCGATGCAGCCGGGAATATCCGCGGTTTTTCCATGCGCGGATCGATCGAATACGCCGGTCCATCCACAGCCAGCGATTATTCGCTGTACTCGTTCGAAGGCTCTGCTGCGGGCTACATACCCATGCCTTGGCCTGGCCTCCACACGCTCGCGCTACGCGTTGCAGGCGGCGTCGCGGGCGGCACGTATGCCGATGGCGGGTACTACTCCGTTGGCGGCTACGACCTCGAGCGAAACACGATCGTCGATACGGTCACGACGGGCATCTACAACGGAGCGTTCGTGCTGCGTGGATACGCACCCAACAGCGTGTTCGGCAGTTCGTACGTGCTGCAGAACGTCGAGTACCGCTTTCCGATCATGAAGCCCGATCGCGGGCCCTCGACGCTGCCGATCTACATCCGCCGCATCGATGGCAACGCGTTCCTCGATTACGGCGGCGCGTTCGACACGTTGGATCTTTCTGCCATCTCGTTCTTCGCGAATCGCAGCATCATCAACTCGCCCGACTTGCACACGTCGGCGGGCGCTGAGCTTTGGCTCGGCCTGACGCTCGGTTATTACGTCGATGCCCAATTCCGCCTCGGATATGCCCGTGGATTCAGCGCCAAGGCTCTTCCTGGAGGTCAGGTGTACTTCGTAGCGTCAAGCGCGTTCTGAGAG
>CAZETM010000026.1:0-30506 GCA_964514885.1 uncultured Polyangium sp. | reverse complement strand
ATGACGATGACGATGACGATGACGATGACGATGACGATGACGATGACGATGACGTGCTCGCCGTCGCTTCGGGTGCAGGCGATGGTGACGTCGAACTGGCACCCGACTTCGCGTCCGTGAAGGCTTTGTCGACGTTTGCGTTCGTGAATTCGGCCGGCGGCGTGATCGAAGGATCTTCTTTGATCGCCGTAGCGAAAGCGTTTTTCGCGTCTTTGTCTCGCTTCAGTCCGACGAGGGACATGCCGATGGCGAGATAGAGTCTGGCGCGAACCTTTGAGCTGCAAGCAGTTTTCTTGGCGCAGACAGGCTTGGTGACTTCGAGCGTTTCGAGGGCTTGTTTGTAGTTACCGCTCTTGTAGTCGCTCTCGAGAACGGTCTGCACGAGCGTCTCGACTTCTTCGTCGTTTGTCGCAGCAAACGCGTTTGGTGTGCGTTCAACGGCGATTGTCGCGACGACGAAGAGGAGCAAGAAGAATTTTGAGATGCAACGAATCACGCGGCGGCCACTATAACCTCGCCGCCCGCCGCTCGATGGCGACACGACGGCAAAACTCGAGTTTGCTGGGCAGGGTCAGTTGCAACCGCAACCGCTACCTGTGCCTCCACTGCCCCCGATCGCGCCTTCGGTGATTGCGCGCAGGTGCGATTCGCCAAACCCGGCCATGTCGCCCGCGGTCATCGTGGGATGAGCAAGCTTGCCGCGTTCGTACGGCGCGACAGGCGCGCATCCGGCGCCGGCGAAGAGGCCTGCGACGAGCACGAAGAGCGTGATTTGCTTGGACAAACCAACAGCACTGAGGCTCTGGATCGAAGACTGAATCGAAGCCTGAATCGAAGACTGAATCGAAGACTGAATCGAAGAGAGGCGTGACAACATCGCTCGAGACTCCGAAAAGCAGCGGGTTTCAGTCCATGACGCGGTTTTTCTTGGCTCGCGTCAAGATCGAAGCGTGAAGAGCAGGGCTGCCGTCTGTAGAGCTACCGCAACGCGCCGCAGGAGGCCCAATTTTGAATGAGCGCCAAGTCGGCTTCTTCGAGACCACTTGGCGGAGGCATGGGGGCACCGCCGCCCGGGACGCCAGCGAGATTGCAGAGGATCCACGAGTTCGTCGGGTTCTCCTCGTTGATGTACGGGTAGCCTTGAGAGCCGTTGTACGCCTTGAGTTCGTCGTAGAAGGCGTTGGCATCGGTGGACGACAGGAGAATGCCGCGCGCGCCAGGCGCCGATCCGTGACAACCACCGACGGCGCAATTGCCCTTGGGCCCCGTGAGCAGGTCGTAAACCTGAAGCCAGGTCGTGGTGCAAAGGGCGGGATCGGACTCTTGAGGGATGTCCGGACAACCGGTTTCCTGAACACTTGGACCGCCCGGGGGGCCGTAAGGACAGTCGTCTTCCTTGTCGTAGGCGATGAAGTCTTCGGTGCAGGACTGGTCACCGACGCTGACCAAATCGCAACTGGTCACGGAAACGATGATTAGTGCAGGCAGAAGCAGAAGAGCGGCTCGCCGCGCGTTCTTCAAGGAAGCCGCGAACATTGCGCCATGGTGCATCCGGTCTGTCACAAAGTCGACAGGGTGATGTAAGCTCCGCGCAGCGTAACGCGGTGGGCTCATGATCCAAGCATCTCTGATGCGACGAGATCCAGGGCAACATCCACCGCCTTCAAGACAACAACAGGAGACTTGAATGAGCTCGAGATCGTCGTTTGTCCGTACCTTCGGCGCGCTCCTCACGGGCGCTACCCTGACGCTGACCCTCGTTGCGTGTGGTGGCGGTTCGTCGGGCGGCGGAGCCGAGTCCGGCAACGCTGACGGGTCGCTCGTCGGACAGCAAGCCCCTAATTTCACAGCCGAAACGGTCAGCGGCGACGGGCCGAAGACCGTGAAAGAAGCGAACGGCAAAGTCACGATCGTCGACTTCTGGGCGACGTATTGCGGACCGTGCAAGAAGTCGTTTCCGAAGTACCAAGAGCTGGTCGATCAGTTCGGTGGTGACCTCGCCGTTCTCGCCGTGAGCGTCGATGAAAAAGACACGGAGAAAGCCAAACTCGAAGAGTTTGTCAAGGCCACCGACGTGAAGTTCTCCGTCGTGTGGGACAAGGACCAGTCGGCCGCGAAGGCGTACAAGCCGCCGAAGATGCCGACGGCGTTCATCATCGACAAGGCCGGCGTCGTTCGCCACATGCACGCGGGTTACGGCGAAGGCGAAGAAGAAAAAATCGCCGAAGAGATCAAGGCGCTCCTCGAGAAGTGATGGCTCGCGCCGCTGCGAGGGCTTCGAGCAATTCGACCCAGGCACGCGGCGCAGCAAGCACCACGTCCACCGAAACACTCGGCTCCGGACGCTCCGCAGAAGCAACGTAAATCCCTGCACCTCCCAAACGACTCGCGAGCGTGATCGCTCCTTCGTCCGTCGTGTCATCACCGGCGTACAGGACAAACGTTTCGCTAGACAAACCGCGACAGATGAGTTCGAGCGCTGCGTGCTTCGATGCTCCAGCGCTGCGTGCTTCGATGACTTGTCGCCCGTCCATGACGACCATTCCGAGAGCCGATGCTTCACGTCGGAACGATTCGAGCGAAACGAGTGCAACACCACGACGACTCGGTTCGAGTTCGCGCATGTGCACTGCTACGCCGCTCGTTTTGCGTTCGACACGCATGCCAGAAAAATTGCGGGCGATGGCTTTGGCGATGCTGTCCAGTCGATCGATGGTGTCGGCTGGTGCAAGCGCGTGCGTATCGAGCAGCGTGCCGTCGGGAAGCTCGATGAACGCACCGTGTTCGGCGACGCGATAGATGGATCCGAGCGCTGCAGTGAAGCGCTTCAACGTGTCCAGCTCGCGACCCGAAACGACGGCGATGTGCACGCCGGGCGATGATGCAAGTGTTGCGAGTGCAGCGAGCGCATCGGTAGACGCACGAGCTTCGGCCGGAACGTTGGTGATCTCCGCGATGGTGCCGTCGAAGTCGGTGGCGACGAGCAGCGAGTTTGTCTTGGCAGCACGCTCGATGATCGCGGTGGTATCCATTGGATCGAGGGTCGCTCGTGTTTGCATGTGACGCAAACGTGGAGCACGTTGACGAATGAGTCATCCGCGCAGGGTTGCTTGCACGAGGGAAGCAAAGCTGATGTCGTTCGAGCGTATGCGGGGCACGCGGAAAATCGTGGCTACGGTAGGTCTGATCGCGCTAGGAGCGACGACGATCTCGAGTTGCGGCCAGGACAAACCCGCAGACATAGGTGGCGCGGGTGGAACGGACGGAGCTGGATCAACGGCTTCGAGCACTGCGGTGGCGGTGGGTCCATCGAGCGGGGCGGGAGGGAGTTTGCCTGCGGTTTTTGCCGTGACGGGGATCGTCACGGACGGGATGAAGCCCGTGGCCGAGGCGATCGTTTTGCAAGGTGGGGGAAAACCAGCGTTGGTGACTGGGCCGGATGGAACGTTTACGATTGAACTATCGACGGCTCTTGGGGGAACGCCGACGGTCGTGGCGTCGAAGATCGGTTATCGAACGGCAGGGATCGAGTTTGTCGAGGTACCCGTTGAATCGGTGGAGCTGGTGTTACGCCAGGTAAAACCGCCCGACAATGTCGCGGGGTATGAATATGGCCCTCCCGGCGTGGGCGATGCGGACATCGACACTTCCACGGCGGTGTGTGGTCATTGCCATACGACGATCGTGGCGCAATTCAATACGTCGGCACATGCGAAAGCGACGCGCGATCCGCTGGTGCAGGATCTGTATGCGGGCACGTCGAGCGTGTTTGGCGATGCTGGATCGTGCACTGCGGCCGGAGGGATTTTTAGAAAAGGTCGCCTTGGTGGCTCGGTGATGGATGTGACGGATCGGTGTTATGTGGGAGGCGGGGTTTTACCGGATTTGAATGGGTGCGGCGGGCCGAATGAAATGGCGTGCGATCATCCGCAGCTCGCGCAGATGCAAAAACCAACGAAGTTTGGCCATTGCGCGGATTGTCATGCGGCGGGGATCGAAGGAGCCACAGGCGGTCGCGACTTGCTGGATGCGACGGGGAATGCATTCGATCACGGGAATCATTGCGACGTTTGTCACAAGGTACGGGATATTGACTTGGACAAACCAGCAGGAACGGCGGGGCGGCTAATAATTCAACGGCCGCTGGAAACGATCACGGGTATGCCGGGGTCGAAATTGCGGCAAGTGATGTTCGGACCGCTGTTGGATGTACCGAACGAGTTCATGGGTGGAAGTTATCAGCCGAAGTTTTCCGAGGCGGTATTTTGCGCGGGATGTCACGAGCAAACGCAGGAAGCGCTTATGCCAGGACAAACGGTGAATCCGGCGCGATTTCCGCAAGGTTTGCCTACGCATTCGACGTTTTCGGAATGGTCGGAGAGCGCTTGGGCTGCGGCCGGAGCACCTTGTCAGCATTGTCACATGCCTCCGAACGATGGGCAATTCAATACGATCGACGAGATGATGCCGCACAAGGCGGGGATCGTATTTGGTTTTACTCGGCCGCCGGAGCAGATTCGGTCGCATATTTTCCGCGGGCCTTTGGCCGGGCCGACACGTCTGATCGATTTGGCGCTGGGAATGTGGTTATCGGCAGAAGTCGTAGGTGGCGAGCTTTTGGTGACGGCAAAACTATCGAACCAAGGATGCGGGCATGCATTGCCGACGGGCGAGCCTATGCGGTCGTTATTGCTCGTGGTGCGTGCAGAGGCGTGCGGGCAGGCATTGGTAGCGACGGGCGGAATGACGTTGGACGACGTGGCGGGGGCGTTGTCCGAAGGCGTGGTAGGTCAGGACGTTTTTGTTGCGGGGAATGAATGGACGTGGAATGCGGCGACTGCCAAGCCTGGACAGGTGGTACGAGTGGCGCGAGAAACCGGGCAATGGATCGATTATCCGGGAGTTGGCTTTTTTGCGGATCCATTACTATCCGCAGTCGACAAGGGAATGCCCTTGCGTGCGGCGGTGGGAGAAGCGCGGATCGTTTCGGTAGCGGGAGCGGTGATCTCGCTGGACAAACCGATTGCGGCATTGCCGGGCGATTTCGTATCGCTGGGGGAAGCAGCCGATGGCGACTTGTTGGACGGGGCTGCATCGAGAGCGCTGGCTGGAGCTGCGGGGCAATCGTTTGCCCGGGTGCTGGTGGAAACGACCGGAAAACGTTTGGTGCCGCATTACAAGGCGGTGGACATGGTGCGTGACAATCGGCTGCCGCCATTCGAGCCGGTGACGACGTCGCACGTTTTTGCAGTGCCGGCGGGTTGTGCGAATGCCGAGGTGGAAGCGACGGTGCTTTATCGACCCGTGCCGCTGAATTTGGGGCGCGAACGAGGCTGGGAAACTCGAGATTGGGTGGCGGCGGCGAGGAAAGAGACGATTACGATTCCGTAACGAACAGTGAAAGAATCAGCAGCCCATTGCGCCGCACGAGTTATTCGCTTGAAACGTTGGGGTTGCACCGCCGTTGCATACCGCCTCGCATGCGTTGTCGCCGCAAATGAGGGTTGCGTCTTGGCAGGCCGAGTTTTGCATGCTGCATTCCAATGAACAGGGGCCAGTCGCGCTGCATTGGATCTTGACGCCGCTGCCCTTGCATGCGTCGGTGCCACTACAAATGACCGTGCACTTATGCCCTACCGGGCATTCAATGACAGCGGTGCCGCTACAACTGCTGGTGTTAGTACATTCAACGTAACAATCACGGTTGTCTGGACACGTGATTGTCGCGTCTTTGCATGCATTCGGCGTGCTGCATTGACGAAGACACGAGCCAGCCGTAGGACCAGCAACCCACGGAGCTGTGCAGCCATTGCCCGTAGGCGGTTTGGATATGCCGCACTCGCACGCGCCCTTGTCATTGCAAAGCTCGCCTGGCGTGGCGCAATCATCAATGCCGACTCCGACCGGGCCACAGGTGCCATTCCCCGGATCTATCTCGCAAGGCTTGCACGAAACGCCGCCACCGCCCATTCCGCCGGCGCCACCCATTCCGCCAGCGCCACCCATTCCGCCAGTGCCGCCCATTCCGCCAGCGCCGCCCATCCCGCCCGAGGAGCTTGTCGCTTCTCCGCCCATACCGCTCGATGAGCCGGTCGCGCCGCCACCCACACCATTCGACGAGGACGAACTGGCGGATGTGGAAGAGCTACCAGGTGGAGTAATCGGGTTCGAGCCCGTTTCTTCTAGGCCGCAAGCGGCAAAAGTGATACCGCCAGCGAGAAGCGCAAACCACGCGGAAGAAAGCATTGAGGGGAGCTTGTGTGCCATCGCTTGATTTTATGCGAATGCGGTGGATGATTGCAAGTCAAACGATTGTGACGCGTGTTCGAGAGGATCAGCAACCGGTGACTGTGCAGGCGGCGCCCGGATCGATCGTCGGCTTACTGGGTCCGTCACAGATTGCAATGCACGAATTGCTTCCGCAACGAAGCTCGGCACCTTGACAGGCATCTGGATCATTGCCGCAATTCAATGAGCAAGGTCCTTTTTCGCTGCATCTGACTCTGAAGTCCGCTTGACAACTGGACGCTCCCGAGCAAGTCACGGAGCACGAATAATCTTCGGGGCAATCGACATCAGCATTGATTCCCGAACAACTGCCGGGGCCTGAACATTCGACGTAACAATCGAAACCGGCCGGACACGTGACGCCATTGCTACATGCACCAATGGTGTCGCAGGTGAGCAAACAGGTACCCGGGCCGGGGCCTTGAACCCAGGGGTCCGGGCATGTCGTACTCGTCGTTGGCTTGGATATTCCGCAGACGCATTGCTGCACCGGATTGCACAATTGGCCTTCGACATCGCAATCGTCGCCGCCGACAGGAACGTTCGAACAAGTACCCATCGACTCAATTTGATTGCACTTCATGCACGTGCCATTGCAAGTTTCATTGCAACACACGCCATCCGCACAATGACCGCTCGTGCATGCGGCATCATTGACACACGGGGTCCCCAAAGAGCCGGGGGCCCCACTACTGCTGCTCGACGAAGCGCTGCTGCTGCTCGAATTGCTGCTACTGCTCGGACTGCTGGAGGACGTTCCGATCATTCCCCCCTCGCCACCCATGCCGCCACTCGACGAACTGGACCAGGTAGAGCCGCCGCCGCCTTGCGAACCGACCTTCAAGTCGGGTGCGCACGAAACGGTCGTGGTAGATAGAAACAGAAGGGGGGCGTAAATGGAAACGGCGAGAGCGGAATGGCGCATGAAACAAGAATACGCTACTTCAGTGGCCACAGAAAGACGATTTTCCCAAGTACGCCATGATTAGAATTCTCTGGCAAGATTCCACGTTCGTAGCGGTCGACAAGCCGTCGGGGCTTGCGGTGCATCGAGGCATGTGTGCCGATCCGGTGACGGCGCTCGAGGAAACCCGCGATACCGTGGGGCAATGGGTGTATCCGGTGCACCGGCTGGACCGAGCGACGAGCGGGGTGCTGCTTTTTGCGTTGTCGTCCGAGGCGGCGCGAGCACTGCACGAAATGTTCGAGGACGGCCGAGTGAACAAGCGATATTGGGCGCTCGTGCGGGGCGTCGCGCCAACGGAAGGGACGGTTGATCATCCGATTCCGCGATGTGAAGGCGGAGCGCGGGTGAATGCATTGACGACGTATCGTCGATTATGGTCGGGGGCGCATGTGTCGCTGGTCGAAGCGCGTCCGAAAACGGGACGATTCCATCAAGTGCGGCGGCACATGAAGCATTTGAGCCATCCGGTGATCGGGGACGCGAATTATGGCAAAGGAGCGCTGAATCGAGCGTATCGGGAAGAATTCGGTCTCGGGCGGCTGGCATTGCACGCCGCGGGGGTAACGTTCGAGCATCCGTTCACGGGCGAAGCCATGACGATCGAATCGGTTTTACCGGACGATTTGCGAGGACCGTTCGAACGAATCGGCGTGATTATTTAATGATTGTTTCGCAGCCGAAGAGGACTTCGATCTTGCCAGGATTTTCCAGACTAACCGCGGCTTGAGCTGCATCGCACGAGGATTTGCAAAGAATAACTTTTTGCGGCATGACGGGATCGTCGTAATACCATCCGCCATCTGGGGTACAGGCAGCGAGGCCATCGACGCGAGGGACGGTGGTGGATTGGGCGCCGCTCACGAGGGCAACGTTGATGAGCGTGGGATCGAGGGAGCCGGAGGGAGGCTCGGGAATGGCAAGCTCGCAATTGAGTTTGGCGCTCGAAACGACGGATTGAGCGACGGCGTCGAAAAAGGGTTGCCACGCGGCATTACCGTCGCAGATTTTGGCGCGTACGCCATTGGTCTTTTGAACGAGCGTGGTATAGGTCGGTCCGGAGCTGGCAGGTTTGGGGCTGCCATCGGGGAAGGTGCAAATGACGGAGGGATCGTTGGCATTACCCCAGCCGTAAATGCCTCCGAAGATATAACCGTCGAAGAGCCCGTTCCAGCTTGGATGGAGAATTCCCGGCGGGAGGGTCAGATTTAGATTTTCGGGATTTGCCCCACCGGCAAAAGTCTCGAAATCGGTCGCGGACAGGCGCGCGTTGTCGTCCGTGACGACGACGATGGTCTTTGTCGCATTCGGCCGCAGCTCTTGTTGCCACGGCTCGCCACCGCGCGTTTGGCCTAGCTTGTACCCCGCGGTTTGTCCCAGCGTACCCAAGAATTGTTCAAGCGGCTGAGTGCTGAGGATGTCGATGCTGGATTGGAAAAAGCGAGGACCATTGCCACAATTGGCGTCGCCGGCGAGCGGCTGGGGAATGCAAATGGGATAACGCGTACCGCCACTCACCATGATCGGGCTGGTTTTGTTGCGAATGGAGAGCATGATGACTTTGTAATCGAGGTTTTTCGCGGCAATCAGATTGACAAAGGCATTCAAACCAGCCGTCACTGCCGTCACGGCTGGCGCCATGCTGCTTGAATTGTCCACCATCCAAATGATATCGACCGGGAGCTTTTCCGCCGTTGCTTCGGAAGCGGTCGCTGCGCACGCTGCGTCGGCATTGAGCGGGGGTTCTTCGGTCGATGCGTCCATCATGAATCCGCCATCGGTATCGAAGAGCGATCCTCCCTCGCCGCTGGATGAGCTGCTCGAGGTGACCATTGCCCCGGCTCCGCCCGCTCCGCCTTCACCTCCGCCTGTCGCGTTGGAGGTCGCGTTGGAGGACGAAGGCGAGCTATTCGACGCGGCACATGCCCAAGGCAGCGCAACGACAGGAAGAACGAAGAGCGGGAGGAGTGGACGTAGGCGCATGGAAATAGCTTACCACCGATCGGCAACGTATTCAGCCGTGACGATCAATAAAATGCATCTGCGTCGAACGTGCGTCATGACGGCGAATTTGCCGCGACGCATTCAACCGACAGCGCCAGCGGCCCTGTCGGGATCGGGGATGCCCGTACGAAGCTCGCGGCCATACGGGGTGGAATCGAGAATGGCGCGGAGGCGCAAACGAGCGCGGTGCAATCGAGAGCGGACGGCGCTTTCGCTGACCATGAGTTTTTCCGCGATTTCGTGCAAGCCGAGATCTTCATGGTAATGCGCCATGACGACATCGCGATAATCGTTCGGAAGCTCGCCGAGAGCAAGCCGGACAAACTTTTCGCGCTCGGCAAGGCTAGCCGCATCGTCCTCGACGGCCGAACCACGCATGGTGGGGAGCACGCTGAGGTCTTCGAGGTCTAGGCCGGCGACGAATCGTGCTCGTTGGCGACGTTGCGAGCGCATGAGCATCAAAGCTTCATTGGCGGTGACTCGAAAGAGCCACGTGGTAAAGCTGGAATCACCGCGAAATGAACGTATACGACGAATGACCTGCAATAAAGTGGATTGGACGAGGTCGAGGCGATCTTCGTCCGAAACGGGATAACGAGCGAGTTGCCTTTCGACATGAGGACGAATTGCGCGGGTAAGAGCATCGAGCGAGCCGGGATCCTCGCGTTTGACGCGTTCGATGATATCCGCGAGCCGAGTTTCGGAGCCTTCGGAAACAACGTGCGAGGCGCCGGTGCGGGTTGTCGTGGTGGCCTGGGCGGCCATGAAAACCTCCATCCCAGCGCTTTCCCTTGCTTTTCGGGAGCGTCTGGCAGGTGCCGACAGTTAGCAAGGTACCTGCCAAGCTTGACAGATGCGGATCTGCGCGAATAGCTGGCGCTGCTGGTACGGTTGGAGGAGCGTTGGTGGGTAGGCATCACTCGCGTTACGCTGCTCGGCACGCCTCGCACGCAATTGGCTGCGCACGGATTGCCCAACCGAGGTATAAAGCGAATCGTGAATGCCGACAGGACTCCGCCCCGAGCGCTTTCGCATCCGCTACCCGCGGGGCTGCGCGACCTTTTGCCCGAGGAAACTCAGCGCCGGCGCGCTATTGCCCGGACGATTTTGGAACATTTCGCCTTGCACACGTACGATCTGGTGACTCCGCCCGCGTTCGAGCTTGCGGAGGTGCTGGAAAAAGGGCTCGGGACGCTCGACCCGGGCGATGTGCTGCGTTTCGTGGAACCTGAATCGGGTGAAGTGTGCGCGCTTCGTCCGGACATGACGCCGCAAATTGCGCGCATGGTGGCGACGCGTTTGTCCGGGCAACCGATACCGATTCGCCTGTGTTACGAAGGGACGATCGTACGGCGAAAACAAGGTCGGGCGCGGCGACATCGGCAGATTCCGCAAGCAGGCGTGGAGCTTTATGGGGCGCCGTCGCCGAGCGGGGATATCGAGGTGCTGCGGCTTTTGGCGTCGGTATCGCGGAGCGTGGGGCTAGAATCGTTCGTGATCGACGTGGGTCATGGAGTGATATCGCGATCGCTGATCGAGGTTTTGCCAGAGTCGGTGAGGCCCGAGATAACCGACGCGCTGGTGCACAAGGACAGCGCGCGCCTGGAAACGTTATTATCGAGCAAAGACGCGGCAAACGTGACAACTCATGTGGCACGCGCAATCGTGGCATTGCCAGAATTGTCAGGCGGTTTTACCGGACGACCTGGGTCGGACGTGATTCGGGCGGCCGAAAAGTTATTTGCGGCAACGCCGGCAGAAGGGCCGCTTCGCGAAGTGTCCGCATTATGGGAAATGGCTCGGTCGTCGGGGCGAGTGAATGCAGGTGGACCGAATGACGAGCTTGGGGACGTGCTACGTATCGACCTTGGCGAGGTGCGGCATTTGGCGTACTATACGGGATTGATTTTCAATGCGGTTGCACCAGGTCCCGGGGAGGCATTTGCGTCGGGAGGGCGTTACGACGATTTGCTGGGAAGGTTCGGACATCCAATGGCAGCCGTGGGATTTGCATTGCACCTGGATGCAGTGATTCGTGCACGCGAGGCGGCCGGAGTGGCTGAAAACCGACCGGTGCGGGTGCTGGTGGCCCTGGGCGCGCAGGGGGAGACTCTGGCCAGGGAACTGCGAGGGAAAGGGATCGCGACGGGCGAGGCGGGAGGCGTGGGAAACGCAATGGAGTATGCGAAGGCGCATCGCTTCACGCATGTGGTACTGGATGGGCCACAGGGAGGTGAAGATGTGGGAGTGGTTGGTGTAGATGATGAAGGAGTGGGAGCGGTTGTGCCGGTGGGTGGCGTGGTGGACTATGTGGTGGGGTGAGGGTTGAGAGGGTTACGTTGGATGGGATGAGGTTGGTGTAGAGTTGGCAATGTTACGAAAGTGGTCAACCTGGGTGGGATTGGGGTCAACCTGGGTGGGATTGGGGTCAACCTGGGTGGGATTGGGGTCAACCTGGGTCAACATTTTGGCAGCCCAAGCCACTAAATCAGTCAACCTGGGTCGGACTACCCTTCCCCAGGCTCCGCCCCGCCCTCGTCGACCCGCTCCATCGACACCCCCAGCTCCTCCGCCTTCCTGGACTCCGCCTTACGTTTCGCCTCGAACCGACGTACCCCCTGATCCGTAACAATACCAACAGCCGGCGCGTCTGCAGCACGCATCTCGGCGAGCGTTTCACCGGCAGCGCCTTGTAACTTCCCTTGCGAACCGTCCTTTGCTTCTCGAAGTCGCACGTCGAAATCTTTCTTCCAATCGGACAGCTTCCTCAGTGGGTAGCTCGGGTCAGACGGATCGGTAATGATCTGCTCGACAATTGCGTCCATCGAAACGAATACCGGATAAAGCTCCTCTGGATCATAGGCATTACCGCGATCGAATAGCCCGCCGCAAATCGGACGCAGCGTGCAATGATCACATCCCGCCGAATAAATATGCTCCCAATCCGTTTGTCGCACCGTTTGCTTCTTATCCAAAAAATGCACGATGCGTTCTTCGCCTTTGACGATTTTTCGCGTCTCCGTGCTCGCCCATGCAAACTCGGTCATGTAACAAAGCGGCACTTTTTCTACGCGAAACGTCCGGCCCGTCGAATACAATCTCCGCAATGCCTTTTGCAAAGACACCTCGAAATCCCCCAGCCTTGGAGTAAACTTGTCCTGGTTTACCTCGGCACGGCCCATCGACGGATCGAGATTGTTCCACACGAAATGCTTAATGTATGGATGATGCTCGATCCAGTATTCGATATTCTCGTGCAAATGGTCTGCATTCAATTTATTGATGACACAATTGATATTGACTTCAATCCCATTCTCGTGCGCGTTCCGTACAGCCGCATATGCTTTTTCCAACGTGTCCGGCGTGCCGCGTAAAACCGCTTCGACCTCCGGACGCACCGAATACACCGAAACATGTACGAGCTTTACCCCCGCTTCGCCCACGGCCCGCGCAAATTCAGGATCCGCAAGACGTGTCCCATTGGTGATCAAACGGACGTGCAATCCCTGCTTCGACGCATATTCGGCAATCCGAGGCAGCTCGGGATGAAGCGTCGGCTCTCCGCCCGTCAGAATCACCCCAAAGTAGTCACGCCTCTTCAAATCGTCGACCAGCACCTTCATCGTCTCGAAGGTGTGCACATAAGGCGTCGTCGGGTTCGAACAAAAACCGCAGAAGTGATTGCAGTGCCGAACGACTTGGATGTAGCCGATGTTTGCCACGTTTTGCGTCGATCGTAAGAGACTCTGCCGCGCGCGGCAATCGACAGACCGAGGGATCAACCAGCCTCGCGCGCTTCGTCTGCTACGCTCCCGCCCGTGGAGCCTGCCGCCGTAGCCCTGGTCGCTCAGCTCCGATCCGCCCAGCGCGCCCAAATTCGCCCTGCAGCGCGTCGAACGCTCCTCGCGTTGTCGATCGCCGCTGTCCTCGGACTCGCTCACGTCGCGCGGATCGGCACGCCAACAACTCGCCTCATCACTGCCGTCACACTCGTCGCGTTGCCCATAGGTCTACTCGCACGCGCACTCGCAAGTCACCTCCGCCGTCGCAACGTCAAGCGCGAGATCCTCGAAACGATCGGCCCGACAAACCCAGACCTTGCCCAAGCTGCCGTCCGTGCCGTCGGGCTTGTCGAACGCACCGAAACAGACACTTCTGCCGGCTCGCCCGCGCTCGCACGCCTGCACCTCACGCGCCTACTCGGGCGCGTCTCCGTAGAAGACATCGCTTCGCACGCGATGCTCACAGCGAATCGTTGGTCGATCGCTGGAGTTTGTCTTTCCGCACTCGCACTCGCAGCAGTCGCCATCGAGCCCATGCGAGTCATCGAAGGCCTCGATGTTCTTGCAGCGCAAAACAACGAAGCACCTGTCCCGCTCGAGTATCTCGATGTGGACGACATCATTGCGAAGCCACCCGCGTATTTGCATCAGCAAACGCGCAACGTTCACCCCTTCGATTCCACTTCCCTGCCCCGTGGAACGACCATCACCGTTCGCGGTCGACCAACGTTTTCGAATCGCAACTTGGTGCTCACCGACGGCGCGACCGAAGTGCCATTTGCGCTCGATGGAGCCGGTGGTGTCGTTGCTCGGTGGGAGCTTGGTGACTCGGTCGATCTGCGCGTAGCTGCTCGATTCGGCGACGTCCGCATCATGCAGGACGACGTGCAACACGTGACGTCGATCCCTGATCAAGCTCCGCAGGTCATCGTGCAAGGCGCACCGAAAACCGTGCGTATGCTCGAAGAGCCAGAAATTTTGATCTCGTACGAAGCGTCCGATGATCACGGCCTGCGCCAAGTGGACCTCGTGTATCGCTCGGGCGGGCGTGAAACGCGCCGAGTGCTTTCGCGTCCTCAAGGTGACCCGCGATCGGATCGCGGTTCGCATCGGATCGTCTTCAGCACCGAATCATTTTGGCAGCGTAATTTCGTGCCCGTCGAAGTGACGGTCGAAGCGAAAGACAACGATCCGATCGCCGGGCCAAACTGGGGCAAGAGCCCCGCGATCTTGGTGATGCCTCCCGAGGTCGGAGAGCCCGAAGCGTTGCGTTACGAAGCGCTCGTACGCGTGCGCGATGCGCTCACGGACCTGCTCGCGGAACGGCTCGTCGACGATCCACCCAAAGGCAAACAGTCCGCTGATCACTTGCGCAAAGAACGTGAAGCACAAGAACGCGCAACGAAGACGATCGACGAAGCGCTCGGCGGTACCTACGGAGGTCTGCGCTTTCCACGTCGCGCCGTAACGCTCTCCCGCGGACAACTGCGCAGGCTCGCAAAAGCGCTCGCAGTTGAGCAGGACAAACCTTCTGCGACAACGCACCAACAGCTCGTCGAAGAGACGGAATCCGTGTTGCTCGCGATCGACGCAGCCGTGCTTGGTCTGGCATCGAAGGACGCAGCCAAAGTTGCCAAACGGCTCGCGGATGTCGCGGAAGAAGCAGCGGAAAGTGCAGCGGCCGCAGATGGTCGGCGACGAGGTGATGTTGCAGGCGGCGTAGCAAGACTCGATGCCTCGGTGAGCGTGCTCAATGGCGGAGGCAAGCAACTGTTGCGACTCGGAGCGCTCGGTGCGGACCTTGGTGAGATCGTGCAAAACGGTCTGCGACGCATCGATCGTTCACGTAAAGCTCAAGATCTTTTCCACGCTGAGCTTGCGGCTCGGGACCTCGCTTTGCGTTTGCGCAATCCCGTTCCGTCCTCGATGGGCGGCAGTGGAAGTCGCCTCGGCGATGGCGAAGTCGGATCGGGAACCGGCAGTGGCAGTGGTGAAGGTCAAGGCACCGGCGATTCTTCGAGTGCAGATGATGCGGCGGAAGCAGGTGCCAAAGCACTCGAAGACCTCATCTCGGAACACTCGGATGCTCAGGACGATGTCGAACGAGCGCTCGAAAAGGCGTTCGCTCAAGACGAGCTGGATGCGTTGAAGAACGAAGCGAAGAAACACGCTGAAGCGATTCGCAACGCAGCGCGAGAGCTTCCTCGTCGTCCGGGCGATCCGGGGTCTGCTGAATCCGCGGGCAAACGAGCGCGTGACTTGGCCGAATCGATGGCCGATGCACTCGAACAAGGACGTCCCAGCGACGCGGTGCAAACGGGGAAAGAAGCACTGAAGGCGCTCGAAGAAGCCAAGCGTGCAGGTCAAGGCGCGGCCGAGTGGGACTTGCGTGAACAGAGTGCGGGTCGCTCTGCAGAGAACGCGTTGGGACGCATCGGCGAGGAGCTCGCGTGGGCTGAAGAGGCGCTCGAAAAACTGCGTCGATCGGCTGCGAATCGCGCCAAAGGCGACCTCGAACAAAGCGGCAAACGTGAAGGCAAGTTGGGGGAGAAGGCGCGCAAGCTCGCGCAGCAAGGTGAGTCGGGGGATGGGAGTTTGCCCGATGAAACCTTGGAGCTTCTCGAACGTGCCGAGCGAGCGATGCAAGAAGCTGCCAAAGCGCTCGAGCAGGGTGATGGAATCACCGGAGCCGAACAGCAGCAGAACGCGCAACGTTTGCTTGAGATGGCACGCAGTGAGCGTGACGATGACGACGAGTCATCCAGTTCTTCTTCGCGTCCCAGAAACCGATCTGGCGATGGCAAGGAGATGGACAAGAAGGCAAAGGTGCCTGGCAAAGACGAGCACAAGGGACCGGATGCGTTCCGCAAACGAGTGCTCGAGGGGCTTTCTGGATCAAGCGATCCTCTGCTGAAAGATGCGATCAAGCGTTACACGGAGGGGCTGCTGCGATGACCGTTCGTGTTCGTACGAAAGTTTGTCTTGCCGCACTTTTGCTTGGTGCTGCAACATTTTGGACACATACGAGTGACGCGACGGCGCCCGTCCTCGGAGACCTCGGTCGGGCTACGCGGGCGCGTAACGCGACCGTCGAGATGGATTACGCGACGGCGCGGTCCATCCTCGAAGGTGCAGATCCAGCCGACACGGCACTCGCGCTCGAACGTGCGCACTTATTCATTTACGAAGGGAATTGCGACGCGGCGGTAGCGCTTTTCGCGCGTCCGGACCTCGTGAATCGCCCCGAGGCTGTGCACCTTGCAGAGGTCGCGCGAGGTTGTGCACGTTCGATGGCGGGCATCGTGATCGTCGAAGAACAAGGCGTACGCGTTCGCCTGCAAGACGACGACGATCGAGCGATGGTGCCGCTGCTCATCGATACAGCGCTGCGCACTCGAGCGATGCTCACGAAAGATCTTGGCGTGGAGTTGCCACTGCCGATCGACATCGCATTCGTTCGTGATCAGTTCGCGTTGTCTGCGATCACGGGTTTGCCCGAGGAAGCTGCGCGAACGACAGGCACTGTAGCTGTGGCGAAATGGGGACGCGTGACGATGCTTTCGCCGCGCGCGACATCTGGCAACTACGCGTGGCTCGACACGCTCGCGCACGAGCTGACGCATCTCGCGCTTTCACGAGGCACTCGCGACAAGGCTCCGTTGTGGCTCCAAGAAGGCGTCGCGAAGCGAGAACAAACGCGGTGGCGCGAAGCCGAGCCGCTCGACGATTTCCCACCCGATGACGTCGTGGCTCGTTTGGGCATGGAGCGAAAGCTCGGCGTGGAGCTCGACAAGATCGGGCCATCGATCGCGATGTTGCCGTCGGCTGAACGAGCGGCGGTGGCGTATGCGGAAGTCGCGAGCTTCATTCGATTTTGGGCCCGAGAAGCAGGCGAAGAAGCGCTTCCTCAGCTTGTCGTGCGACTCAAAGATGCGCAGCACCCGGATGATGTCGGGCGATCGATCAGTGAAGTTTCCTCGGCAGATTTTTCAACCTGGGTGACTCGTTGGAAGACGTATCTGGGGACCGTACAGACGACGATTCCGACTGATCTCGAACCGGGTGCGCATCCATCGTTCACCCAAGAAGCAGCTCGCAGGGTTCGTCTCGGAACGCTTCTTCAACAACGCTCGCATGCCAAAGCCGCATCGATCGAACGCGCACGGGCTCATGAGCTAGCGCCTGCCGATGCGAACGTGCGATGCGCGCTTGCCGAGTCGCTGCTCGCGATGAACGACAAGCAGAACGCTGCGCCGCTCGTGCAACGCATCGAAGACGTGCATTACCGCGTCGGTCGTTGGCACTCCCTCAACGGTTTGCTCCATCCAGACACAACCGATCCTGATCGACCGTTTCGCTGGGGCATCTCGCTCGATCCGATCGAGCCACTGGTCGCTTGCGAAGAGAAGCTGCCGCCGGAGTTGCCGAAGGATCCGATTCGAGCTGCGATTTGCGAGATGGCGCGACGCGTACCGCGGTGAATTCAGTCGTCGTTGTTGCCGCTCGAAGAACCGCGTGATGCAGGTCCAGTGTGACGAGCGAGCGCTCGGGCGATCGTGTTGCGACCGACGCCAAGCCGACGAGCTGCTTCGGTTTTGTTTCCGCCGCATGCATCCACGACAGCCGACACGTAACGCTCGACAGCGTCATCGAGAGACAAACCTAGCGGAAGTTTGATCTCGCCGTCGGTCGAGTCTGTCGTGACAATCCCTGGATTCGATGCAGGCGGTTCAATCCCTGGCAGCGTGCGTGGTTTGCGTTGAGGCAAGTGCGACGTCGTGACGCGACCGTCGGGCGCAAGCGCGATGGCACTTTCGATCCAGTGCTCGAGCTCGCGCACGTTGCCGGGCCACGAGTGCGTGGCGATCGCGTTGAGCGCCGTCGGATCGAACGATGGCGTGGGGCGTCCGTAACGTTGCGCGTACACATCGGCAAAGTGTCGTGCGAGCGATTCGATCTCGTCGCGTCCACGCGCACGCAACGGAGGTAACTCGATCTCGACGACTCGTACGCGGTAGTAGAGGTCTTCACGAAAGCGCCCTTCGGTGACAGCCTTTTCGAGGTCTCGATGGGTCGCACAAACGATGCGCACATCGGCTCGTAAAGTGGTTCGTCCACCGACGCGCTCGAAGGTTCGATCTTGAAGGAACCGCAGGAGTTTGCCCTGGATGTCGAGCGGCAAATCACCAAGCTCGTCGAGAAAAAGTGTTCCGCCTTCGGACAATTCGACCTTGCCGGGGACACGTCGATCGGCACCGGTGAACGCACCTCGCTCGTGACCGAAGAGCTCGCTTTCGACGAGCTGCGCAGGAAGCGTGGTGCAGTCGACCGTGACGAACGGGCGTGCTTGGCGTCGTGAGTTGACGTGGATGGCGCGTGCGAAGAGGCCCTTTCCCGAGCCGGTTTCTCCTCGCAAGAGGACCGTCGCATCCGTTTGAGCTGCAAGTTGTATCTTCTCGTAAACCGCTGTGATCGCTGGGCTACGACCGACGATGCGGTTGAACGGACCTTGGAGCACGAGGCCTGGATTGCCGCCGTCGGCCGCACGAAGCGTCGTCATCGAGAGCGCTCGAGCGAGCTGACTCGAGAGCGCCACGAGGTACCGTTCGTCTTCGTCGTCGAAAGGTCCGCCCTGTTTGTTGAGCAGTTGGACGACGCCACGAACGGGTGCGCGCAACTCTTCGCGAATGGGCGCTACGAGCATCGAACGAGTCGTGTACCCAGTGGCCTTGTCGGCCGAAGGATCGAAGCGAGCATCGCGTGATGCATCGTCGACTCGGACAACTTCACCCGAACGAGCGACATAACCAGCGATGCCCTTGCCTTGCGGTTGTCGCAACGCAGGCAGCTCGGGGAGCACGGCGACGCGGGTGACGAGATCGCCTTGCTCTGCATCCACGAGCCAAATGGTGGCGCGATCCGCGTTCATCGTCTGCGCGAGGCGCTCGCATGCGGTGCCGAGCAACGCATCGAGATCAACCTCGCGCGCGAGAAGGGATGCAAGGTCAACGAGAAGCGAAAGGCGCGACATGGATAACGGTGCAACGTCGAGCATAGGTGCCCAGGTTGCGTCCGTCATCATGCACGGCTGCGCGCCCAGCGCTGGGAGGTTCATCACGCGGCCTGCGCCACGGGAAGCAGTCCCAGGGTGAGCCCTTCACGTGCAGCAACAGAGTGCGGAAAGAGATCGCGTGCGAGTCGCTCGACCTGCTCGACGCCCGCATCGTTGCGACGGGGATCGTGGTGGAAGAGGACATATTGTCCAACGCCTGCAGCCTTGGCGAGTTCGACACCAGCCACATACGTCGAGTGTCCCCAGCCAACCTTGGAGTTGTAGGGCGTGGTGCCGCTGTACTCGTCGGGCGTGTATTGCGAATCGTAGATGAGCACGTCGGCACCACGAGCAAGCGTGGCGAGCGCGGGATCGACACAAGCGTAGTGCTCGGTGTCCGTCGCATACACGACGCTGCGACCGTTGTAGTCGAGGCGATAGGCGTACGAGCCCCCAGGGTGATTTTGGCGCATGACGCGTACGTCGACGTCGCCACACTTGAAGCGCTCACCCGATCGAACCTCGCGCCACTCGATGGATGCACCGAGTTCGTCCAAACGAACCGGAAACACAGGGGCGGTCATTTGATAGGCGAGCGCGTCGCGCAGGGACATCGTACCGTTGGTGCCGCCGACGATCTGCAGTCGGGAAGTGGGCACGTACGCCGGGACAAAGAAGGGGATGCCCTGGATGTGATCCCAGTGGAGATGAGACAAGAGGAGCGTCGCCTCAGCAGGGCCTTCCGCCATCATCTTGTCGCCAAGTTGTCGGATGCCAGTGCCGGCATCGAGAATGATGCGCTGTTTGCCACATCGCACTTCGACGCAACTGGTGTTACCGCCGACGCCCATGGTGTCGGGACCCGGAGAAGCGATGCTGCCGCGAACACCCCAGAACGTGATTTCCATGCGATTGCTCCTGTTGATGCCTGATCGGCGTTTCATCCTGGGCTAAGCGAGAAGCGTGCCGAAGCGAAAACGCGGCAGTTGTCGATGGATCGCGTGTCGCCGTGGGGGGAGTGCACCAAGACCGAGCGGCAGAGGGAGCGGGGTGCACTGAAACGGAGCGGTTGGTGACGAGGTGAGAGGTTGTTGGTGGTTTAGGTTGCGTCTAAGCCGACCCAGGTTGAGGTTTTTGTACTTTGTGAAACGCTTTCATTCACCCAGGTTGAAATTTTGGTGCCTAGGTCGCCGCGAAAACCGACCCAGGTTGAGCCTAATTAGTACCTCATGTTACATTCTTTTCCCGCACCCAGACAATCACGCCCGCCGTCTCGTCTGGCCGTATGAATGAAACCCGGTCAAAAGCGGAGCCTCCAAGCGGTCCGCCGTTGACCCCCATCCGGACCGGCGCCTAAGCTCCGCTGGGCTGCCTTCTAAGATTTCTACAATGATTGCCACGTACGCCGCCGCTCAGATCCTCCGAGTTCTTCCACGCGAAAGCATCACCCGCGCGGTGGGAGCGCTCTGCGACATTCCATTGCCGCCCGCGGTTGCTTCGGCGGTCGTCGAAACATTTGCGCGCGCCTATCGCGTCGACATGGACGAAGCAGTTCATCCCGATGGCGGCTACTCCTGTTTCGATGCGTTTTTCACGCGTTCTTTGCGTGAAGGCGCAAGGCCTATCTGCACGGATGCCGATGCGATCGTCAGCCCTGCAGATGGTCGCATCGAATCATTCGGACCCATCGAGCGCGATGGCGCGTTCAAGGTCAAGGGCCGCGACTACACCGCACTCGATCTCGTGGGCGATCCTGTCGACGCACGTCGCTACGAGGGTGGGCAGTTTGCCATCGTCTATCTCAGCCCTCGCGACTACCACCGTGTTCACGCTCCGGCCGCGGGAAAGATCACGACCGTTCGCTCATTTCCAGGCGATCTCTACCCTGTCAACTCCATCGGTGAACAACACATCCCGATGCTTTTTGCGCGCAACCGTCGAGTCGCGATCTGCATCGACACCGTGACCCAAGGTCGCGTCACCGTCGTCATGGTTGGCGCGATCGTCGTCGGTCGAATCACGGTCACGGGCATCGATGAACGTGATGTTCCGATCGGAGAGCATCGTCTCGAGCCGAGCCTTCATGTCGACCGAGGTGGTGAGATCGGGATGTTTCATCTTGGATCGACTGCCGTGGTTTTTGTCGAGCCGGGCAAAGCGATGCCTTGGGGCATTCAGAGTGGGCCCATTCGAATGGGGCAATCTCTCCACGGAGCGCGCGTCGGATGAACGAAACACCGTCGCAAGAGAACGCGGCGCCGCCGAGTTCGCAACCGCCGCCTGCGGTCGATGCAGCTTCTGCATCCGCAGACTTTGGCAATGCCGTTTCGGCGGCACCGAGGCTAAGTCCAAGCGTTCCTGCGCCACCTCGTCCATCTCGAAATCCGCCCGGTTCTTTGCCTCCGCGCTCGACGGCTGCACCTGCATCGTGGGCCGCGAATTCGCGCACTGCACCGCTGTCGTCGCTCGACATGCCGCCATCCACGATCGATGGCATGCCGCCGCTAACCGAGGACCGTCCAAGCACCGGGCCGCTTCGTCGTCGTTCACGCCGTGTCGTCAAGACCGAAGACGATGTCGCCGCGCAACAGCTCAGCGAAACACCGCCCCCGGTTGCTCAATCGGTCCCAGTGCTCTCGGGTTTGGCCCCGCAAACCACGCCGCCACCGCCACCGTTTGCACCCGCGGCGGAGAAGTCCGAGCCGCCTGGGCCGATGATCGAAATCTCGATTTCGATGGCGACCATCGATCCTCCGCCGCCCCTGGATGACCCTTCCGAGATGCAAGCCATTCAGCCGATGCGCATTTTTGCCATTGGCGATGATCTGCCGCCGGTCAGCGTCAAGCAGCCGCTCGAGACCATTGCAACGGTCCGTGTCGCAGCCGACGCGGCGCCTGCTCCGTCGGCGAAGCCCCCGACCCAGGTTGAAATTTCCGAGGACGGGTGGACGCCGCCACCGCCGAAGGTTGCCGAAATAGCAACTGCTTTGGCATCGGAGACGGCCCAGGCGGCGGCAATGCCTGCTGCAGCCGTGCCGCCGAGGCCAGCGTCCAAGGAGCCACCGCCCGTGGTGGTGGCAGTGGAAGAGGCTCCTGAACTCGACGGAGCGCCCAGCAGCCTGGAAGGCGCGGACTTGATCGCGTCCGAGCCGGTCACCCAGGATGAAATCGAGCCGCTCGAGGAGATCGAGGTCGAAGCGCACCCGGCAGTTCCGGCCCAGCCAGTATCGGCGGCAGGAGCAGCGGCGCCGAAGAAACCGCCTCCGCCATTGCCGCCGAAGGCACCGCCTCCGCTCAAGACGGCACCACCTCCGCCGCCTCCGGTGGCGACTCCCGCACCGCCTCCAGTTCAAGCGCAAAAGCCGCCGACTTTGCCCGAACCGAGTCGTAGGCGACAACGTCCTTGGTGGGAGGACCTATTCGACGACGACTTCATTCGCACGATGGATCGTGCGGAAACCAAAACCATCCAGCGTGAAGTGAACTTCGTCGAGCAATGTTTGGGGCTGGAAAAAGGCGCCACCATTCTCGATTTGGCCTGTGGCACGGGCAGGCACGCGGTCGAGCTAGCCAGCCGTGGGTATGCCGTCGTCGGGTACGACTTGTCCCTGAACATGCTCGCGCTTGCGGCTGAAGAAGCTCAAGAGCGAAGCCAGAAGCTCAATTTCCTCCAGGGAGACATGCGCGAGATGACCTTTGATCAGGTCTTCGATGGCGTGTATTCGTGGTCGACGAGCTTTGGGTATTTCGACGACGAGAAAAACTTCGACTTATTGCAGCGAATGCAGCGCGCATTGCGCACGGGCGGCATTCTGGTCCTCGATATCATCAATCGCGATTACGTCGCACCGCGCCAACCGAGCATGGTTTGGTTCGAGGGCGATGGGTGCGTGTGCATGGATGAAATGCAGGTCGATTTCTTTACGAGCCGACTGAAAGTCAAGCGTACGGCGATGTTCGACGACGGGCGTTCGCGCGAAATCGATTACTCGATTCGTCTCTACAACCTCCACGAAATCGGCAAGATGATGCACGACGCTGATTTCAAGGTCCTCGAGGTCACCGGGCATCCTGCTCATCCGGGCGTGTTCTTCGGTTCCGAGTCACCGAGGCTCATCATCGTTGCCGAGCGCAAGTGATGTCGACGGTCGCGTCGAGACTCGAGCAAGTCGTTCCAGGCGTCGTCGTATCTGCCTCGCCGGTCGATCGGATTGCCTATTCGCGGGACTTATGGCCACGTCATCATTTGGCCGTATCGGATGGTCGTATTGCCGAGCATCGACCGGACGTCGTCGTTTGGCCTAGGTCTACCGAAGAAGTCGCTGCCATCGTGCGATTTTGCGCCACCGAAGGCGTGCCGCTCGTGCCTTTTGGCGCAGGATCGGGCGTGTGTGGTGGCATTTTACCGGACAACCGCACGGTCGTCCTCGATTTGAAGCAGCTTTCGAGCATTCGTGGGATCAATCGCGAGACTCGAGTGCTCGATGTTGGAGCGGGCGCCCTGGGCATTCGTCTCGAGGAAGAGCTGGAAGCGAACGGTTTCACCCTGGGGCATTTCCCTTCGTCGATCTTGTGCTCGACGGTTGGAGGTTGGGTCGCTGCGCGTAGTGCCGGGCAATGCTCGGGGCTTTACGGCAAAATCGAGGACATGGTGGTGTCGCTCGAGTGCGTCGTGGGAAATGGCGACATCGTGCGATTTCATCGGCGGACGAACGGGCCGGACATGACGCCGCTCATCATTGGGAGCGAAGGCGTTTTGGGCGTCGTCACGTCTGCGGAAATGAGGCTCCATCCGGCTCCCGAAACACGTGCGTTTGGTGCGTTTTCGTTCCCCGATGTCGAAGCGGGCTGGGAGTTTTTGCGCTCGATGTTTCAATCCGGAATGCGCCCCGCGGTCGCACGCCTTTATGATGTATTCGATTCGTTCATTGCGCGTTTGGGATCGGTACGTCGAGCCAAACGAAAAGCTGGAGAGCCCAAAGAAGCTGCGGAAAAAGGTGCAGGGTTTGGCGCGGCTGTACTGAGAAAAGTTTTGCGCCGACCCGGGATGGTCAACAAACTGATCGATGCGGCGCCTTCGGGGCTCATGGGCGGTGCGACGCTGATTGTGGTATTCGAGGGGTCGGCGGAGCATACCGAAGCGGATCTCGCGCGTGCCAAAAGCATGGCAATGAGCCAAGGTGCTCGGGATTTGGGCGAGGCTCCCGCACGCCATTGGCTCGCGCATCGGTACAGCGTGAGTTACCGGCAATCCCCTGTATTCATGGCGGGTGCGTTCAGCGATACGATGGAAGTGGCCGCTCCGTGGGCGCGTCTCGGGGAATTGTACCGAGCCGTTCGGGATGCGCTTGGACGGCACGTGTTTGTCATGGCGCACTTGTCGCATGCGTATCCGGATGGTTGCAGCATCTACTTTACGTTTGCGGGCAGCGCGCCCAATCCAGCAGCGATGGAATCCGTTTACGATGCTGCTTGGCGAGCAGCCATGGATGCAGCCATTGGGGCAGGTGGGACATTGTCGCACCACCATGGCGTCGGACGGAGCAAAGCTCCACGCCTTGGTGCGGAGCTTAACCTGGGTGTGCCGATCATTCATGCGCTGCGGCGAGTGCTCGACCCGGGGCAGATCATGAACCCGGGTAATCTTTTGCCTCGCGACCCGCCGGCGCTACGTCCGGCCCCACCTGCGCCTCGAACGCCGGTGCTGGATGCTGCGTCGTTGCTCGTGCACGCGAGCGGTGAAGCGACGCTTGCCCAGGTTGAAACAGCGCTTGCGCCACATAAGCTGTCCCTTGGGCTTGGAGTGAGCGCACCGGACAGAGAGCACACGACCGTGAATGCGTGGTTGTCCCAAGGGGCTCCCGGGGCGCCAGATCCGTGGCTCGACCCAGCTGATCATCTGGTTGCAGGGTTTACGGCGAGACTTCCGTCTGGGGCGGACTTGGAAGTGAGACCATCACCGCGCCGAGCGGTGGGGCCGGATTTGTTTGCCTTGTTTTTGGGAATGCAGGGTCGAGTTGGAGAGATTCGGTCGGCGTGGTTGCGAGTTCATCCTGGGTCGGCGGGCGAATCGAGCGTTCCGCGTGCATTACAGACGAGTCTTGAGCGCAACCCACCGCTGGACGAGCCGGAACGCTCCTGGGTCGAGCGGATCGCGGATTCGGCGAAGAGTCCGTAAACGGGGTCTTCCATCGGAGTGGGCCTTTGGTACAGTGCCGACTATGCGCACGCGGCTTATTGCATCAGCCCTTAGCTTTGGCTTGCTCGCTTCAGGACCTGTATTCGCGCAGGGTAAACCGGGTACCGCGCTACCGGAGCCTCCTCCGCTGCCGAGTTCCGCGCCAGCACCTCCGACGACGCCTGCGCCGGAAACGACGGGACCTTCGACTACGCCTGAACAACCCAGGTTAACCGATCCTGGATCCCCCAATACGCCTACATCTCAGGCGTTGCCTCCCCCACCACCTGCACCTACCAGCACGGCGCCGCAGCCTTACCCCTACTATCCGCAGCCGTATTACCCGTACCCGCCGCAAGGTCAACCTGGGGCGTATCCACAAAGATGGCCCACTTACAATACCAAGAAGACCACTCACTGGTATGGCTGGCAGACCTTGATCGGAGTGGTTGCAGGCGATCTAGTGACCATCATCGCCAGTTCAACAAACGTTGGAGGTCTCGCGTATATTGGTGTCGCCGGTCACGTTCTGAGCGGCCCCGTCGTGCACTGGAGCCACGGTCATGTCGGGAAGGGGTTTGCCAGCCTAGGCCTCAACGTGGGTCTACCCGGGATAGGATTGCTTACAGGCTTCGCCGCATCGGGCGCTGACGCTTGGGGGGGCCTCTTCCTTGGCCTCATCCTGGGCGGCATCGGGTACGTCGCGGCACCAGCCCTCGATATTGGGCTTCTGTCCACCGAAACTGTGAACGCTCCTGCCAGACCGCCTCGAGGCGCCAGCGCACTTCTGCCGTCATCGATTGGCGTCATGCCTATGCTCGACCAACAACGTCGCGGCTTGAGCCTGATCGGCCAGTTCTAGAATTCTCCCGAGTAACATAGCACGCTGCGATGGGTTAACCTGGGTCAGCCCGGCGGCCACGCCATCTCACGACCACCGATCACATGCACGTGCAGGTGGAACACGCTCTGCCCCGCATTCGGACCACTGTTGACCACCGTACGAAATCCTGACTGCGCAATCCCGCTTTCTTCCGCCACGCGCCTCGCGGCCACGAGCAATTTCCCGAGCACCAAAGCATCCTCGGTCACAGCTTCCGCCAGCCCAACGATATGCTTCTTGGGAATCACGAGCACGTGCACGGGTGCTGTCGGATTCAAGTCGTGAAACGCGACGACGTCGTCATCCTCGAACAAAACCTTCGCCGGAATCGATTTGTTTACGATTTTGCAAAATAGGCACATCTCAGTCCTCCCGTTTACCCCTCACCAGGTGCGTCAGTCAAAACGAATTCGTCGATCTCATCATCAGCGCCATCGAATAGCGCCTCCTCGAAAGCACTGCGCGCAGAATCCGCAATCTCCGGCGAAAGCCCTCGCAATGCATTCTCGATGCGCAACCGTGTAGCCTCGTCCGTATCGAGCCCCTCGGTGCTGCCCATTCGCCGCGCCACCGCATAGCGAACAATCGATAGCTCGAGCGTGCTTAGCAAGGTGCTCCGTCGCAATCCAATCGACGGGACGATATACGTAATCAACCCATTTCCGCTAGCGCCGTCGTCTTCAATCGACACGACGCGCCCTCGACGCTGCGGATCTGCATGAGCCAATTCAGCAACAATGCTGCGCACCAGTGCGGCACGCCTTCGAGCCTCAAATGCTTCAGGATTTTGGTAGAGCGAGAAAAACCGATTTCGCGAATACGCCCCAGGACAAAGCACGAGTGCCACGAGCAGCGCATCCGGAGCGGGCGACGAAATCATGGCCCAGCCGAAAAACGAGACGTATCCCCTGCCACTCCCTGCTTGAGCATCTCGGCTTGACGATGCGTCCGCAGCGCAGAGATCAGCTCTTCTAGCTCTCCGTCCATGACTCGCTCGAGCTTATGCAGGGTCAAACCGATGCGATGATCCGTCACCCGGTTCTGCGGATAGTTGTACGTGCGAATCTTCTGCGAACGCTCCGCCGATCCCACCATCGTCCGCCGCTCGGCACTCTGCGCGTCGTCTTGACGCTTGCGCTCGATGTCGAGCAGTCGGCTCTTCAGCACCTTGAGCGCCTTCGCTTTGTTCTTGAGCTGCGAACGTTCGTCCTGGCACTTCACGATGATCCCCGTCGGGATGTGACGAATCTGCACCGCGCTGTTGGTCGTGTTCACACCCTGTCCACCAGGACCACCTGACGCAGCGATCGATATGTCGAGCTCACGATCATCGATCTGCACATCGACATCATCCGCTTCAGGCAACACTGCCACCGTCGCCGTCGACGTGTGAATGCGACCCTGGGCTTCGGTTGCAGGCACTCGCTGCACCCGGTGCACTCCGCCTTCGTAACGCAGATGCGAATACACATCCTGACCCGTCACGAGCGCGATGACCTCTTTGTACCCACCCGCGGCAGCTTCGCTCAAACTGAGCACTTCGACCTTCCACCGCTTGGTCTCTGCGTAACGACAAATCATGCGGAAGATGTCGGCCGCAAACAGCGCTGCTTCCTCACCACCTTCGCCGCTTCGAATCTCGAGCACCGTGTTGCGCGCGTCGTGCGGATCCTTCGGCAACAGAAGCAGTTCGAGTGTCGTCTCGAGCGGTGGGATCTCCTCGTTCAGCCGTGAGATCTCCTCGTAGGCAACATCTTCGAAGTCTGGCTCTTTCGCGAGTTCAACAGCGTCCTTCATCTGTTGCGTCTTCAGTTTGAAGATCTCGTACGCAACGATGACAGGCTCGAGTTCCGTGCGTTCTTTGTTGAGCCTCTGGAGTTTGTTCGGATCCGAAAGAGACTCGGGAGAGCAGAGCAGATGTTCAAGCTCCCGGAATCGGCGAACGACAGCTTCGAGCTTCTCGATGGGCAGCATGATGAGTGTCTCGGAAAGTTAGCGGGCGTGAGTGACGCGATCAGCGCGCACTCGCAGAGGCGTAACCCGGGTCGGCGAGAAGCCGTCCGTAGTCCGGAAAAACCCGATCGGGAACCTCGGTCGGTGCGCTCGAAACTGCTTTCTCACGCCACAACGTCGCCTGCAGAGAAGCCAGTGCAACTTCGAGCTGCGCTGCATCGGGCTCAGCCGTCGTGATTTTCTGCACGACAAACCCTGGCCAAAGGAGGACTTGAAGCGGCCCAGTCGTGCAGTAACGAGCGAAAAACCTTTGCAGCTCGTACGTGATCGCCGCGATGACCGGAAGAAACGGAAGCTTCATGAAGAAGAATCCGACGCTCTGGATCAGTCGGTCGCCAGAAATTTGGGGCAAGGCCGAGCCAACCGCGGAGAAAACGAGGATCGACACGAGCGCGACCATCACGAGAAACGTGGTGCCGCACCGAGCGTGAAGGGTCGTTTTCGCCCCGGCGTTGGCAACCGTGAGCTGTTCGCCCGCTTCGTACGTCGAGATCGCCTTGTGTTCGGCACCGTGATACTGAAACACGCGGCGAATTTCGGGGATCTGACGGATCATCAGCATGTAGCCGACGACAATCATGAGCTTGGACGCACCCGTGATGGCTTGGAAGCCAGCGGACTGAACGCCGAGACCCAGGTTGAACAGCTTGTTGATTCCCTCGGCGCCAACTTGCGGAAGTGCCACGAACAGCACGAGCGCAAAGAGTATCGAGAGAGCACCAACGCCACCGGCTCCTTTGCCGCCACCATCCGAGGGCGCCGGTTGCCCAGTCGATGTCGCCAGCGCGACGACACTCAGGGACAACGCCGTGAAGACGTTCGTCGGGGACGGTGGTTTGGGCTTCGGCTTGGCATCGTCGTCCAAGTCTTGCTCAAAAAGGTCTGCGGACCACTTGAGCGCCTGCGAGCCGATCCTGAGCGACTCGACGACCGTGACCATGCCGCGAACCAAAGGCCACGTACGTGGCCCCTGGGCAAGCGTAGGCATCGCTCGTTCGCGAACGACAAGCTCCCCAGAGCGTCTGCGACAGACGATAGAGAGCGAACCTGGGGAGCGCATCATGACTCCCTCGATAACGGCTTGTCCGCCGATGTAGGGGCGCGAGGCGTCTTGACTCATCGGCAGCAACTGTAGCGCGTGAGGTGGTCGTGCGGGAGGGCAGGGCTTAAGGGCAACCTGCAAAGAATCTGCTGAACTCCCCGAGGTCTGAAGTCGAGGTTGCCTGTGCAACAGCCACCCAGGTTGACTCCGAAGAGCCAACCCAGGTTAACCGTGCTTACAAAGCTTCTTTCGCAGGCTGTTCGAGAAGCGTGAAACTGGAGCGTGGGATCAGGTCGCCTTCTGCGGAGTCGAGTACTTCCTGCGGAAGCGCTCAACACGACCCGCGACGTCCATAACCTTGTGCTTGCCCGTATAGAACGGGTGACACGCGGAACAGACGTCGGTGCTGAAACTGCCGCGCGTCGATCGAGTGGTGACGACGGAGCCGCAGGCGCAATTAATCGTCGACATCACGTAGGTAGGATGGATGTTCTGCTTCATGGCTGGTTCCCTGATTCGGAACGAAAGGGCCGGAGCTAGTAGCACGCGCCTCCCCGAGATCGCAAGGAAATTGGTTTCACCCTCTCCGCTTTGTTCGTCCGGTCCTAGATCGGCACGATTTTTTCCTCGAATGAGCAGAAAGCCGACCGCTCAGCGTTGACGAGACAGACCTTGTGGTTAGTTTCGTGCCCGACCTGAGCCGCGAAGCCGGAAGCTCACCAAATTGAGAACGATTCCGCAAAGTTACGGCTCATGAGGTCGTTTTCGTCGGGGTTTGGCTCTCCCGGCTAGTATGCGCCGCGGCGCTCAAAGTGCGGCTCTTTCGGAGGATTCATGGGCAAGATTATCGGCATCGATCTAGGCACGACGAACAGCGTCGTCGCGGTGATGGAGGGCAAGGAGCCCAAGGTCATCGTCAATGAAGAGGGCTCGCGAATCACGCCCTCGGTTGTCGCATTCGACGACAAAGGCGAGGTGCTCGTCGGTCAGATCGCGAAGCGCCAAGCGGTCACCAACCCGCACAACACCATCTACTCGGCCAAGCGCTTCATGGGTCGGCGCTTCGAAGAAACCATCGAGGAGACCAAGCGCGTCCCGTACAAAGTCGTCAAGGGCAAGAACGGCGACGCGTCGATCGAGATTCGCGGCAAGACGCACTCGCCGCCGGAAATCTCCGCAAAGGTGTTGCAGAAGCTGAAGAAAGCCGCCGAGGACTACCTTGGCGAGAAGGTCACCGAAGCAGTCATCACGGTGCCCGCGTACTTCAACGACGCGCAACGTCAAGCGACCAAGGACGCAG
>CAZETM010000025.1:0-30706 GCA_964514885.1 uncultured Polyangium sp. | reverse complement strand
CTTATTTTTCCTAAGCGCCGCCTTAGCCAAAAGTGGTTGGTACCGTTTTCCTGGGACAACATAACTACTTGCGCTCTTGCGGCGTGAAGCGTAGAAGCAGCCCCAAGGATAGTCGAATCGCGTGCAAAGCGAAATAGTCCGTTTTTGCCCCACCGATACCAGTCAAGAACGGCTTGGCGACAGCCATGGAGGCGTAATACTCAGCGGGGCGTCTTCGAGATTGACACGCCCGTTCGATTGGTTTTCCTTGCACGCGAGGAATGAACCGTGGGCCAGAAAAAGCCTCGACCCCTGCCACCTTCGCCACATCCACTGGAGCTATCAACCAGCGTGATGCGGTCGATGCTTCAGCGAGCAACCGAGCACATCATCGAGCATATCGGTTCGCTGCCGAGCCAACCGATGCATGGTACAAAGGGAGGAAGAAAGCTCGCTCGAAGGCTGGCCGGCCCGATACCCGAAGAAGGCGTACCGTTTGAAAAACTATTTCGGCTGCTGTTTGGTCAAATCATTCCGGCAAGTTTGAATACAGCGTCCCCAGGATACCTCGCGTACATTCCCGGCGGAGGCATATTTCACGCAGCCGTTGCAGACTTGATATCGGACGCGACAAACCGGTACGTAGGAGTTTGGATTGCAGCACCGGGGCTGGCGCAAATCGAAGAAAACGTGATTCAATGGTTTGCAACGATGCTGGGAATGCCTGCGCCGGCGGGAGGCATTCTATTGACGGGCGGATCACTCGCGAACCTCGACGCCACCATTACAGCACGCCGGGAAAAACTACCTCCCGACTTCCTGCGCGGAGTCGTATACACGTCCGAGGAAGCGCATCATTCGGTGTTGAAAGCGGCATTGCTGGCGGGGCTGTTGCCAGAGCACGTGCGAGCCATTCCAACCGATGATTGTTTTCGAATGCAGCCTGAAATGGTCTCGCAAGCAATAAACAAGGATCGCGAAGCAGGACTATTACCATTCATGATCGTGGCCAGCGCAGGAACTACGAATACGGGGGCCGTGGACGATCTGGAGCGCCTGGCAGATATTGCAGCGAAAGAGAAAACGTGGCTGCATGTGGATGCGGCGTACGGTGGATTTTTTGCGTTGACGGAGCGAGGACGTAAAGCGCTCTCGGGCATCGGTCGTGCTGATTCCGTGACACTCGATCCGCACAAAGGGCTTTTCTTGCCGTACGGTACCGGATGTTTGATCGTCCGCGATCGTGAATCGTTGCGACGAGCGCATGCAGTGCCCGCGGCGTACATGCCGAAAATGCAGAACGAAGAAGGGCTCGTGGACTTCTGCGAGCTTGGGCCGGAGCTGTCGCGAGATGCTCGAGGTTTGCGAGTTTGGCTGCCGCTATCGATGCATGGCGCCGGGGTTTTTCGCGACGCACTCGATGAAAAGCTGGATCTGGCGCGTTATGCTGCCAATGAGTTGCGAAAGATTCCGGGGATCGAAATAGTAGCCGAGCCCGTGTTGTCGCTGCTTGCGTTTCGAGCGCGTTTTGCCGATTGTAACGCCGAAGAAGAGGACAGGAAAAACCGTCGGCTGGTATCCCTCGTGAACGAAAAACAACGGGTGCTGCTGACGGGCACGGCAACGAAAGGCAAGTACTTGATTCGAATGTGCATCCTGTCATTTCGGACGCATGCCGATCGAATCGATGCAGCGCTCGAAGATATTCGAAGTGCTGTCACGGAATTGATGGCATAATCGCCACCTCAGCGACTTGGCTCGAATTCGAGCGTCTCGACGACGACACGCCCAGGAGCCCGCAAATCCACCGCCGTAACCGCTTGGTTTTGCTCGACGAACTCTTGGATTTGTACGGAAAGCGTATTGCTGTCGAGAACTCGGTCCGAAAAAATCACGTACACCTTCGCCTTGCCGTTTCTGGCGGACAGACGAAATGCCGTCCCGGCAATGGCCGCTCCGGCAGGACAATCCAGAGAAAGCCCATCGTCGCTCGCAGTGTGCTGCCGAATGGTACCTCGAGCGGCAATGGTGAAAACGTGGCAATACGGTGGCTGCCCCTCGGACGGAATCAGCTCGAAAGAAGAGGAATCTTTCTGCACGAGCACCACGCGCTGGGAACGCGACGACGGCGCCGGCTTGGAACAGCCGGAGAGCCATACAGAGCAGGCCAGAACGAGGAGAGCGGCTTTCATGAGCACGGTGTTTACCGCATCGTGAAGCCGAATGCAAAGAACGAGCGGTAGGTCAGAACGTGACGACGGATCGAATCGATTCGCCGGAATGCATCAGGTCGAACGTTTCGTTGATACGCTCGAAAGGCAGAATATGCGTCACGAGGTCATCGATGTTGATTTTGCCGTCCATGTACCAATCGACGATTTTCGGCACGTCGGTACGTCCACGCGCGCCGCCGAACGCACTGCCTTTCCATACTCGTCCCGTCACGAGCTGGAATGGCCGGGTGGAGATTTCCTGCCCGGACGCAGCCACGCCGATAATGATGCTCGTGCCCCAACCTTTGTGGCAACATTCGAGCGCCTGGCGCATGACGTTCACGTTTCCGACGCATTCGAATGAATAATCAGCGCCACCATCGGTGAGGCTGACGAGGTACGGGACCAAGTCCGCGCCAACTTCATTCGGGTTGACGAAGTGCGTCATGCCAAACTTTTCGCCGATCGCCTTGCGTGCGGGATTGAGATCCACGCCGATGATCATGTTAGCGCCAGCCATTTTCGCGCCCTGAATCACGTTGAGGCCAATGCCGCCGAGACCAAAGACCACGACATTGTCGCCAGGACGAACGTTTGCCGTGTAAATCACAGCGCCGATTCCCGTGGTCACGCCGCAACCGATGTAACACACCTTGTCGAATGGTGCGTCCGGACGAATCTTCGCCACGGCGATCTCCGGCAGGACGGTGTAATTCGCAAACGTGGACGTGCCCATGTAATGGTGCACCATCGTGTCGCCAATCGAAAAACGACTGGTTCCGTCGGGCATGAGACCCTTGCCCTGAGTCGATCGAATAGCCTGGCACAAATTCGTCTTACGCGACAAACAGAATTTGCACTGGCGGCATTCCGGCGTATAAAGCGGAATCACATGGTCGCCTTTGACCACAGATTTCACGCCCGGGCCGACATCGACGACGATGCCCGCGCCTTCATGCCCAAGAATGCAAGGGAATAATCCCTCGGAATCTTTGCCAGAAAGCGTGTAGTCGTCGGTGTGACAAATGCCCGTCGCCTTGATTTCGACCAGGACTTCACCCGCTCGCGGGCCATCGAGTTCGACGGTTTCGATGCTCAGCGGGGCACTTGCCTTGTGCGCGACGGCAGCCTTGACCTTCATGATTCTCGTCCTTCCCACACGCAGGCCCCGTCGCCCGCGCAAACGTTTCGTTAGCGCGCCCAGCCATTATGTCGCAAGACAAATCGCCGACCCGTAGAATCGATTCTCACGCCCCCGGAATACTCTCGCGTGCTGGCTTGCCCGCACATCCCCAAGCCCGCGCCAATTCGAGCGTGCGCACGTTTTCCGGCACGACCTCGAGAAAACGCTTGCGCCACGAAGAATCGCGAATCTTCTCCGCTCGCTCGACAAGCCGACGATAAGCCACCGAAATCGCTTTGCGTGCCTCGTCTTCCGGGCCCACAGTCGCCAACGCCTCCGCATACACGAGGCGCACGAGTGATTCGCCTTCTTCGATACCGCCAAGAGAATCGAGAAGTCGCACGGCTTCTTCCGCAGGTTGCAATGCGGCTCGTGCCTCCCCGCGGACAATGGCAATTTGTCCCAACACCGCGAATGCATGCGCACGCACGGGAGGATGATTCGCAAGCAGCTCGATCGCCGTCGATACTTCCCGTTCAGCCGACGCCACGTCGCCCGCGGCCAATCGAATGATTCCCAAATAAAGCCGAGCGCCACCTTCGAGACGACGAAGGCCCTGACGAGCATACGTTCCAAGCGCATCACGCTCGATCGACAACGCTTCCGCCAATTGACCTCGGCGCGCCAATGCCAACCCGAGATTCAGTTTGGCTTGCGCAACCAGCGGTACGAGCCCCATTCGTTCGGCCTGCGCCAGCGCGTCACGCAATGCCGATTCCGATCGTACCCAATCACCAAGCTCATTGGTGCACGATCCAACGTTGATTCGTTGTACACACGCATTACGCGAATCGCCCACTTCTTCGAAACGTTTTGCCGCCGCTTCGAATTCAGTCACGCTCGTGCCCGCGTCGCCTGCGAAAAGCGCCCGAAGCGCTCGCGCCCGATGCACCGACGCCAGCACCTCAGGGTCAATCGCCACGGTACGCCGTTCGAGGTCGTCGAGCGTCGCAAACATCGCATCGACATGATCCTGATGCCCGGCCATGAGCAACTGCAAGGCTACGCGAGCTACCGCAATGACATGCGGGCCGCCTGCCTCACCGTCTACACCGAGCTTCGACAATGCATCGAAAATGGCAAAAAGCGCCGCATCATCGCCGAGATTGCCCCCGGCCAATGCAACTTCACCCGCCGCGCTATACCAAAGAGGACTGCCTTGGGGCAAACATTGCATTGCGTCACGTCCGGCATCGAGCGCCGCGCGGTGATCGCCTTTGTATTTACGCGCCTGAGATTCAAAAAGCCTAAGTGTTCCGCGTACTTCACCCGCTCGCGCCGTCGGTAATCCTCGAGAAACCCACGACATCACGGTATCGAAATCACCCGCCTCGAATGCCCGCTCAGCCGCCAGCGCGGCCCAAGGAACCGCACGCTCGTCCGCGGCGCCTAGATAAAAATGCTCGGCCAACACGGCAGACTCCATACCGCCCATTCGCTCGAGCCATTCCGCCAAACGTAAATGAAGCCGCTTGCGCTCGACCTCATCGAGCAGATCATCGGCGACTTCTCGCACGACTGAATGCGCCACGGCATATTCTTCACCATAAGGCGTCCGAATGCCTCGACGAATAACAAGCGACGCCGTCACCAATTCGGTCAAACCCTGCCGCTCGGCCTGCCAATGCTCGACACCCGGAGCTTTGGGGCCTGGTGTCATCATTGAAAAGAGCGGGATTTGCCAAAAGAGTCGACCGAATACACTGGCCGCACCAAGCATTCGTCGCGCCCCTTCGGAAAGTGACGTAATCGAGCGACGAACGAGATCCACGAGCGGCCCAGCCAAAACAGCCGCCGCATCGGATCGAATGGCGTGCGCCAGGACTTCGAGACGTAACGGATGACCCATTCCACGCTGCACGATTCGTGCAATTTGTGAAACGTCCGCATCGGCGCCGAGAACATTACGTACAATCGAAAACGCTGCATCCGCAAGAAGTGGAGCCAATGGCAATACGCGCCCACGCCCAACTGCCGAGAAACGACCCGGTTCGATATCGGTGGCCAAGACAAACAGCGGCCGTGATCCAAGCGATCCGAGCGAACCTTCCAGCAGCACCAAACTTGCCTGATCAGCCCACGCCAAGTCATCGAGCACGAAAAGCACCGGGCGCGCCGAACATTCTGCGACGATCCAATCTTCGAACGCCCGACGCAATTGGTCTCCCATGAGCCGGGCATCTTGACGAGCAGCGCGCAGCGGAACACTCAAATCGTCGGGAAACGGGATATCCGCAAGCTCGCCGAGAAACTCGACAATGCGTACGGCATGAGCCTCGTCGAGGTGCCGGGACAGATGTTGCAATAGCTTGTCGCGACGAACGGATGGCTCGTCACCACAACGAATTTGCGCCGCATTGCGAATGATTTCGGCAACCAGGCCCAGCGGGGCCGCGCGGGCAAACGGATCCGACGCGGCAGCGAATACCGTGACCGGACGGACGATTCCCTCGGCATCCACCAGCCCTCCACGCTGATCGAGCACCCGAAGGACTTCGGTCACGAGGCACGTTTTTCCAATGCCCGGCTCACCAACGACGACCATTGCCGACGGTTTGGCAGAAAATACCGCCGCACCGAACGCTTGAAGAATCTCTGCTACCTCACGCTCGCGACCAAAACAATTTCGGTGACCAGGAAAAACCTTCAGGACGGCGACGATGTCTCTTTCGACAGGCGTAACAGATTCGATATTGTTGGGAAGCTCCTGCGTACGCGCTCCCGCTGTCGCAAACTGGCGATACCAATTATCGAGCGGCACCGTCGCATTGGACGAGCCCGACGAAGAACCACTTGGCATTGGCAAATCAAGCATCCCGTCGTCGACATTGGTCACTTCGAATGGATCGTCGATGATCGAAACGTCATCGAAAAGCCCATAAGGCACGCTATTGCGAACCCACGGCGTTTCCGCATCGTCGAGCATCGCGATTTCGGTAGCGACCGCTGCACCATCCGCAGGTCGGTGCGCAGGCTCGGACGCCAACATTCGCGCAATGATCTCATCGAGCGCGGCTGGTACGTCCGGACGAACATCCACCGGACGTGGAGGCTCCGCAGCGCGCATTTTGGAAAGCAGCACCATCAAATGCTCGGCTTCGAATGCTGGACGCCCCGTGAGGCATTCGTACAAGACGCACCCCAGCGCGAAAACATCGGCCCGTGGATCAATCGTTGGTGCTCCAATGACCTGCTCGGGAGCCATGTATCCAGGTGTGCCCAGCAGAATGCCCGTTCGCGTCGCAGGCCGCGTGGCTCGAGGACGAGCAATGCCAAAATCGAGGATCTTGACGCGCGTTATGTCGCAGTCAGGCAAAAACAAATTGCCAGGCTTGATGTCCCGATGCACCACTCCTCGAGCGTGCGCCGCGCCAAGCGCCTGAGCGACACGCATGCCCAGCGTTACCGTGTCCGCAATGGACAGCGGGCCACGTTTGAGACGCTGCGCAAGATCCTCGCCTTCGAGCCACTCCATGGCCAGAAAATGGCCGCCCGACGGCGTGGCACCATGGGCGATGTATCGAACGATGGCCGGATGATCGAGCTCGGCCAAAACATAGCTTTCGCGGGCGAAATGACTGGCAAAACGCGCTCCGTCAGCATGAAGCACTTTGAGCGCCACGGCAGCGCCCGTCGTGCGATCGATGGCGCGATACACCACGGCCATTCCACCGGAACTGGCCAGCCGTTCGATTTCAAAACGGCCTGAAACGAGTTCTGGGGCGGCTGTCACCGGCAGAAGATAGCTCGGAGAAACAGCTTGCGTAAAGGAACTTCACCAGCGGTGATACGCGGGATGTCCTTCTTTGACGGCAACGAAAGTACCACGACAAGTCGCCGTGACCTTTCCATCAGCCTCGAGCGTCGCCTCCACGAGACAACGATCATCGGAAGACTCGATCACGCGTGCGCGCAGAAAAACCTTGGAAAGTGGCGTGGGCCTACGAAGTTTGACGTGGAAATCAGACGTCACCGTACAAGGTGGTTTGTCTAGGCCGAGCTTACGCATCAAGTGATACGCGGCCGACCAATTCGAATGGCAATCGAGCAGCGCTCCGATGATGCCGCCGTTCAGCATGTTCGGAAATGCTTCGTGATGATCCTCGGGAACGAATTCCGCAACGGTTTCATCACCTTCGACTCGGCTCTTGATGCGCAATCCCTTGTCGTTTGCCGGTCCGCAGCCAAAGCATCGACTGGCGGGGGCATACTGATCTTGCAGGCTTTCCATTGAATCGGCTCCTTGGCTAGTTTGTGCATTTGGGGCTTCGGATCGCCTTCGGCGTCCTTCGCCCCAAACCCCTAGTTTGTGCATTTGGGGCTTCGGATCGCCTTCGGCGTCCTTCGCCTACATCGTGGCAATCGTCATTCCACCATCAACGACAATGGTTTGTCCTGTCACGAAACTAGATGCATCCGAAGCGAGATACAAGACTGCGCCAGCAATCTCGTCGGGCGCTGCATAACGACCGAGCGGGGTCTTGGCGACAACGCGATCGGCCAGGTCTTTGTTGTGTACGATCGCTGCGGCAAACTTGGTATCGACCAGGCCAGGCGCGATGGCATTGATACGAATACCGCTCGAAGCAAGCTCGACGGCAAACGTATGCGTCATGGAGAGCACGGCGGCTTTGGTCATCCCGTACACACCTTGAAGAGGAGCGCTACCGAGACCTGCAACACTGGAAATATTGATGATCGAGCCGCTTGCATTGCGGTCGATGAGGTGCTTGGCCACTTCGCGGATGGCGTAAAAGTATCCCTTGACGTTGACCTCGATCGTCTTGTCGAAGGCTGCGTCGTCAGCGGTCATGAGCGGACCGAAGTGTGGGTTTGTCGCGGCGTTGTTGACGAGCACGTCTACTTTGCCGAAAGTGGCTACGACGCGCTCGACGAGAGCTTTGACATCGTCCTGTTTGCCCGTGTGACAGGGCAGAGCGAGCACATCGACGCCGGCCGCTCGCAACCTGTCCGCAGCGGCATCGAGCCCCTCTTTTTTCCTGGAAGCGATCGCTACCTTCGCGCCGCTTTGTCCAAGCGCTTTCGCGATCGACTCACCGATGCCTCGGCTGCCTCCAGTGACAATCGCGACCTTGCCTTCAACGTTGATCCAATTGGTCATGGTTTGTCTGCCCATGGTCGTTCAATCCATCGCCGCTGCCAAGCCCGACAAGCTCGACCGTAGATTGGCGTGCGCAGGGTCTCATCCTCATGTCGGTCACCGGGAAGAAGCTTCCCGTTCCCGCCTGGCACGTACGCTGCTCTGACGGTCGACAGGGCGGCGCTCGATTCCAGCGCCCGAGGGGAAGAAGAATTATGACAAGCAAGATGGGAATCGCGGTCGCGGCATTCGCGCTCGCCGCGGCAAGCGCCTCGTCGGCCTCGGCGCAGACGGCGCCGATGATGGAAGAACGAATGCCGCAAGGCACGGAGCGCGCTCCGACGAACGCATTCGAGATCCAGGCCAACACAGGTTATTCGCAAGGCTTTGGACCGCAAATTGGCGCGACCCGGGGAACTCCGACGAGCGGCCTAGGCGGCGCGGGTATGGGCTTCGGGCTCGGCTTTGCCTATCGTGCAACTCCACGGTCGTCCGTGGGTATCGTCGGATCCTATGGTCAGCAACAGGGAACCGCCGGTTCACAGGTTCGAGGCGCTACGGCCGGTCTCGATGCGACGTATCACGCCAATCCATTCCAGCGGATCGACCCATATCTGTCGGTCGGAACTGGCTACCGCATGCTGTGGGAACAGGCCTCGGGCGATGACCAGACCATTCCCGATACGTTTACGCACGGCTTCCAGCTCGCGCGTGCAGCCGTAGGAGTGGACGTGCGTTTGACGGACGATATCGCGATCGCTCCGACGGTAGGCGGCGATGTCAACATGTTCCTCTGGAGAAACGCCGGAAGCGGGAATCAAATGATTGACAATCCGCGGGTCAACGCATTCTTGTTCGCTGGCGTTGCCGGTCGCTTCGATATGGGTGGCTCGCGTCTGCGGCCTCCTGCAGTGATGGGACTACGCTAACGTCATCCACGCAGCCTTCGCGAATTCGAGCATGCCGTTGCGCAGGTTGCAGCGGCATTGCTCGATGCGGGCTAAAGCACTTTCCCACCGCGAAACATGGCCACACGGGGTCTGTATGCCCCTGGATGATACGTCAACATAGGTCGAACATTGTATGTTAACGCCTGGATGAGACGTCGAAATAGGTCGTACATCGTCTATTGGCGCCTGAATCACCGGTCGCAATCGGTCGAACATCGTCTGTTGGCGCCTGAATGACCCGTCGCAATCGGTCGTACACGGTCGTTAGGCCGTGGATGAGACGTCAACATGGGTCGTACAGGGCCTGCACCGACCATTGTGACGATTTACGGACGGCGCTGTCGCTCAGGAAGCTCGACGACTCAACAACATCTCCACGATTCGTTCGATTTCCTGCCCCGCTTCACTCGCCTCGATGAATTCTCTCACGCGACGGCGAGCCGCCGCGAAGTGAAGCTCTTCTGGAATGTCAAGCGTCTCGATGACACTTTCTAATTCTGCTACCAGCTCCACCAAGCGCTGATGCTGCGGGTCGGCCGGAGTGAAATACGGAATCGGGAGCTTCCAAATGGATTTGTGAATGTCTCGTTCGTCTTTGCCAAACGACATGAATGGCCGAACGAGTCGGGTCGTAACGGCCGCATTCATGATTGCACACAGGTATCGCGCTTCGTCCACGGATTGGGCCATGGCCCAATAGAGGCTATTGTCGATGATGGAGCGTTGGTCTTCGATATAGGCAGCCGCGATGTGCATTCCCGATCGGCCATAAAGAACTCGAATGGCGCGGATCGGGAACTGCATCTTGAGTTCTCCGTGATAATTCAAGCGCTCGACCAGCGTCAGTCTTTCGCTGCTTCGATGTTCGAGCCATAGTGCTTCCGCCTTACGCCACCATTTCGCCAAGTAGGGATATTCATCGAGGCGCTTGGTGGTGCCATCCATGATGCCTCCCCTATCCCGTGGAAGGACTGCATCGAGCGGCGCTCGCATACGATAAGGAAGCACCGATTCGCCCAGATAAACGGGCCTGACGAAAATGGACTCGACGATTCCTTCGAGGCCCTGGAGATTTTTCCACGGAGCTTTTTCATTTGCGCTGCGCAAAGACCGAACCGACGCTTTTCCCTGTGCGTGCCCGAGCGGTCCGGCTTTGCGTCGCTCGACCATGAACAACACGCGCGGCACGATGGTCGCTCCTTGCCGAAATCGAACGGCATACGGCGACCCCTCTCCCAATGGCTCCGATTTCTCTTGGGTCGCTCGTGAAATGGCGCTTTCCACCTCGGTCCATGCTCCATGAGGGCTCGGCAGCCGTCCGGTCCATGTTTCGCCTTGCGGCATGGGCGTGGGGGTCTCTTGTCTCGACCCGAATACGACACTTGCCGTAATGGGAAAAAAATGAGGCCGCAAGCGTTTCAAATCCCAAGGTTGGTCGAATGCGACATAGAGATCTTGATTCTTATGGGACCATTTCCCGGTGCGGAATCCCTTGTAATGTCCGCGCTCGGCATCGATCACGGCCGAGGGCATTACGAAACCGAAACGTCCGTTTTTCTTCAGGTACAGCTCGGCAGCGCGCGTGACGAAGAGCGCCGATAGGTCTTGGTGTGTGGCCACCTTGGCGCCATGCCACAACCCTCGGGCCATACTCATGTCGTGAAACGCCGATTGCATATCGGCAGGCATGTGGCGATACGCAAGCCATGGCGGATTGCCGATGAGCGTATCGACCTGGTTGTCGTCTTGCGCCAGCCATTCGGGTCGGGCCAAATTACGAATGTAGTATCCCCACACATGATCACGGCCTTCATCGTGAAGTCGACACATGACGCCGAACGTCGCCGTGACGACCGCGTGAGCTTCGGTCCGAACACTATGGCTGGCCAATGTCGCTTCAATCGAGGGAATTGCCGTGGTCTTCCGGTTTGCCGATAGAGCTGCAAGCTCGTTGACGAGTGAATCGAAGCTTTGCGGATCGTGGAGCAATTCAATAGGGAAGCGGAACTCGGGTGGCACGAGCTCCCGACCATCATCCGCGTCGATGCGCAGCTCACGGTCGTTCCAGATGTTCTTCTCTTGCTTCCGCCATTGCATCGAATCGCCCAGGAATACAGGTATCCGAATCGGCCCCCGAGAGCCGGACACCAGCCGTTCTCGTCCAATCGCCAGCAAATAGGTGACCCGGGCAAGCGTCACGGCGACGGGATGCAAATCCATTCCAATGACGCTGCGCACGAGACGTTGGAGCGTATCCTTGTTGCGCCATTTCTTTGCCTTCGCTGCATCGAGGAACCGACGAATCGTGTGGAACAGAAATGTCCCGGAACCGCAGGAAGGATCGAGCGTGCGTTGTTCGAGTGGATTGGCGACGACTTTTTCTACGATCTTATATGCGAGCCAATCCGGCGTGTAATACTCGCCGAGTTTCTTGCGTGTTTCGGCCGTGATGACGGACTCATAGAGCACCTTGAGCACGTCGTGCTCGACGTCGGTCCAATTGAAGCGCGAAAGCCTACGCGCGAGTGAGCGAATGAAAACCTCCCCGCCGTCGACCTCGCACGCCCAATCGAAAAAGTCTTTCTCGACGACTCCATGAACTTGAGCCTCGTCGAATTGATCGCCGCCCAGGATCACGCGAGCAGAGAGGTGCTGGACATCGAAACCGAGAACGGCGTGCGCAATGATCTCGGCCGAATTCACAAGCAGCGTATGCTCGACGAACAGCTCGTCACTATCCTCGAATTGTGTACCGAGAGCTGTCGACAAGAGCTTCGACCACAGAAGACGTTTGGTCTTGACTTCAGGAATCTCGCGATTGGCGGCAAATAGCGCTGCCAGAGTCGCTCGGTCGAGCTGGTACGCACTGCTCCCCGCTCCGAGCTGTTGTTGGATGGCATCGGGAGTTGGCTTGATTCCGTGGGTCGTCGCGAGCACACCTTCCAACCAGACGATGAGGTCGATAGGGGCCGGCTTTTCGCCCACGAGCACCAGTCTCGTCACCTCCGACAACGCGTCACCCACCAAGTGGTAACAAATCCACTCCGCGCCATCGGTCAAAACCCCGACATACCGACAGCCAAACTTGGTTTGCCGGGCGTTTACATAGCCAGCGAGCTGCTTGATCGCGTCGACACGAATATTTCCGATACGAAGGTCCTTCTTGACCTCGACGACGGTCGAGCCCACCTCGATGTCGATGCGGCGCAAGCTACCGGCCTGAAGCTCGAGCCGAACGTCTAAATTCCCCTCGGAGAGATTGAGCGGAGCGTTCGTAAGGAACAGCTTTACATCGCTTTGGATGTCTGCTTCCGTGCGCTGGGAATCTCTGGCGGCCAGTCGAGCAACGATCTTTTCGAGCAGTTCCATCATGCAGTCACGTCGTCCGCAAGGTTGAGCCTCGCGGAGCTTTAGCGGATTGGACGGTTCGTGGGAAGTGGGGTTGTCGGGTTCGTCCACGTCACAGATACCTTGTAGGACCTCCGTCCCAAGGCTATCTCCTCCCGACCGCATGAAGCTGTTTGTCCTTCTCGCCATCTTCGACGGATGTCCTGCAACCTTCCTCAACGACCCCGCCGCGTTGCGAACTGCGCTCGACCTTGCCGTCGCCGCCGGCTCATTCACGGGGCTCGGTACCCTCGTCGTTCCGTTTTCACCTCAAGGCGTGACCGCGTGCGCGGTCGTTGGCGAAAGCCACATCGCACTGCACACCTGGCCCGAAGAAGGCAGGCTCTTCGTCGACATCGCCTCGTGCAGCACGCTCGAAAGCACCCAACGAGCCCTCGATGCGATAAGACAAACCCTCCCCACGGGAAACCTAGTTCTTTTTGACGAACGCATCCTTGATCTGAGCCGTGCCACACCCGCGGTGCTCCCCCCGCGCTGAACCTCCGACACGACGACGGCCGTTGCACCGGTTCGGACTTCCAGACGCAACCTGCGCTGATGGTCCACTCGACGCTTGCACCCCAAACGTTTCCTGCGTAAAACCGCGATCTCGTCGACGCCAAAGTCGAGCTACTCCGCACGCCCATCGAGGAGCCTCATGTCATCAGAGCCCGTGCAGCCGCAGGAATGGGTCGGACCGAAGTCCAAGAAGCAGATCCTCGGCCATCCCGCTGGACTCTTCGTCCTTTTCACGACGGAGATGTGGGAGCGCTTCTCGTATTACGGGATGCGCGGCCTGCTCAAGCTGTACATGGTGAACTTTTTGTTCATCACGCTCCGCCAGAGCCGGCAAGGACAGGGGTACAACGCAGCGGGGAATCCCGACGAAGTCTTTGGATGGAGCTTCATTCGAGGGCTCCTGCCGCAAGTCGATCCCGCCACGTTGACTCAATGCGTGGGAGACAAAGTCAAGGCGTTGGTCGAGTCAAACCCTCCGGTAGCGCACGACATCGCGCAACGCATCGCCGAGCAAACGTGCGCGATGCAGCCCGTGGCCTCGACGATTTACGGTTGGTACACCGGCCTGGTTTATCTGACGCCTCTGTTCGGAGGCTACATGGCCGACCGATACTTGGGGCAGAAACGATCGGTGTACATCGGCGGCCTGCTCATGGCCTTCGGTCAGTTTGTCCTGTTCAGTTCGGAAAACCTTTTCTTTGTGGGCCTGTTGCTGCTCATCATTGGAAACGGGTTCTTCAAACCGAACATCTCCACGCAGGTTGGCAACCTTTATCCGCCTGGTGACAAGCGTCGAGACGGCGCGTTCACGATCTTCTACATGGGCATCAATCTCGGTGCCTTTCTCACGAACCTCGTCTGCGGCACGCTCGCACAGACCAACGGCTGGCGTTATGGCTTCCTGGCCGCGGGCATCGGCATGCTGCTCGGGCTCGTGATCCAATTCTTGTTCGGTTCGACCACGCTCGCTCCCGATACGCTCAAGAAAAGCGAAGGCGACGCTGGCGCAGCTCCGTTGGTGAAGGAAGAGAACGAGGGACAACGCATTGGCGCACTCGTCATTCTTTGCACGCTCAACATCGTCTTCTGGGCGGTTTACGAACAGCAGGGCAATACGATGCAGACGTGGGCGGACGAGAAAACCGTTTGGCCCATGATCTTCGGATTCCAGATCCCTTCGACCTGGTTCCAATCGTTCAACCCATTCTTCATCTTCCTGTTCGCTCCGATTCTCGATCGAATCTGGGCCAAGCAAGCCGAAACCGGCAAAGAGATGTCGAGCGTCACGAAGATGGCCGTCGGATGCATCATCCTCGGCGTATCGTTCTTGGTGATGGTCGCTGGCGATCAAATGATTGGCGGCGGCGGCAAAGGCAGCCTGCTCTGGCCTGTGTTGTGCACGATGATGCTGACGGTGGGCGAGCTTTACCTGTCACCGATTGGTTTGTCGTTGGTGACCAAAGTTTCCCCGGTGCGGCTGGTGTCGATGATGATGGGGATGTGGTTCATGTCGAGCTTCTTCGGCAACATCCTGAGCGGTTACATTGGCATTCTGTACACGCGCTGGACGCCGACGAACTTCTTCCTGCTCCTCACGGCGCTCGGCGTTGCTGCGGGCCTGGCGATTGCGGCATTCAACAAGCCACTGCGCAAGGCAATGCAGAATCAGTGAGGCTCGGAACGCATCGTTTCGGGGCCACGCAACCGCCTTTTTGAAAAATCGACCGCCCAGGACGACTTTTTGCGCAACTGACGTCGTGCCCAGACGATGGAACGCTGAGGGCAAGCCGAGTGGTTTGCCCGTGTCCAACGAGGAAGCGTTCCATGCGCAAGCGCAAGCACCGGATGACTCGTCCGGAAAAACCCGACGAAGCGGACCTGATTCTGCGGCACATCTCCAGACGATATCCGCACCCTGTAGCACGAGGGCTTTTGCGTACAGAGGAGCCCATTACCGACGTGCACTGGGGGGAAACCCAGGTTAGCGCGCGGCAGCGACGGTTGGATCGAGCGCTGCGGGTGCACGTCGCTGGTGAGCCACTGCTTTTGCACATCGAATGGACAATGCGGCTCGGTCGGAGGATCCCGTTTCGCGTATTCGAGTATCATCAGCTCGTAGCGTTTTCGTCGCATGACGATGCACGAGGGGCAGAGCCACCGCATCACGAGCCCGTTCCGATAGAAAGCGTCGTGGTGGTATTGAGTGGCCCGCTGGGTTCGTTGCCTGAATACGGGCAATACCGCACGTCACCACGGAACGCGAAGTTTTCTGGTATCGTGTACCGCGTCGAACCGATTTATCAGAAGACGGTAGCGGAGCTGGAGGCGATGGGCGGTGGTGTGTTTTGGCTGGTATTCGTCCCGCTCGCGACGGATGTCGACCAAGAAAAACTCGAACGCGTCATCGAACGGCTGAAACGAGAATGCGACGAACGGGACTTCGCCGACCTGATGGCTGCAATATCCGCGATGGCGCGGCTAAGAGCGCGTGACAACGGTATTGCCGCCATGCTAAGGTCGCTCATGCCCAAGGGGTTGGTCATGAACAACTGGATTTATAAAGAAGGTAAAGCCGCCGGCCTGGCGCTCGGACGCAAAGAAGGTCGGCAAGAGGGGCGGCAAGAGGGTGTACACGACGCTCTCGCGCCGCTCGTGCACCTCATCGAACGGCGGATTGGTCGATCACTCACGGTCCGAGAGCGCGAGCGAATCGCGTTGCGTCTCGACAAGGATGGACCCGAAAAGCTCGGTGACGTCATCCTGGATCTGTCCCCTCGTAAGCTCGAAGCGTGGCTCGCTCCACGTAAACCGAGCAAACCCGCCCGCGCAGCCTGAGAGCGTGTAACACGCTCTGAAAACCTCAAATAGCAAAACCCCCACCAGGTTTTTTTTCCTCGCGGGGGTTTCGTTTATCTACGTATCGATTCGATCAACCGAAGAGCGGAAGCTCTTCCTTTTCTTTGATCGGGAAACGAATCGCCAGATCCGACCCATCAATGCCGGCGAGTCTACGCAAAGCTCGGTGCACATGACCCGGCTTCAGACGCAAACCGCCACCTTCGACCGGCGCGAGCGTGTTGGGATCGATGTTGTAAGGATTGTGGCGGTCGGTCGTCTTGCCGATGACCGTATCGCCAGGAATGCCCTTACCCATCAACAACATGCTCGAGATCGACCAATGGTCCTTGCCGTCGCCATCGTTGTACCCCGGCGTCCGGCCGAAATCCGAGCCCATCATGAGCACGATATTTCCCCAGATTCCGAAGCCCTTCGCTTGCTCGACGAGGAAGTCGACGCCGTCCCAGATATTCGCGAGCCGCGCGAATTGCTGCTGATCGTTGTTACCGTGCGTATCGAAACCGCCCGTGGTCAGATTGGCGCTCACGCAGACACCTGCGCGATACGCCGCCAGGGCGATTTGAACTTGCCTTCGCAAACTCGATTGCTCGAGTTGCGTCGGCAGGTACTCCGTCAGCTTCTTCAATTCATTCTGCCCGCTGCGCGCGGTGTAGAGCATGCCCATCGATTCTCGCAGACGTGGCAGATTCTGCTTGGCCGCATATGCCACATGCCGCTCGTCGCGGAATTTGGTAATGCGTGCAGCCGTCTCGTCCGTGTAATACTGGGGCAGGTCTTGGTTGTTTTGGTCGATCACGTTCGGGAAGGCGATTTTTCGAATTGCATCGAGATTGCCTACACGAGTGACGGCGACCGTACCTCCGGTGGTGTCATAACCACCGTAGGAAATGTACGACATCGGCAGCGATCCGCCTGCAGCAGCGGCTACGAGCGCAGCGAAGGATGCCTTGTTTTCCACGAGCGTACCGGACCAGGTCACGCGCGTGCCGACATCATGGCTGTTCGTCGACGTATCCAGGCCATTGATGACCATGAGGTCTTTGGCGTATTTGTCGAAGAATGCCTGATTCTCCGGCGTCGGCGCATATTGCATTTTGCTTGCGCTGCCGACGGCGGTTCCGATGTCCGTCTTCAGATACTTGTTCATCGGATTCGGTTCGTCCGGGCCCGTGCTACCCTTCGGGTCGCAAAAGCTCGTCACGTCCCAACCACCGCTGGCATGCATCGTCACGTACAGCGTGCCCGTATAAGGCTCGGTCGCCCCGGCGCGTGAAGCCAGAGGCAAACTGGCAGCGGCCACTCCCAGCCCCGCCATAGATGTTATCTTGAGAAAGTCTCGTCTATCCATGGGGCTCTCCTTATTCGTGCAAGAATTGGTAGTCCGACATCAAGTACGTCACGACCGCCATCCAAGAACGCATCACGTAGTTTGCGTCCTGTTCGAGCCGATCCTCTTCAGGCAGATCGGCACGAGTCCAGTAGTCGTTGCGTACGCGGCAGGACCAATCGAGCCATTCGTCGTATTTCGCTTCCTGGGTCGGATCGCTCATGCCTTTGATGCCTTCGCGATACGTATCGAGGAATAGCTGGTACGTCCGATCGATTTCAGGATGTCCGTCGGGGAGTTTCTCACCCAAAATCCGCTCGTGCAGATGCTGGATGTTCTTTTTGATGGCTTTCACCGCCGGCTCGACGGGGAAACCATTCTTGTCTTCAGGCTCGAACGTCAATTCGACGTCCGGGAAGAGCAATCGTTCGCTCTTCGACTTCCAGAACTCGCGCGGAACTGCAACGCAGGCCATTTCATTGGACATACGCTCGGCGATGTTCGCCATGATTCCGTTCGGGTTCTTGACGCGCGTCACCGTGTCATTCGAATCGATACCGCCGTACAGCATGCGGTATTGATCCCTGATGAGCAGGTAATCATTCGACCAACCGCCATCCTCGAATGCACGCGGACGCCACGGATATCCCGTGACGGCCCAGACTTTGCGGTGCAGCATTTCTGGCGTGAGGAAACGGCCCATTCCCAGCGTCGACAATTGCGATGCCTGATCCGTCGACAGCTTTTGCGAGTTCTTCGCACGATAGTAGGGCGACTTGATGATCTCTTTGAAGACGACCTTCAAATCGTAACCGCTATCCTCGAAGTCGTGCGCGATCTTGCTGAACTCCGAATAGATCGCCAAATACGACTCGAACTCCTTGTCGAAGTCCGGCGACGAACGGTCGGTCGGAGCAATCGGGGGAGCTTGTCCCGTCAAACCCGTAAAGACCGTGTAGGCTGCCGCAAGGGCAAACCGCGGATCGTTCGCTATGCGCGGCGCGAGCCATTTCAGCGATTCCGGCAGTCGTTCGTAGGGAATGTTTTCCGCTCCGAACCCCGGCGGACGCATGTCGTCGAGCGGTGCCTCCATCGGATTGTAACGCGCTCGTTCGTCGAAATGACGGAATGCACCCGCGATCGGGTCCATCGGCTTGTGACAAGACACGCATGCTGCTGCGTTCATCGTCGGATTGACCTCGGTCACTTGCGTCTGATCGATCGGCAGCTCGGCCGTCTTCAGAAGGTCGGTACCCAGGAAGAATTCGTAGACTTTACGCGCGCGTGCACGATTGCGATTCGTCTCCGTCGTCGGATAACGATTCAAGAACATCGGCGACGTCAGAATGCCCGCGTGCGGGATCACCGGAATCTGCGCCTCGACGAATTCGGTCGGATCCGCATCGTTCTTGAACGTCACGCCCGAAAGCATGAACGCCTTCGCCGAGAACGGATTGACCATGATGTAGTTGGCCGTCAATACCTCGGTGAACGGCCGATCGTTACGCACCACGTGCGCGACCAACTCGAGCGGTTCACGAGCTACGCCACGATTCGTCCAAGAACGCAGCTTGTTATAAGCATCGTCCCAGTTCCGCGCGCCCAGGTTGGCAATGTATGCCTCGCTTTCGACCGGATCGGTAATGCCGTTGTACCACCGGCCATTGTAGTAATCGACGTCGTTCAGCAGATTGACCGCGTCCTCATTCTCGAGGTATCGGTCGGTCAAGAAGACGTCGTTGTAGATTTCCTTCAGACGCGTATAAAACGCATCCTCCGTCATCATCCGATCGAGAATCTGATCGAGCGCCGCCAAACCGCCACCTTCGACCGCCTTCACCTCGGCGTCCGTCGGCAATCGACCCGCGAGCGAAAGCGATGCCTTGCGCAAGGTCTCCGTAGGAGTCGCAAGCTGCACACCCTGGAGAACTGCATTCAAGTTCGTCACGCACGCCGACGGCTCTTTGAAGCGGCCAACCAGCGCCTCGATCGCCGCGTAGTCTTCGCTTCCCTTATCGATCACCACGCCGCCCGGATGCTTGCGCGAAGCAGTGCCGCCGGTCGGCATGGCCAAAAGCTGCGACATGCCGTCCTGTTCGAGCGACGACGCAGCCTTCACGATCTGGAAGTTCGCGTCGAGAAACCCAGCCTCCGTGCTTCCACGGAGCACCAAGCTCGAGTCCTTTGCCGTCCCTTGCGGGTTATGGCAACCGACACACTTCACGGCCAAGACGGGAGCCCATACTTTTTGGGCAAAGTACATGTGGTCAGATTCACAGGTCCCGTCGTCTTCGCCTGCAATACAGCCCGAAAAGCTCAGAGTCCCCAGCACGGCCAGAGAAACCAAACTTATCGATCCCAAATATTTACCGAGTCGTCTTCGCGTTTGCGCCATGAGCGACCTCGTTCGTTGTCCAAACTCGCACCTCGCGAATCTGGAAAGTCATAGGCAACGTTCCCTTGTATCACGTATCGTTCCGGAATTGAACGCTGCAAATCACCTCGAACAGTGATTGCCCATCGACCGCAAATGCACATTTTCTTCCGTATCGCGAAGGACGCACGAATGCCGAGCACGCACTCTCACGTGCGCGTCCAATGCATCAATCTTTTTCGACTACTAGCGCAATTATGAATTCGACCAAGCCGCCTTGGACTTATCCGATTGCGTCAAGTCCCGCCGCCAGCGCCGCCAGCTCCACCCGCGCCGCCTGCTCCACCACCAGCGCCGCCGGCCCCGCCGCCTCCACCCGCGCTCGATGAAGACGCCGCGCTCGATGAACTCGATGAAGAAGCCGCAGCACTCGACGAACTGGACGCCCCGTTGCCACCGCACGCCTCCAGCACCTTGCAGTCGCTACAAGCGCAGCCTTCGAGGTACGGGACGCACGATCCATTATCCAAACAGCTCATCGTGCAGCGATCGGTAGCGGTGCAATCCGGGCACACGCAGTCCTCGTTGACGCCGCATACGCCATCGGGGGAATCGTCACATCCCACGCTCGTGGGAGGACATGCGTCGACCTTGAAATAACAATCGTTGCAGGTGCAATCTTCGGTGTCGGGTCCCAGGTTGCACGTGCCGTCATCGGTGCACTTGCTCGTGCATGCCGACCCGCCTGCGCAATCCGCACACGCGCACGTTTCGGGATTCTGGCCGAGGTAGTTGCAGAATCCGTCGGGTTGGCTGCCGTTGCAATCTTTGCTTTGGCCCGTCCCTCCCCCAAAACCGCCCAGGTTTGACGAGGAAGCGTCGCCGCCTGTCGCACCGTTCGTGCAACCGACGAAGGGCAGTCCGATCAGAAGAAACGAAGAAGCAACAATAGCGGTCAGGGTGCGCATGATGTCGCAGGATCACCGCCCTCGGACCCTTGCGTCAACAGGACTCTTCGCCCCTTTGTCCCGCCAACCGTCAAAGATGCTAAAGGGCGGACATGTCCCGCCTCACTTCGTCCGTTTCAACTCTAACGCTGCTGGTTTCCGCGCTTGGTCTCGGTTGTGGCGCCGAGTCTTCCGTACCCGTCGTCACGCCCAAATCGACGACGCCCACGGACGCGAAAGCTAGCCCCGCCACCGCATCGGTCATCGCGAAAAAGGCCTTCGAGAATCCCGGAGGCATGTGGGTCCCTTCGCAACTCGCAGACCATGGCGAAACGTTGAAAAACGCCGGCCTCGAACTCGATCCGAAAACGCTCACCGACCCCACGGCTCCGCCGCTCGGTGCCGTCGTGAGCTTGGGAGGTTGTTCGGCGTCGTTTGTCTCTCCAGACGGTCTCATCGTGACCAACCATCACTGCGTGACGCGCATCTTGCAGTTCAACTCGACCCCCGAAAAGAACCTCGCCAACGACGGGTACATCGCCAAGACGCGCGCCGATGAAAAATGGGCTGGCCCCACCAACCGCGTGTTCGTGACGCAGTCCTTCAAGGATGTGACGACCGACATGCGCGCGGGACTCGATACGCTCCCGAACGATCGCGCTCGTTTCGACAAGCTCGAAGAGCGTCAAAAATCCGTCGTTGCCGCGTGTGAAAAGGGCCGACCCGAAGTGCGTTGCACCGTGAAGGACTACTTCGGCGGCGCGCAGTATTTGCTCATCGAACAGCTCGAGCTGCGTGACGTGCGCCTCGTCTATGCGCCTCCCGAGAGCGTGGGTCAGTTCGGTGGCGAGATCGACAACTGGCGTTGGCCTCGTCACGGCGCAGACGTCTCGTTCTTGCGCGCGTACGTGAACAAGGACAACAAGCCCGCTGATCACGCCGAGACAAACGTTCCGTACAAGCCTCCGCACTACTTGCGTATGGCCTCCAAACCGCTCGTCGAGGGCGACTTCGTGTTGGTCGCAGGTTATCCCGGTAAGACAAACCGTCTGCGCACCGCGCTCGAAGTTCGCGAAACCGTCGACTGGGATTACCCGCGTCGGATTCAAAGCTACGAGCAAGGTATCGCTGCGCTCGAAGCGCTCGTGAAACAACAGCCCAAGCTCAACGTTAAAATCTCTCCGCTGCTGGGCTTCATCGGCAACGCTCTTACGAGGACGAAAGGTTTGTCCGAGGGGCTCGGCAAAGGCGGCATTGCCCTGTTACGCGAGAAAGAGGACGCGGCGCTCGCGGCGTGGATCGATGCCGATGCACAACGCAAAGCGACCTACGGCGACATGATGGGCAAAATGTCGACGCTCGTCACCGAGCGCAAGAAGACACGCGAAGAGGACATGGGCCTCATGAGCATCTTGCAGAGCGCCGAGATGTTCTCTGCTGCGATGACCATCGTGCGGATGGCCGAAGAGCGGGACAAACCCGATGCAGCACGTGACCCCGACTATCAAGAGCGCAATTGGAAACGTCTCGAGCAGCGGCTCGTGCGTACTACGAGCTCGTACGATCGAGCGATCGATCAAACGTTGGTCGGCCTGATACTCGAACGAATGTCCAAGCTCACCGATGGAGAACGACCTGCGTTCGTGAGCACGATCGTTGGCAAAAAGCTCGATCGTCCGTCGATCGACAAGGCTCTTGCGGATCTGTACAAGACCAACCTCGAGGACGAGAAGACGCGGCTCGAGCTGCTGCGCAAGGCGAAGACCGCAGAGCTGGCCAAGAGCAAAGACCCGATGCTCAAGCTCGCGGTGGCACTACGTCCGGTGTACGCGGCGATGGAGGCGCGCGAGAAGTCGTTCGAAGGAGCGATGAGTATGCTCAGGCCGCGATACTTCGAAGCGTTGCAGAAGATGCGTGCCGTTCCCATCGCGCCCGATGCCAACAGTACGCTGCGAGTCAGCTACGGAACCGTGCGTGGGTATCGTCCGACAACGACGGCGCCCATGTATCGACCGTTCACGACGCTGTCCGAGATGGCGGCGAAAGTGACGGACAAAGAGCCGTTCAACGCTCCGAAAAGGCTTGTCGATGCGGCTCGGGCGAAAAAGGTTGGAACACATACGAGTGCTGCGCTGGGTGAAGTGCCGGTGAACTTCTTGAGCGACGTGGACACGACGGGTGGCAACTCGGGGTCGCCCACGTTGAACGCGAGAGGCGAACTCGTGGGGTTGCTCTTCGATGGCAACTACGAATCGATGGCCTCGGATGTGGTCTTCCTCCCGGAAGTCACGCGCGCGATTCACGTCGACTTCCGATACGTCCAGTGGGTCCTGGACGTTGACGGTGCGGACAACGTGCTGACTGAGCTGGGGGTCAAGCCGTCCGTCGACTGAAAGCGTGTCTATCAGTCTGCTGCGCGAACCGGGGCGTCGGTCAGCCTCACTCAGCGTACTGAAGTACGCTTCGTATCGGCTTCCCTAGCCCCGATTCGCTCGCAACGCCTGATAGACACGCTTTGAGCGTCTGCGTTCGCACGCGCAATCGCTGCACGTATCACGAACGATCTGCGCCCCGGTTGGTCCCGAGGGCGACGTCATGCCCTGGTCATCGCGGCAATTTCGAGACTGATCGCGTAAGGCCCGCGGGTTGCATAAAGCCCTCGAGTCTATGAACCCCTTCGATCGGATCCTCGTCCCGGTAGATTTTTCGAATTGCTCACACGCGGCTTGCGAGCACGCCGCCGAGCTTGCGCTGAAATTAGGCGCGGCCATCGAGCTACTGCACATCGAAGAGCCGCCTGCGTGGCAGGGCTTTGTGCTTCCCGAGCTCGTCGTCAACATGCCGAACGAAGCGAGCACGTCGCTCAACGAATTCGTCGAGACGCGTACGCAACGCGCCCTGGATCACCTCGTCGATACGCTTCAACGACGCGGAGTGACTCGAGTTCGTCATCGGCGGGAAGGTGGCGAGCCGGCCAAGGTCATCCTTCGGATTGCGGAAGACGAGCGTTTCGACCTGATCGTGATGGGTACGCACGGCCGCAAGGGGTTCGAGCGTCTGGTGGTGGGCAGCGTCGCGGAGCGAATCGTTCGACACGCTTCGTGTCCTGTTCTCACCGTGCGAGTCTCCGAAGTTGCAGCCGAAACAGCTTCCGACGCGATACCGGAAGGAGCTGCGACATGAGCGACGAGCCTGGCAAAGCTCAGCGGTTGAAGATCGTTACCGCGAGTGGCGAGCAGCCCAGTGCGCGCGTGCATTGTCCCCGACGTCATGTCGACATCGACGTCGCGGATTGCAACACCTGTCAACACTGCGTGGGCCTTTCCGTCCGCGATTCGTATCTCGTTTGCACATGGGAGGGCGAGACGGAAAAGGTTGCGTGCGGTCCCTCCGTGGCTCGCGCAATCCATTCGCAGTCGGCGCAATTTATGCGCGCTGGACCTCCAGAGAGCTTTGGCAGCGGGCTTTCACCTGGTGTGTACGCGGCTTTGGCGCTCACGCGATTCGAACGGCAGGTGATCACGGCGAAGCTCGACGAAACGGCGCTCGCTGTTGCGTGCCGCATGCGTGACCACAAGGTCGGGTGCATCGTCGTTGTTCGCGACGAACGGCCGATGGGCATGTTGACCGATCGCGACCTCGTGCTTCGCGTCGTCGCCGAGGGACTCGATCCTGCCACGGTCCTCGTCTCGAGCATCCTGACCTACGAAGCCGTCACCATTGCGCGCACGGACGGCTTCGAGACTGCGGTGCGCACCATGCGCCAGCACGGCGTGCGACGTTTACCCATTGTCGATGCTGATGGTCGAGTCACGGGCATCGTGACCGCGGATGACCTCGTGGCTCTACTGGGCAGCGAGTTGTCTTCGTTGGGCGAAGCGATCACTGGCAACGTCGACGGATCCGAGAGTCGTTGATCATGTTCGGGGAATCGTTGGATCCGACGGTCGTGAGCGAGAGCGTTGCCTCGGAGATGTTGCGTTACGTTCGGTTCACGTCGAACGACACGGATTTGTTGCGCGTTTTCCATCCCCAAGCCGAGCCGCATTTCGAGCGTATCGCGATTGATTTCTACGATCGAATTCACGAGCACGAGGGGGCTCACGAGATCTTCACCGGGGAAGAACAAGTCGCGCGTCTTCAACGGTCGCTCGTGCGGTGGATGGATCGGTTGTGCACCGGTCCGCACGACGATGCGTATTACGCGGAGACGTTGAACATCGGGCGCGTTCACGTGCAGATCGGCCTACCGCAGCGGTACATGTTCAGCGCGATGGCGCTCATCCGCATTGCGCTCGCGCGGCTGGTTGACGAGACGATGGGGGAGCAAGCGGCGGCGTGTCGGGAAGCGCTTCATCGTGCGCTCGATATCGACCTAGCGGTGATGCTCGAGAGCTACCGTGATCACTTCGTTGCACGTCTTCGACAGCGAGAGCGAATGGAGCGGGCCGAGGTCGATCTGGCGTTGCGACGTACCGAGCATCGTTATGTGAACGCGGTGGAATTGGCTCGCGCGCTGATTGTCGGAGTGGATCGCTCGGGAAAGATCCGCCTATTCAATCGCGAAGCCGAACGGGTGACAGGGCGAGGTCGGGAAGAGGTTTTGGACAAACCTTTCGTGGACATGATGATCGCCGACTCGTTGCGTGACGAGCAAGCGGCCGCGCTCCGTGCAATGCTCGAAGCTCGCGAAGCTCCGGTGCGCATTCAGGACCTCGAAAGTGTTTTGAGCACGCGTACGGGCAGGATGCGCGATGTGCGTTGGCAGCTCGCGTATGCGCCTGGGCAGGACGATGACGTCGTGCTTTTTGCGGTAGGTCGCGACACGACGGATGACAATGCGCGAGCGATGCGAGCCCGTCAGACGGAGAAGCTTGCCGCCGTCGGTACGCTTGCAGCGGGTTTGGCGCACGAGATTCGCAATCCGCTCAATGGCGCGCAACTGCATGCGACGTTTCTCGAGCGAGGGTTACGCAAAGGTGGCGCGGACGCTGAGCAGTTGGAAGCGATTCGCATCGTCACGGAAGAGATCCGGCGCTTGGGCAGCCTGGTGAGCGAGTTTTTGGACTTTGCACGGCCAAAGCCGCTCGATTTGCGACCCACTTCGATGCGCTCGTTGTGCGAGCACGTCGCGACACTCATGGGCCCTGCAGCGGAAAAAGTCGGGGCCAAGATTGCTCTCGATCTACCCGTGCATGATCTCGTGCTCGACATCGATGCGCCGAAGATGGAGCAGGTACTGCTCAACCTTTTGCAAAACGCGATCGAAGCGCTCGAGATGGTGGCGGGTGGGACAGCGAAGTTGCGTGTCCGGCGCAGACCTCGGAATGTCGTTGTCGAAGTCGAGGACGATGGGCCTGGGCTACCGGAATCCGATGCGCCCATTTTCGATCCATTTTTCTCCACCAAATCGCACGGCACTGGCCTTGGATTGTCTATCGTGCACCGCATCGTCACCGATCATGCTGGCACGATCGACGTAGACAGCCGTCCGGGAAAGACCATATTCCGCGTCACTCTTCCTATTCGCCTTGACGATAAAGAGCGTCCGGACAAACGCCGCACGACCCAAGACTGAGGATTAAACTTTCACATGGCGGAAGCGAAAGCGGGCAGCAAGCCCAAAGCTCGGGTGCTGATTGTCGATGACGAACCGAACGCACGTTCGGGACTAGAAAAACTCCTTCGTTCCGAGGGCTATGCCGTCGATTCGGCGACCGACGGAGCGCACGCGTTGCAGTTGGCCACGGATCATCCACCCGACATTGTGGTGACGGATCTGAAGATGCCGAAGATGGACGGCATCGAGCTGCTTCAGAAGCTGCGGGCCGTGTATCACGACGTGCCGGTCATCGTGGTGACAGCGTTTGGAGAAGTATCTACGGCGGTGCAGGCGATGCGCGCAGGAGCCGACGATTACCTGACGAAGCCGGTCGACTTCGATGCGCTGATCTTGTCGATCGAACGAGCGATCGAGCGGACAAACCTTCGTGTCGAAGCCGAACAGTTGCGACGTCAATTGCGCGAGCGTGATGGCGAAGGTTTCGAGGGGCTGATTGGCGCGAGCACGGCGCTGCAGAAGGTGTACCGAGTTGCGCGTCAAGTTGCGGCTGCCAGGGCCACGGTGCTGATTACGGGCGAAAGTGGCACGGGCAAAGGCGAGTTGGCGCGAGCGATTCACATCAAGAGTCCGCGAGCCGCGGCGCCGTTCATCACGCTGCATTGTGCGGCATTGGCTGAAAGCCTGCTCGAAAGCGAGCTGTTCGGACATGAGCGGGGAGCATTCACGGGCGCGGACAAACGACGCTTGGGCCGCTTCGAGCAAGCGCATGGTGGAACGTTGTTCCTCGACGAGGTGGGTGAGATCCCCGCGGCAACGCAGGTAAAACTGCTTCGCGTTTTGCAGGAGCGAACGTTCGAGCGAGTGGGCGGGAACGAATCGGTCGAAGTCGACGTGCGATTGATTGCCGCGACGAATCGGGATCTGGCCAAAGACGTACAAGATGGTCGGTTTCGCGAGGACTTGTATTACCGGTTGAACGTCGTGCACATCGAGATGCCGCCGTTGCGTTTGCGAGGCGGAGACGTGGTGCTTTTGGCGGAGCATTTTTTGCGTCGGTTCGCGGCCGAAAACAAGAAACGGATCGAGGGGTACAGCGATCGTGCACGGGCGAAGCTTTTGGCGCACAGATGGCCGGGCAACGTGCGTGAGCTCGAGAATGCGGTCGAGCGTGCGGTCGTTCTTTGTGAAGACTCGCTCGTGGACGAGAATGATTTGCCGATTGACGTAGCGCCGCTGCCTAAGGGAGCCGTGCGAATTCCGGGGGCAACAATGGCGGAAGTCGAACGGTTTGCGATTCTCTCGACGCTCGATGCGACCAACGGCTCGACGACGCGAGCCGCGGAAATGCTCGATATCAGCGTGCGTACGATCCAATATCGGCTGCACGAATACGGGATTGTGTCGAAGGAAAAAAAGGGTAGCTTTTGAAGCAGCCCCCTTGTGCCTTCGAAGGCGCCTGGCACCTGCTCGAAGAAGCTTTCCTTTCACCCGCGAAGATGCCAACACCTGCTCGACCAGACAACTGTGCCCCGTCGAAGATGCCAACACCTTCCATCAATTGGGAAAATCACATCGGCGTTGACGAGTGTCCGCCAGCGATACCTTGGCTACTGCCGCCATGGTGGTGTGTATGGGCACGCACGTGCCGTTCCGAATGTCGTTCGCACCAGAACGTCGCACCACCTGTCTCGGCCCGTTTGGTGACGCAATCTTTGCACGCCGGTTCGATCTCAGGCACTTTACCGACTCCTTCGTGATCTTTCGGCCTCACGATCCAGACCGGGCACCGAGCCAGTCGCACCGCCCGTTCGGCCACCGAGCCCAATACCAGGCGTTGCAGACCACTTCGTCCGTGCGTTCCGACCACCACCAAGTCCGCATCGAGGTCGGCGGCCAGTTGCACGAGCTGCTCGGCCGGCGCACCGAGACGGAAATGCGAGTACAGCCGGCGAAACGTGAGGGGTTTTCCCTGACGAGTGCCCAGCTCCGAGATCCGCGAAATCCCGTGCTGCTCGATCCGCGACAGCGCAGCCTCGGCAGCTTCTCGTCCACCTTCCGGCGCCCGGAAGTGATCGTCGACGTAGAGCACGTGTAGCTCGGCATTTCGCGCCATCGACAACTGCAGGGCCTCGTCGAGCGCCGCGTCGCTCGCATCCGAGAAATCGATCCCCACCACGATCGTGTACGCCTTCTCTTGCATCGTCATTTCGGTCTCCTGTTTCCCTTCGAACGGCGAGTCCCGGCAGATCTCGTGCCAACCCAAACGCGGCGCATTTAGACCGCACGAATATCCTGCGTACGAGGCTTTGGAAGCGAACCGTTGTCGCCCTTCTGGCGCACAAAATGCGCGTCGGCGCAAGACTAGCGCCTCTTGGCTGCTGCGAGATCGCTAAATCGTCGCTTGGCCACACTCTTGCTAGAACGACCGTCTCGAGGAGCCATGAAGGACAAAACCATTGCCGACTACATGACCACCAGCCCGCACTCGGTTGGATTCGACCAACCCTTGAAGCATGCTCACGACGTCATGCGCGAGCATCACATTCGTCACTTGCCCGTAGCTCGCGGAAGCTTGCGAGGGCAAGGCGTAACAGGCAATCGGGACAGGCAGGGGTGACGATGAATAGCGAAGTGGGGAGCGAAAAGGCGCTGGCCAAGCTGTGCGCTGAAATTGCGCCTCACGCGCAAATCGAGAGCATCACGACGCTCGGGCCGGACGCAGACATCCAGGACGCCAAAGGAACCGAAAAGGCCATTGGATACGGGGTGCCTTTACGGATCGTTTTGCGCTCCGACAATGGTGAGCGACGAGAAATCTGTTTGCACACGGCGCGACCGGATGAGTTTGGACACGACAGACGATCCGATCGCGCTGCGAACATGCTCTTGTCCTACGACACTTTCGGCATCGTTCCCCGCCATACCCGTGCGCTCGATGTGGGTGCAGTAACGCGTGATGGGAAGCTGATTTCCCTGCGCGACAGTGGCGAATTCTATTTGCTCACCGAATTCGTCGAAGGGCACGTTTATGCGGAACACTTGAGACGCATTGCAAATACGTGCTCTTTGTCGCCCCAGGACGAGCCTCGAGCGCGGATGCTTGCCTCGCTCTTGGCTGACATTCATGTCGAGAAACAACACGCCCCGGCCGTTTATCGACGAGCCATTCGAGATTTGGTGGGGCACGGTGAGGGTATCTTCGGGCTCGTCGATGGTTATCCCGACGATGTACCGATGGCGTCGCCCGAGCGGCTCGCGGGTATCGAGCGCCGGTGCCTTGAATGGCGTTTTCGCCTGAAGCATCGCGAAAACAGGTTGGCCCGAGTCCACGGGGACTTTCATCCGTTCAATATTCTCTTTGATGACGCGGGAGCACCCGTGCTGCTCGATACCAGCCGCGGATCGGCAGGCGATCCAGCGGACGACGTGATGTGCTTGGCGCTCAATTACGTATTTTTTGCGCTCGAAGCACCAGGTTCGTGGGGACTAGCATTTCGTACGTTATGGCAATCGTTTTTCCAGACGTACCTTGGACGGACGGGCGACACGGGCATCTTTTCGGTGGCTGCGCCATTTCTCGCTTGGAGGGCGCTGGTCATGGCAAACCCCAGGTGGTATCCATCGATTCGTTCGTCCACGCGTGATGCTCTTCTCGGTTTCGTCGAACGGGCGCTCGACACGACCACGTTCGATCCGAACGATGCGGAAAGGTTATTTTTATGAGCGGGGGTGGTGCAGTCGTATGGATCACGGGCTTGCCTTCTTCGGGCAAATCGGCGCTTGCCGAGCGTCTGCGCAGAAAGCTCGTGCACGCCAAGAGGCCGACGATTCTCCTCGATGGAGACGCGGTGCGTGCGGCGCTCAAGCCTGCGCCTGGGTATGACGATCACGCGCGTCGTGACTTTTACGAAACGCTCGCCAACTTGGCCGCGCTCTTTGCAGCTCAAGGCCTCGTCGCGATTGTCCCGGCCACGGCGCACTTGCGCGAGTACCGCGAGCGAGCCAAGCAGTTGGCGCCACGGTACCTCGAGGTCTACGTGCACGTCTCTGCCGAAACGTGTGCCGAACGCGATGCCAAGGGCCTGTATGCCGCCGCGCGCGAGGGCAAGGTCGCGGGTCTTCCGGGGGCCGATCTTCCGTACGAAGCCCCCGATGCTCCCGACATCATCGCCCTGGGTGGCTACGACGACGAGGCCATCGGCAAAATCCTCCGCGTGGCTTGAGAGAAATGTCTGCGGCTTTGGGTCGGTTTGACCGCGAAGCGGACAAACCGAAACTGGTCCAGCGCTAGCTGGTCCGGGTCC
>CAZETM010000024.1:0-30842 GCA_964514885.1 uncultured Polyangium sp. | reverse complement strand
TCGGCGCTCATACTGCGGCCGACAAGCAATGTACCGACGCGCGAGGGATTGATCCCCGGGCGCACACGTGCATCCCGCGGGGGCAAACACGCTCGCGAAGAACAAGCACAAAGGGACCAACGTCTGCCAAATTCCCCTGAAAACGGTGGGCATCGAGTCCTCCCAGCGTTGAGAGTACCGAAATGGGGCAACGCAACGGCAACGATCGTCACGCCTGTGGAAATTGATGCATTGACGCATTAACGCAAAACGGCGCTCGCGCGGCAAAGTGCGAGAGTTGCCCACCTGCGTCGCCATATGCTTCTGCGGGCCTTGGGCCAGCACCCCGCTTGCAAACCCTCAATCGCATCCCTCTCCGAGCCAACTCACGCTATTTCGCTGGGCCAGCGCGCCCCACCGCAGCAACTCGACAACCCTTTCGCGAATTCCGAGGCGAAGTTCCACACCGCTGTGCTCCCGCCGGTCACTTTTCGCCAACCAGCTTCACACCCTTGTGGAAATTCGTTCAGTTTCTCACGCAAAATTCCACGCACGGGTGCTCAAAGCGTTCACTTTGTGAGACATGGGTCCACGCGTGAGTGGAAATTCGTTCACCCTCTCGTGCAAATTTCCACACGCGTCTACTCTGCGCGCTCACTTTGTTCGGTTGTTGACTCAAAACCGAGCGCTGTTGTATCGGTTCGCACGGGCAATGTTCGCCCAGCATGGAGACACGCCGATGAACAAGGAAGAGCGCGTGCCCGCGTTGGGATCGCGGCTGAGCATCAGCGAATTCAAATCGAAAGCATGATGCGTGCGCACCAGTTCACGCCACAGGAAGTCAGCGTTTGTCTCGCCGTTCAGACGATTGAAGCATGGCTCCTGGCGCAACACGATCCAAACCCCGAAATGCACGCCAATGCGAAAAATGTACTCAAAGAGCGCGAGGGACGCCTGGATGGGGCGGTCATCTCGCGTTTGGCCAATGACCTGGATATCCAGCTCGCCCGTAAACGCTCACCAAGCCTGAATCGTTTCGTGTCGATTCTCGAAGGGCTCGCAGCAACGAGACAAGCTCACGCAGCCTGAGTTGCTCCCTGGCACGAGTCTGAAAATTCCTCAATACCTCGATTAAATCGTTTCGTTTGTCCCTACCAGGCAACCTACGCGAAGCTATCGTCTTGTTCCCCGGAAAGGCTCAGCCTGGGACATACGAGGTGCGACGCATGCGATGGATGAGGAAATTCGAGAAGTGGATGGTCGGTGTTTCCCGACCGTTGATGGTCCTGGTCGTTGCTGCTGTCGTCGCGATCGTGGCGATCGTCGCGCGCTCGGCAGTGCCTGAACAGACGCTTTCGTACACGGATCTCGTACGCTTGCCCGCCACGGGTGACGTGCGTGACGTGCGCGTCGAGGGCGAGCGTTTCGCCATCACGTTCACGGATGGCCGTGAACGTATGGCTATCGTGGGCGAAACCGATGCACGGAAAACATTGGTCGATCAGTTTGTCCAAGCAGGTGCGATCGTCGAGTACGGCGCGCGTGACGCAGCTCCGGCATCTCGTGCCTTGGCAGCAATCGCGCCCATCCTGGTGATCACCCTGCTCGGTGGCGTGGGCTTGGCGATGCATCGTCGCAAAAGCCGCGGACACTTCGCCGAAGTTGGCTCGAAAAGCGTGGGCCCTGCCGTGCGTTTCACCGACGTGGCGGGCATGGACGAAGTTAAAGAAGCACTTACTGAAACGGTCGAGTTTCTCCGCAATCCAGCGCGGTTCAGCCGTTTGGGCGGACGTCCTCCGCGTGGAGTGCTGCTCACGGGCTCACCGGGCACGGGCAAAACGCTGCTCGCGCGAGCGGTGGCTACGGAAGCTGGCGTGCCGTTCATGTCGGCATCGGGATCGAGCTTTCAAGAGATGTTCGTGGGTGTGGGCGCATCGCGCGTGCGTAGCTTGTTCGCCGAGGCGCGAAAGGCATCTCCGTGCATCGTGTTCATCGACGAGGTCGATGCGGTGGGTCGTGCTCGCGGACGAAACGGTGACTCTGCGTCGCTCGAGCATGATCAGACGTTGAACCAATTGCTCGTGGAGATGGACGGGTTCGATCACACGACGGGCGTGGTGGTGATTGCCTCGACAAACCGCGTGGACGTGCTGGATCCTGCGCTGCTTCGGCCGGGGCGATTCGATCGGCAGATCGTGGTACCGCTGCCGGATTTGCGCGGGCGTCGCGAGATCCTCGAAGTGCATGCGCGACCGATAACGCTCGAGGACGACATCGACTTGGGGCACGTGGCGAAAGTGACGCCTGGGTTTTCGGGCGCTGATTTGGCGAACCTCTTGAACGAGGCAGCGATTTTGGCAGCGCGTGAAGACGCAGCGGCGGTGGAGTTGTCGCATATCGACAAAGCGCGTGACCGAGTGCTCATGGGTGCTGAGCGACGGTCATTGGTGCTCGATCCGGAAGAGCGTCGCGCGACGGCGATTCACGAGGCGGGACACGTGGCGGTGGCTTTAGCTGCGCCGCATGCGGATCCGGTGCACAAGGTGTCGATTTTGCCGCGAGGTCGGGCGCTGGGTGTGACGCAAGCGTTGCCCGAGCGGGATCGGCTATTGCACACGCGCGAGTTCCTCGAGGATCAGATCTGCATGCTCATGGGCGGACGTGCGGCGGAAATCGTAATGCTGGGTACGATGACGGCTGGTGCTGCCGATGACATCCAACGTGCGGCGTCGCTTGCGCGCAAGATGGTGGCGGAGCTGGGCATGAGCGAGCTTGGGCCGATCAGCATTACGGATCACCCGGGGCAGGCTGCGCACGGGGCGACGATGTTGTGCCGAGTGGACGAGGTATCTCGAAAGCTGGTTGAAGCGCAACTCGAGCGGGCGTGCCGGATTGTCGAATCCATGCGTAGTGGCGTGGTTCGACTTACGGATAGGTTGTTGGAGGAGGACACGCTGGGGCGCGAGCAGATTGTGTCGTGCTTTGAGGGCAGCGGAATCGGCAAATCGTAAGAGCGTTTTGAACAGGCTGCTGCGCGAATCGGTGCTTCGGTTGGCCTCACTCAGCGTACTGAAGTACGCTTCGTATCGGCCGCCCTAGCCCCGATTCGCTCGCGACGCCTGTTCAACACGCTCTAAGCCGATTCGTTGAAGTGGAGCTTTGTGCGAAAGTTCACGGTCCCACGTGCTGCACGACCACCTTCGGCGAAATGCTCACTCGCCGCTCGATCAAGTCCGCGACGAATTGGCTGCGGTCCTCCCACACGTGATATCGCGCGTAGGCCAAGATCCACGGATTCACGAGTTCGAAGCCCTCTTCGTCGGGCAATGCCGCACAAGCTGGATCCCCAAGCACACTGTTGCCCAATCCATAAAGCTGGTGACAACCGCTTTCCACGTTCACCCAGGTAAGGTCGACGTTCGTGACGGTCGTCATCAAATCGGCCTGGCTACTTTCATCGAGCGTTCCGCTCATCATCAAGACGGGTACTTTTGCTTTGTCGAAATTCGCGTCACCAATTTCACTGCGTGGAACGCCTGCCAGAGGCATGACGATTTTTGCGCGCGAATCGGAAAGATCTCCTCCCAGGACGGCAATTTTTTCGGGCGTACATTCTGCAAGGTTGCCGTTTTGACAGCGCATTTCAAAATTCGCAGTATCGAGCGGCGCTCCGCCAATGGTCCATGCGGTATACGTGCCGAAACTGTGTCCGCTCATCGCGACGTGCGTCAAATCGGCCTTACCCGCCAATTCGTCGTCATCAGGGAGCGACGCGACCAAATCGAGCGCTGCGCGAAGATCGTGGGGGCGATGAATGTACGTATCGAGGGGTCGAACATCCGGCGTGTCGTTGAGCAAATTGCCCACATGCGCGGGGGCCACGGCGAGCCACCCATGTGAAGCGAAATGGCACATGAGCCGTCCGCTATTGCCTGGAAATCCCTTATGCCCGTGCGAATGCACGAGAACCGGCATTCCCGATTTCCAAGACGTCGGCGCGAGCGGAACGTCCTTGTAGGTGAGTTTGTCCTCGAATATACCTTGGTATTTCGGATGCTCACCATCGGTCGAGGTCGAAGGGTACCAAACCTCGACGGGAATCGTGCGCGAGGGCAATGACGGAGGCGTGTAGGTCACTTGCAGGATTCGGTGACCGCAGGTGTATAGGCCGGGCTTCGTTGCATCCCAACCGAGCGGGTCGCCGAGCGGAGCGGGTTCCGTAGGCTCGGCGGGTCCCGTGGTGTCCGAGCAGCCGAGCGTGACGACTGCGCAGGTTATTGAAAAGAGGTGGAAGAGTGGAGAAAGCGTGCGTAGGGGAATCATTGGGCGATGATACGCGCGCCGTGCGGAATTGAGAAGCCACAAAGAAGGGTACGGAAACGAGCCGCTACTGCAACCCGGCGATCCTGTTCACTTCAATCCGCCCTTGTTGGGCGTAATCGATTGCCTCGCCCAGGATCCTTGCAGCCTCTTGCGGGGCGTGGAATCCCATCGAGTTCTCTGCGTTGATGAAATCGACTCGCAGTTGTGCTCGACGCTGATAGCTCCGCGCGCTTGCCAATTCTTCATCCGTCGCGCCGACTTTGATTGCCGTTTCAATGTCGCCAATCAAGCTGACCAGCGCATCGAGCGCCCGATCCATCAGCTTTTTGGTGCGATCCTGAATGGTGAACACCCGATCTTTGATTTCGGTCTCGTCATATCGATGGCAGACCTGACAGGCGCGGGCGACATTGAGCAGCGGGCTGCGCACCTGGTGATCGCTGAACTTGAGCGCTCCTTCGCGCGTGTACGGCATGTGGCAATCGGGGCAACCGACGCCTGAACGCGCGTGGATGCCTTGGCTCCAGAGCTCGAATTCGGGATGCTGGGCCTTGATGACGTCGGCTCCCGTTTGTTTGTGTTTCCAATCAAAAAACGGGGTACCATCGGGGAACTTGTAGTCCGCATAGGTAGCCTCGATCTGTTCCACTTTGAGCCCATTGTCCCACGGGAAGAACAGTGTCGTTTTGGGGCCGCAATAATATTCGACGTGACATTGCCCGCAAGTGAAGGACAGCATTTCCTGACGACTGGCGAGCGTATTGGGATCGTAAGGCTTTTTTCGATCGCCTTTGCGCCATTGCGTGATGGATGGCAAGTGCGGGAGGGTATCGCCACTCGATGCTAGTGCGGCAATGCCCTTGATGAATCCGGGACGAGTCACTCGAAGCTGCATCGATTGCGGGTCGTGGCAATCGATGCAGGCCACGGGATGACTGACCAGCGCTGTTGCCTCGGCATACGGCTTGGCCGAAACGATTTCGAACCCTTTCATGAGCTGTGCCTGGCCGTGATCGCTCAGAAACGGCTCATTGAGCGACCCAGCAGCTCCCGCTTCGATACCGGCTTTGCGGTAAGCGACGGTGGTACTTCCATGGCAATGCAAACACGCCCCGGTTTGCGGCTTTTTCAGGACGCGATCGGTCTCGCGTTGGTCCTGGAGCATATAGGCGTGGCCGCGTTCTTCGCGAAAGTCGATGGCGAAGGCATAACCAGCCCACATCGTCGCGAGCCGTGGGTCCTGCGCGAGGTGGCTTTTCGTCTTCGGAACGTTGTCGGCTCCCAATGCAAAAGGATCGGCCTCGCTGCCGCCGTGCCGCGTGCGTTCCATGTCCACGGTGCGCTTGTACGCATCGAACTGACGTGGATAATTCTTGCCCCATTCGGCTGGATCGACCGTTTGCTCGTCGAGGTTGACCACTCGCAATACGGTATATTGCGATTCCGCTTTGCGATCCGCGATGTTTTCATGCAAAAACATGACGGCCACGAGCGACGCGGCGAGGATGATTGCAATTACGAGGTAACGGTATTTCATGCGTCGGGTGTTCTAGCGCGTGGGACCATGGCCAACGGCGATGTGGCAGTGAATGCAATCAATCGCGCCATTGCCGTGGCCGCGAGGAGTCGTCAGTTCGCCAATCATCATTTCATGGCAGCCGAGACAGCTATCGTTCAAGATGGCTTTGCTTCGTGGCCGCATACGGATCGGCTCGGCAAAGTCGTTCAGCGTGAACCCCTTCGAATGAAGGAATCCCGACTCGGCTTTGACGAGGTATTTGGGAATGAATGATTTCGGCGTGTGACAGTCATTGCACGTGGCGACAGCATGATGGCTCGCCTTGGCCCAGCCGTCGTATTGGTCGTTCATGATGTGGCAATTCTTGCAAGCCGCCGGATCATTCGATAAATACGACGCTCCCTCGCCATACCAGAATGTATAGCTACCGGTCGCCACGAGCAGGCCGAACAGGAGTGCCAAGGCAGGTTTCAGCAGATGGACGGCCTCACGGGCCATACTGGACAATATACCCATCGTTGCCACCAGCGCTCGTCAATGTTGCCGCACCAAAGCTCATCGTGCCTTGGAAACGACCGACCGCAATCACGTTGTTGCTCGAATCGTTGGTCACGGCCCGTCCCATTTGTTCGAGCGCGTCGCCGGCGTGCCGGCCCCACCTATGCGTGCCGGCGCCATTGAACTTCGCTAGGAACATTCATTACCTCCCCCGCCCGAACTGCTGGAAGCTCCAGACGTGCTGGTGGTCGTGGTATTATCATCCGAACAGCTTGGCAGGAGCGCGATCGCAAGTAGCACTGAAATCGAACCAAGCGACGAGGTGAGCATTGTGCGTTTCATGATGGCGCCATGCATCATGGAAACGTGCAGGCGTCAAGTGACATAAAGGGCTTTTCTTTGTACGAAGGGTGCCCTATGACTAGGCTCATGGGGAAACCGTCGCGCTTTAACTGGGTTTTGGTGGTCGCTGTTTGCTCGTACGGGACAGCCGCCCATGCCGAAGAACCCGTGGCGCAAGCTGCTGTCGAGGCGTCCGAGATTCAGCTCAAAAATGGCGGATTGATGCGGGGCACGATCGTCGCCGTCGAACCGGGACAACGAGTCATCGTGATCGTGGCCGGCGAACAAAGCGTCATTCCTTGGAATGACATTGCGAAAATAGTTGGAGGCCCAACGGAAACCAGCCCCAGCGCGCCTGCCACAACGATCGTCGAAGCGACTCCACCGCCTGCCGCCGCGAAAGGCATGCCGACGTTGCACATCGAATCGACGTGGCCCGAGCTGGAATTGTCGCGCATCGATGGCGACATCGGAGCCGGCATGTATTACGGCCGCGACCAAGTATCTCCGCAAACTTTGTCCAAGTACGTTTGTCGAGCGCCTTGCGACAAACCCATCGACGGCCGCGATGGTCACCGATTCTTCATTACCGGCCCGGGAATGATGCCCACGCCTCAGTTTCGTCTCGATTCGTACGATGGACACGTCACGGCGCGCGTGCATGGAGCCAGCCTGGGTCGATTTACGTCGGGCGTCATTCTAGCGGCCAGTGGCGGGATGTTTGGTCTTGGCGGGCTCATGTTCGTCGGTATGAGCTACATTCCGCAGGAGCCGAGCGAAGATGATCCCAATCCGGGACAAACGGCTCGTGAAGTGCGCACGATTGGCGCTGTCATGGCGGGCGTCGGTGTAGCAATGGCCATAACCGGAGCCGTGCTTCTTTCCGGTGGTCGTACGCGTGTCGAATTGATCAAGTCGAATCGTGGCGACGCAAAGCTCGTGCTCGACCACGGCGTGCTGAGGTTTTGACTCGACGCATGAGAATGGGTGGGTTCAACGCTTCTGAGTTCGCAACGTTTGCGGCGATTCGCCTTGAACGGCAGACTTCAAAGCTTGCAAGAACTGATCGACCGTGCCTCGTTCGGGATCTTCGCCCAATGTGTAAAAAAGCCATTTGGCCGCGTTCCGCAAATCGCTGGTCACGCTCGATCGATACGGCCGCCGTGCAAGCAAATTCATGCCAATGAGCGTTGCTTTGGCGAGCTGCACGGACATTCCCGAGCCCAAAATGGCATAGGAAACACCGCGAAGGTTTGGCGTGATTCGTCGATAAATCTCGTTTAGCTCTTTGCGTACTTCCGGAGTCGGCGCTCGTGCCGCTTCATTGATGACCACTAACATCCCCACACCTCGTGGCCAGCGCTCCATCAGCTTTCTACCAAACGCTTCTGATTCGCGTTGGTTTTCGACTGTCATGGGTCCGTCGAGCCACACGACGTAGAAATCGTGCCAAGTCATGATGAGTACGGCATCATCGGTCGAGCGTTCAATTGTCACAGCAGGCATAATCTATGGTCACCGAGGTTCGAGTGCGTCGCGTGGTGCGAGCCTAGTGCAACGGATGTGCTCTTGTCTACGAAAATCTATGCGGCAGATCGCATTTTACAGCGACCGAACCAAACCAAGCTCGATGGCTGCGGGATCTCGCTGGTCCGGCGCCGACGCCGCAATTGCTCGCCACGCTGCATCCATTCCCTCGCCAATACGTTCTCGCGCCGCACGTCCTACCCGTGGCATCGCCCAACGATGAATGTCCCACGCGAGCGCTGCATGTCGCGCTTCGTCCATTGCAATGCGTCGCATGGCCGCGCGTAATTCGGGATCGCGCGCATGTTGAGCTTGTTGCCAGGCAAGCCATGCGCCATAAGTTTCGCGCACGCATCCCTCGACGGCATTCTCCAGTGCAACTTCATCAATGGATCGAAGGGGTAGAGATTTGCTAGGCAGGTTTGTCTCGGAAATGGTCGCCCCTCGGCGCCGTGCCAAACTCGCCATCGTACGAGCATGACGCTTTTCGTCCTGACGGCTTCGAGATGCACGCCGACGTAATCCTCGTGGGGCTCCAAGCGCTGCGAGTTCGCGCGCCAAACGCTGAAATGCTGGCACGGACTCCGCTTCGAGCGCCGCCATTTCGGCCAGCGCCAATGCCGCCCGGTCGACACCAACAGCCGGAACCGAATCGATTCCGTCGGTGCCGCGACCGCCAGCACAATTCGTCCACCACGATTCACAGCGAACGATTGGTTTGTTTTCCTGAAGCGAATCCGGTCCAATCAAGCAATCTTGCTCTTCACCGCATGCGTCCTTGCATGCTTTCAGCCACGGCGCGCTGTCGTTGGGCATCGCCGCGCTGGTCGAAAATCTATCGCATGCGAAAGCAATCGGCATGCTGCTGCCTTCGCTCGTCGACACGTGCACAAGACATTCGCTTGACGAGTCGCCGCATGTGGCAGTGCACCAAGTAGCCCACGACTCTGGCGTGGAATCCAACGTGTTGGCATCGACTTGGATGGATGCCGCATAAGGTTTGTCGGGTACGTCGACAGCGGCAGGACACGGGCAGCCGCGCAAAGCCGTGGTGGCTCCCACGGGACCTGCATATCGAGCGATCTTGCGCAAAAAGCGGCGGAAGCTGGAAGGAAGTTTCATCCCTTCAGCTTATCGAAACGTCATGGCGATGTCTAGCACTCAATCCTCGGACGAATACACGATCTTGCCCACACGCGCTTCTTCCTCGGCCGCAGATTCACGTTCCGCTTGGAGCGCCCGACTTTCCGTTTCGAGTTCCGGGAAACGATAACGAATTCCGCCCTCGGCCTCGATATCGACGTCTCCACCCAGCGCCACGACCTCGCGTGTCAATTCTTTCGGGTCCACATCGCGTCCAGCCGCCTGCCGATATGCAGAAACGAGCGATTCCTCCTGCACGCCGGTCGGCTTGGCGAGCACTTCGCGTAATACCGCGCGCCGCCCATTCTCGCGTGAAATGCGTCGCGCTTCCAGTGGTCGCCAGGCAGCTCGAACCAGCGGAATGGCAAAAAGCAGCACCGAAAAAATCAGCGGCACCAGGCCCAATGCCATCGGCGTCCCATCGTAGGGCAATTCGGTCATCGGCACGCCCATCAGCGCCAAACGAAGGTTATCGATCGTCAAACCGCGCTCCAGAATCCAAGAGCTCACCAACAAATTGAATCCGTTGAGCGCCAGAATCAAGAAGTTTGCCCCGGCCGCATTTCCCGTCAATGGGCGAAGTTTTTCCAGGCGTGCCCATATTGGCGATGGACGTGGCACATTTGCAGTTTCCTCCACCGTGCGTCGCATCGCCGTAAATCGATATACGATCCCGCCTTCCTCCGACACCTCCACCGTTCCGTCGTAATCGAGCATCAGCCTGGCCATCATTGGATCGGCTTCTTCTCGAGGAAGGCCCGTCACGCGCATGACGTCGGACAAACCTATTCGCCCTTTTTGCGCTCGAATCTCGGCCAGCACGAAGCGCTCTTTCTCCCGAGGGTCCGCAGGCGGCGCCGGAGGGCCAAAGAAAAACCGATTCACCTTGTCGTAGAAGCCCGAACCATTTGATTGTTCCCGCGCGCGCGCCCGAGGCATCTGCGGAGCGCCCCATCCGCCTTGACGCACCCCACTGTAATGGTCATTCCGGTAGGCTCGGCCCGTCACGGCGACGGGCGAAAATGGATGAAACGTCCAGAAAATGGCATCGCCTATAAACCGGAAGAACAGAAAGCTCATTCCAAAATTGGGTGAAGGACCGCGATCGCGAGAATCGGAAGATGAGCTGCGAGCAAACATGAGCCCCAAAAGAATGGCCACGAAAATGACCGTGTAGCCGACCAAAACAATCGTGATCCAGGCCCGCACGATAAAACGAAGCGCCCCGAGCAACGTATTGCCGACAGTCTGCGCGATCTGTTTGGCGCGGGTCGGAACTTCCCACGGCTTGGTAAAACCGTGAGAAAAACGAAATAGCAGCTCGCCGTCTTCCGTGACCCGCAAATGCCCGCGGTATTCGCTGACGAGCGCATGTAGCCCCGTTTCCGCGTCCCGCAGAGGTAGGCCGCTTTTGGCGGATGCGTCGGCGATCGTGAAGTCCTGTCCCTGGCCACGTAATGCCCCCAAGAGCTCCTTGGCGGCGTGACCCTTATCGAGCAATTCCGGCGTAGGAGTCGGCACTCTTTAGCCTTCGCAACCAAGGCGTCGGCATGCAAGCTGGCGAGGCTCCGCGTGTGGTCGAATTTCTCCAGAGAAACGAAGACCTGCCGATTCGTAATTCATGAATGTTGGTGCTCTACCGTGATCTCCGTTTTAACGGAATTCGCAATGAAGCAACCCTCGTGCGCTCGGTGATGCAGATCTTCCTCTTCTGCCGCCGTGGGGCGTTTGTCCCCGCCATACTCGATGCGCGGATGAAGAACGACCGAGCTGACCCAGGGCACACGCTTTTCATTCTTCGTCATTCGTCCGACCGCTTCGTCTCGATAACCTAGAATCAAAAATCCAGCGCGCGAGGCCAAGTAAAGAAATGTGAGCATGTGGCAGCTCGATATGGCCGCAACAAACGCTTCTTCCGGGTCCACATTCGCCGGATTGGAATGGGGCAGGGGAACGACCGCTGGCGAAGGAGATGCCGGGACCGTGAGACCTCCATCAAAGGTCCAGGTGTGTTCGCGCGAATATTTTCCGCGTGGAAAGTCGCCGCCTGAAAACCGCCAATCAATCGTCGCTTTGTGCTCGGACATTGTTTGGCTAGCGTAGAAGACGTCGCAACCGATGGCAAGATCATTGATTTCGTTCTTGACACCATTGTGCAGCAAAAGTGTTGATGTGTTCTTGCCTGGTAAAGGTATTGACCAGACGAATTTCCAAGATGCCGTTACGGTCACCGTTACGCTGACGAATACCGCGAAACATCCTGTGCGGTTGCCCAACTGGTATGCGCCCGGCGAAGAGTTCGAAGAGAATTCGTTCGTCGTGCAAATTCAGGGACAGGCCGTCTGCTCAATACCGCGCCTTCCGGCACGGATCGATACTCAACCTGGTTCGGCGCATACAACAGCAACGGCTGGGGCACGGCGAAAACCCATTTCACGGCCATCAAAGACGCGATCGACAACAAACCGATGACGTTCGATTGCGGTTGCAAGAAGACCTATTACGCGTACGTCTACCCGAATCAGCCGTACAAGGTCTTCGTTTGCAAGGCATTCTGGAGCGCGCCCATGTCGGGAACCGATTCGAAGGGCGGCACGATCATCCACGAAACGAGCCACTTCACCGCCGTGGCTGGAACGGATGACCTCGCTTACGGGCAATCCGCCGCCAAGTCGCTCGCGATCTCCAATTCCACCGGAGCGCTCAACAACGCCGACAACCACGAGTATTTCTCGGAGAATACGCCGGCGCTGCAATGAGCTGAATCGAATGGCCCGCCGGTGTTCACTGGCGCGCCATTTTCAACGATTCCCGCTACTTGGCAATCTTCTTGATCTCGCCATTGCCGGAGTTGGACCAGTAGACGAAGCTGTCGTCCACCGCAATCCCGTGCACGCCCAACTGGTCGATGGCCAGCACCTCCGGTGCAATCATACCACTCTTGGCGACGCGTTGAACGAGCCCACCGGTTTCCTCGGTCCAATAAACGTGTTTGGTGTCGATGGCAATTTGGCGAACGGAGTTTGTCGTCGTGGCGAGCGTGATGGGCGGAAGTTGAGGTCCGCCGGCGATTGGAGCGGATTTGATTCCATCCATCGTAGCCCAATAAATGCTCGGGCCATCGACGATCAGGTTGTTGGTGCTTATTGGCGGTCCGGCAGCAATTTGAACAAAACCGGAAGATCCGATCGGCGCCGAAAAAATGCCCCCAGTGCCGAAGCTCACGTACATGTTTTGCGTATCCTTCGTGAGCCCATACGAGGTCGTCGGACCTCCGAAAAGTGTCGTTGTTACGCCGCCAAGGATGGGGATCATGCGAATCGACGCGGACGCGGTCCAATATGCATTCGTAGCATCTGTCTCCACGGCTCGGGTGTTCGTGGGGTTGTATTGAAATGGATTGGAGCCGTCGAAGTTGAATCGCCACAAGCCAGCCGCACTGGCAACGAAAAGGTAATTCTGATCGATGTGGATCTCGTTGGCCATTGCATTGACCGCCGCAATCGTGGACATGCTGCCATTGGGAAGGTAGATGCGTACGATATCGCCGGGTGCCGCCAGCGCTCCGACGTAAAGATCTTCCTTGAATAGGGTCATCTTACCTGCGGCAAACGGTACCATGCCGATCATGGTCGGCGTATTGCAAACCCCCGCATTGCACAACCCGCCGCCACAAGAATTGCCGCAACCATTGCAATTGTAAGGGCTGGTCGTCAAATCCGTCTCGCAACCATTGTCGGGCTGGCCGTCACAATCGCCAAAATTGGGATTGCATGCGACGATTGCACATTGCGAATTTGCACACTCCATCGTGGCATTGGGTTTGACGCAAGGCGCGTTGCACCCTCCGCAATGCTCGACGCTCACCTTCGGATCGACCTCACAACCCGTCAGCGGATTCATGTCGCAATCGAGATACCCGCTCACGCATTGCGCAAGTTGGCAAGTGCCCGTCACACAAGCTGTAATCGCATTCGGCGCTTCACACGATTGACCACACCCGCCACAATGCTCGAACGCGTTGGATGGATTCGTCTCGCAGCCATTTTCCAGGAAATTGTCGCAATTCTCGCGCGCTTCCGTGCAACTTTCAACCGCGCACATGCCTGCCACACAAGCGACATTCGCGTACGGAGCCGTGGAACACGCATTTTCACACGTCCCGCAATGCTCCGAGCTACGCGTCGTGTCGGTTTCACAGACAGTATCGAGATCGCCATCGCATTCGGCATAACCCGCAGGACAGCCCCCGCCTTGTCCTCCCGCACCACCTGCTCCGCCAGCAGCATATTCGCGCTCAGTCGGCGTACACGCTCCAACTGCGCAAATCACCGCCACCAAGGAAACAATTGCCCCGTATCGCCACCGAAGCGAAAGCCTCATGAGCCGTACGGTACCACGGTGGCTCAGAAAAGAGATGGTGGAAATCGAGCGAAATTCGAGGGCCAGGATCCCTCAAGCCGCAGGCGCTCCCGACTTTACGTGCGTCTGCAGCCACGCATCGATATAGCCTCCCGCCGGTGCAGGCCAGCCCATTCGCGCAAACTTCCGCAATAACTCCGGCGTGTGATCCCCCGCGCCACTACGATCCTTGAATGTCGCTCGCGCACGCAATATCTCCTGCGCCGCATCCTGAAAACGACCGTCGTAATATGCGAGCCACGCACGCGTCAGCGCCAAATGCTGCTTCGGCTCCGCCTCGAGCAACGGCATCTTCTCGCATTCCGAAAGCTCAGCCCGCGCAATATCGATTCGCCCGGATTCCAGCGCAATCTGCGCGCTAATCACTTTCATCTCGACCTGACCCCAAGGATCTGCCAGTCGGTCATAAAGCCCGCCTGCCGCCCGCGCATGCGCCTCCGCTATCTCCAATTGCCCCGCATCGAACGCAATCATCGCCAAGAGCCGCTCACACCCAGCTTCCCCGCGCGGCGTCCCCAAGTCCCGAAAACTACGCCGCGTCATTAACGCCACGCGTCGAGCCTCGTCCAAACGACCTTCGCGATGATCTGAATGCGCCAACGCTACGTCACATTGCGCCATGCCAAGCCGGTAACCAATCGCATCAAATTCCGCTCGCGCCATCTTCAGACGATCGCGCGCTTTCTCCGGTGCGCCTCCTGCCTGCTCCACGAAGCTGTGCAGTACCAAACATTGTGCGTGCCCCAACCGATCGCCGATCGATTGGAATCTGCCCCCCGCACTTTCCAGAATTCGTAACGCGTCCGGGTGATCACCAAGAAGGTAATCAATTTCACCAATAATAACTTCGCACAACGCTTGACCGTGCGTGTGTTGAAGCTGCTCAAACATCTCGAGCGCGCTCTCGAGCAACTTGCGGCCTTCGATCTGAGCCGACAGGTCGCTCGCGACGTGACCAAGCAGCCGCAAACAGTGCGCTTCGTTCTCCAAGTCGAGGGCGTCGTGAAACACGCGCCGCGCCTCTTCCGCCTCACGACGTGATTCCTCGAGACGTCCCGCATGTCGAAGAGCCTCGGCCCGCCACCTACGTTGCGTAGCCAGCGGCAAACCTTCGAGACGCCCATCGAGCAGTGACAAGTCACGAAGCGTCGCTTGCGCATCACGCGTGCGTCCCCACGAACGAGCGATCGACTTGTGCAACAGCTCCGCCGCGATGTCGACATCACCAGCTCGCAAGAGATTCGTCACGCGATGCCGCACGATTCGACGACTCGATGCGTCCGGATGATTCGCGAGAGCCGTCGCCGCTGCGCGCAGGATCGTCGCTGCATCGGGCTGCGTGAATAGTTGGGCCAGCAAGTGTTCTTGCAGTAACGCATGCGGCCAACGCAAACGCTCTTCGCCGGATTGCAGAAGGATCTGCGCGCGCTTCATCGCCGCAATCGCACGATCGGCATCAACACCAAGCGCGCTCAACTCGATGCGCAAGATGTCTTCACGAATGTCACCACCGAGCGCGGCTGCCGCTCGAGCGCCACGTCGTAGATCTTCAGGGATCGCATGCAGACGCTCTTCCCACAGCTCCGCCGTCGTTGCTGCACGCATCGCGAGCTGCGCTTCCGGCACCATGTACCGACCGTCTCGCAGCTCGATGTGTCCACCCGAAGCCCACGAGTGCACGATCTGCAACGCGAACAGCGGATTGCCTTTGCTTCGTTGCACCGCCTCCGTGATCGCCGATTCATCGAGCGGCAACGTTCCTCGGAGCAGCGCTTGAGTTTGCGTTGGATCGAGCGGGTCGAGCGTAAACCTCTCCCCACCAAGCTCCTTCAGCAACCACTCCACCCACTCGCGCGCCACCGGATCCGTCACGAGCGCTTCGTCGCGCACCGTGCCGATGAGGAACATCGGAATCCTTGGCGACTCGCGATGCAGCCGCGCCACGCCTTCGAATGTCGTTGGAGCCGAGTGATGCAGATCGTCGAGATTGATGAGCAGCGGTCTGCCTCGCGCGATCTTCTCGAGCGTCCGTTGCATCACGCGCCAACGCGTTTCTGATGAAAGCTGAAAACGTTTTCCCGTCGGACCGAGCGGATCACCTGGCGACGAAGGCTTGAGCCATTCAGCAGTCGCTGCGACCCACGTCTTGCCGTCTTCGTCATCCGCGCCGACTTCCCATTGGTTCATCAGCACTTTTTCGATGACGTCTCGACCTTCACGCTCGAAGCGGAAGTGTTGAACCACGGCCCCGACAAACCCGTCGAGAGGAGCTGCAATCTTTCGATAACGCGCACGCAGTGGCACCATCAGCCCACGCTCGTGCACGTCTTCGCATAGCCACTCCGCAAGCCGTGTCTTGCCCACGCCGGCTTCACCAGCAAGCAGCACGAAACGATGTCGCGGCTCGGGTGCTTGCGCGATCTCCGTCGCCATGTGCACGAGGCGCGAACGTTCAGCAGTTCGTGCGACAAACGGACTCGGCCGAAGACTCAGTAGACCCGTCGTCGTCACTTGCGATTCGACCAACGAGTTTCCGATTTGCATCGGCGTGGAACGACTCACGGATGCGAACGATCGCGATGCGGGACGTGGTGTCGTCGTCGCATCTTTGCCTCGTGGACGCAGTGGCCAAAGTGCTTTGCGCGCATCGGCAGCGAAGTCGAAGCGATGCCACGGACGCTTTGCCAGCAGTCGTTTTACGAACGGCACAGCATCGGCCGGAATCCCTGCGCGCACAGGAGGGTCGGGGATCGGCGCGCTCTTGTGTTGTTGCAAAAGCTCGTCGTCTGTTCCCTCGTACGGCTCACGTCCGGCGATCATCGTGAACACGACACATCCGAGCGAGTACAAATCCGTTGCAGGTCCAACGTGTGGAGCCGCGTAACGAATCTGCTCCGGCGCCATCCATCCAGGTGTTCCTGCGCCCCATCGAATCGTCGGCTTCGCTGCTGGTGAGCCATCGAGACGATGATCAACTCGGTCTTGCACGAGCCACGCGAGACCCAGATCGAGCAGATGCACCGTCGCCATTTCAGCGTCGTCGCTCGGCAAATCCACGAGGATGTTCGACGGCTTCAAATCGCCATGAATGACGCCTCGTGCATGCGCATGTGCCAGCGCTCCAAGCACGTCATCGGTGACCTTCCAGATGAGCGGCCACGGCAGTCCGCCCGTCTCCATCGACAGGTACAACCACTCGTGAAGCGATCGCCCAGGGACCGCATCCATCACCAAAAATGGCGTGCCATCAGCGAGCGCTCCGAAGTCACGCGCGCGCACCAGAACCGGATGGCTCAGCCCCGCGAGCGCTCGCGCCTCCTCGTAAAACCACCACGACTCTTCTTGACGAGAACGTGTCCCAGGCTTGCTGAGCACCTTGACGGCGACTCGATCGTCGTCGACGAGATCGCGGCACAGGTACACGACACCCATGCCTCCTCGCCCAAGCTCTCGCCGTACCTGGTAACGTCCGGCTAGGATCTTGCCGACAACTGCGCCGGTCTGCTCACTCATTGGACCCGCGACTATATCGCATTGCGCAAAAGCAAGACCCCCTCTACACGCGTTCACGCTTCTGGCGGCTGTCACGAACAAATCGAAATGCTACGTTACGGAAGATGTTCAATATGGTGAGAGTACTTGCGTTTGCTGGGGCACGCGATGTGCTGGGAACGGCCGAGTTGCTCTTGCCGCTCGACGGTGTGTCTACGGCGGGGGACTTGTTGCAACGCGTGTGTGAGCAGTTTCCGAAGCTCGAACCGTATCGGCGCAGCTTGCGTGTTGCGGTCAATGGTTCGTATGCACAAGCCGAGGACGAGGTTCGTTCAGGCGACGAAGTGGCGCTGATTCCGCCGGTCGCGGGAGGTTAGCGCATGGCTTCGACGCACGATTCCGAGCACGCAGGGCGCAGGTCGTTGCCTCTCGTCGGCTCGCTCAAATCCATTCCGAAGCGTACCGAGCCGGGGTTGCCTCCGCGAAGTGTGCGTTTGTCGGTGACCGATCGATGCGACTTCGCGTGCACGTATTGCCGTCCTTCACGCAGCGACGGGTATACCGATGGTCGCCTGATGACGTCGGCATGGCACACGATGTTCGATGCGCTTTGGCAAGCGGGTGTTCGTCGCGTGCGTCTCACTGGCGGCGAGCCGCTCATCCATCCCGAAATTGTTTCGATCGTAAAACATCTGTCGCATGTCGGCTTCGAAGACGTCGCGCTCACGACGAACGCTTCGCAGCTTGCGCGATTGGCTGTGCCTCTGCGTGATGCGGGCCTGCATCGACTCAACATCTCGATCGATACGCTCGATCCAGAACGTTTTCGTGCGGTCACGCGTGGAGGCGAGCTTGGGCCTGTGCTCGCGGGGATCGATGCGGCGATCGAAGCCGGGTTTGCTCCGATCAAACTGAACACCGTCGTGCTGCGCGGCGTGAACGACGACGAGGTCGAGCGGATTCTTTTGTGGGCGTGGGAGAGGCGTCTCGTGCCGCGGTTTTTGGAGATCATGCCGATCGCCGAAGGTGCAAAGCTCGTCGCTCAACATCTCGTGACTGCCCCTGAAATGCGCCGAGCCGTTGCGGCGCATTTGCTTGACGAAGACGCGGTCGTCGATCCTGGGCTTGGGCCGGCGAAGTACGTGCGCGCGCGTCACGACCCATCGCTCCGCGTAGGATTCATCACGGGAACGAGCGATACGTTTTGCGAAGCGTGTGACCGGTTGCGGGTGTCTTCGACGGGCGTGCTCAGGCCATGTTTGGCCACGGATGACGGCGTGGATGCCTCCAGCGCGGCACGCAGTGGCGACATCGAAGAGATTGGCCGGCAGATTCAAGAAGCGTGGTTGATGAAGCCAGACGGCAAAGTTTGGAAAGGTTGCACGGAAGAAACAGCGGCCCTTGTTTCCATGCGCGCCATCGGCGGCTAGCATGCACTCGACATGGACCAAGTGTTTCCTTTCGAAGCAGACGAAGTCGGATCGGATCTCGCTCTCGTTCCGCTCGCTGCGCGTCGTGCGCTCGATCAAGCAGGCTTCCACTTGCCGCTCGCCGGTTGGCAGTCGCTACCGTTCGATGAGCGTCAGAACCTCGTCACGCTAGGCACACAAGATGACGTCGATGTTGCTGCCGTTGCAGCCATCGTCGATGACGCGAGACCGAACGCGAGGCTCGTGGATCCCAACTCCGATCCAACGCCGCTGAATTTGCCCGAGGGTTTGTCCGAGCAGAGCGGCATCGATAATGAGCGCTGGGCAAACCTGGGCGGTTTGGCGCGGTACGTGCTCGCGCATGCCGCACGTCGAGCCGTGCAACGACACGATCCGTCGCTTCTCACCGCTGCACTCGAAGCGTTCTGCCCGCGACACACGCTCCCATCGCCAGATCCAGCGCCGATCACTCCGCCGCCAGCGTCGAGACGCTTCTATGCCGAGCCGAAGTCGATGCGGTCGGAGCACATGCAATTCGGTGTCGAGCAGAAGACCTTCACGGCAGAGCCAAAGTCCATTCGCCCAGAACGAATGCAGCACTTCACTCCCGAGCAGAGGATGCTGGTTTCAGAGAAGCCGGTTGGTCTGGAACGCACGTCCGAGCCCAAGACGATGGCACCAGGACCGACGACGGCTCGTCCGCCGCAGATCATCTCTGTCGTTTCGGACCAGAAACGATTGTCGACGCACATCGGCCCGAGCGGTGATGTGCGTATGGTGGATGTTGCGGACAAACCAGTCTCGCACCGCATTGCCATCGCGACTTCCCGCGTGCGGATGCGACACGACACGGTCGATCGACTTCTCCGCGGCGACACGCCCAAGGGTGAAGTGCTCGCGACCGCGCGTGTCGCCGGCATCATGGCTGCCAAACGCACGCCGGAGCTGATTCCGATGTGTCACGCGGTCGCGTTGTCTCACGTCGAGGTTCGCATCGACATCGATGGTTCGAACGCGTGCGCGATCATCACCGCGCGAGCCGAAGCGATCGATCGGACCGGAGTCGAGATGGAGGCGATGGTTGCCGCGTCCATAACTGCCTTGACGATGTACGACATGCTCAAAGGCATCGATCGCGAGATGGTGGTCGAGCAAGTCGTGCTCATCGAAAAAAGTGGTGGTCGGTCGGGAACCTATCGGAGGTCCATATGACGACGGCGTCGCGCATTCGTCGCGAAACGCTCTCGATGGACGAAGTCACGCAGATCGTCGCGCGACCTGAAGCTGGCGCGATCGCCACGTTTCTCGGCGTCGTGCGGTGTACGAACGAAGGCCGCGCCGTCACGCTGCTCGAGTACGAAGCGTACGGCACGATGGCCGAGGCCGAGCTCGGACGGATCCTCGAAGAGATCGAGCGCGAGATGCCTGAAGTGCGTGTGGCCGCCACGCATCGCATCGGATCGTTATCCGTCGGAGATGCGGCGGTCGTTTGTGCTGCAAGTGCTCCGCATCGCGGCGAGGCATTCAAAGCGTGCCGCGAGCTCATCGATCGCCTCAAAGCGCGGTTGCCCATTTGGAAACGCGAACACGGTCCCGATGGTCCGTACTGGGTCGGTTGGGAAGACGCGCGCTGCTCGCCTGATCACGGTGAGCACGAGCATCGTCACGGCCACGAGCACCACCATCACGGCTGATTCGTTTGACCTCAAAAGTCGTCGATGCGGATCGCTTCCAGCGTGCTTCCGTCTTCGACACGAGCGACGTCTTTCGGCACGACCACGAGCACGTCGGCCTGCGCGAAGCTCGTCACCGCACCCGATGCCTGGTTCGGTAGGATTTTTGCGCGCGAGCCTTCGAGTTTTGCGCGTACGAACTCTTCGCGACCTGGTTGGCGATCGATCGCTCCGACAATTTGCAGGCTCGTTCGTCGCGGCAATGGCGACCCGTCGCCTTGCAGCGCGCGTACGACCGGCGCTCCGAAAAGAAACCACGTCAGTGATGCGCTGGCCGGGTTTCCTGGCAGCCCGATCACTTGGGTTTGTCCTGCGCGACCCACCGCGATGGGTTTGCCCGGCTTGATCGCCACGCGCCAAAAATCGAGCGTCACGCCGGCCGCTTCGAACGCCCCACGCATCACGTCGTGATCACCAACGCTCACGCCGCCGATCGTGATCACCAAATCGCTTCCCCGCAGCGCTTCCGCAACTGCATCGCGCGCTAGGTCTGGTTTGTCGGGTACGTACGCTCCTACACGCGCGACAGCGCCTGCTTGCCTGGCTGCGGCCGCTACGAAAATGCCGTTCGATTCTGCGATCGATCCAAGGCGACCTGGCGTTCCCGGTGAGCGCAGCTCGTCCCCCGAGCAAAGAATCGTCACCACGGGCCTGCGAGCTACCAGGACAAACGCATGATCGAGCGCTGCCGCCATCGCTGCGTGCCCCGGCGTCATTCGCGTCCCTTGATGCAGCGCTACCGAGCCCTGCGCCAGATCCGCTCCACGCTTTCGTACGCACGCAAAAGGTTTCGGTGCGTGCGTGAACCGAATCGTGTCGCCTGTTCGGTTCACGTCTTCTTGTGGCAGTACGGCATTCGTTTTGTGCGGCATCGGCGCGCCCGTGAAGATCCGACACGCCGATCCTTCCACGAACGTTGGTAGCTCTCCGCCTGCCGCGCTTTCTCCAATGACGGGCAGCTTCCACGGTCCTGTCTCCGTCAGATCGTTGGTGCTCAAAGCGTATCCGTCCATCGAGCTGTGATCGAAGGCAGGCATCGGCACGTGCGCCACGATGTCTTCCGCCAGCACGCGGCCGCAGACTTCATCGATGCCCACGCGTTCAGCAGGCAGTGCACGCACGCCGCCGAGCAGTCGCGCGAGAGCTTCTTGGTAGGTGATCATCAGCAGCTCACGAGTCTTTGGTAGGCGAGTGATGGCCGTGAGAAGCGTGTTTGCCTCCGCGACCCGACACGAGCGCAACGGCGTGTTGCAACGTCGGAGCGAGCAGTGAATCCACCGCGAGTTCCACGGCTTGTGGACTGCCTGGCAGTGCAACGACCACACGATTGCGAATCACTCCGGCAACGGCTCGAGAAAGAATCGCGCGCGGTCCAATCGCATCCCACGACAGTCGTCGGAACGCTTCGCCAAACCCATCGATGGTCTTGCTGAACATCGGTGTGAGCACTTCGATCGTGCCGTCACGCGGAGCGATGCCCGTGCCGCCGGTCAATACGATCGCATCCGCCAAGTCTACGTCGCACACGTGATGAATCGCTTCACGCAGCGTGTTCGGGTCTTCGCGCAGGATGTCGTGGTACGTCACGCCGAACCCGGCTGCCTCGAGTCGCTCGCGCAACAAGCGTCCGCCGATGTCATCCACGCGAGTACGTGTGTCGCTGAGCGTGAACGTGGCTATGCGCAAAGTATCGGACGTACGATTGGTGCTCATACAATCCTTGTAGTTCGAATTCGTTTCGAACGGCAGACCGTCACCAAGCCAGCCGTTCTCGATTTGTTGCGGCCTCGGTCGGCTCGATGATGACTTCGCAGTGCGGCATCGCGAGCGCTTCTTCGAGCGGTTCGGGGGCGAAGTCGAAGTGCCGTTGGCGCAGCGCTCGTTCGGGAAAGATGAGCCGTAACCGAACACCTGGCGGTGCGACAGGCGCCGCTTCTTTCGCGAACAGCGTGCGCGCGATGCGGCCTTCTGGAAACGGCGTGACGACCGTGATGTCAGTTGCGCCGCGCGCGACCAATGCATCGATCATCGTGTTGTCGGCAGCTCCGCCGTCGATGTGCACTTCGCCATCGAGCTTCGGCACGCGTGCATAGACGACGGGGATGAAGCACGAGGCCACCAGCACGTCGTGCATGTCGCGCCGTGTTCTGTTCGAGTGCACCACGAGCGCATTTGGTTTACGCGTGAAGAATCGCCCAGCGTGCGTCGTAGCGACCAACAGCTCGGTCTCTGTCGCGTGAAGCTTCTCTTCGGGCAGAAAACGCTCGAGCGCTTCGCGAAGCACAACGCTCATGCCGAAGGGGCTCTTTTCGCTTCGCAGGTAGCGTCGCGACACGACGGGTGTGCCCGCCATCGACCGCCACATATCGGGGCCTACGGACGCCAGCCCCGAGACGTACGTCGCCCCAGCGAGCGAGCCCGAAGACGCTCCCGCCACGAGGTCAAAACGTTCGCCTGCCGCAACGAGCCGTGAGATCACGGCGATCTGAAACGCCCCTCGGCAGGCGGCGCCCGGTAGCGACAACGCACGCACGGTCAAGCTCTTATCAAACGCGCGTTCGGTCGTCACGCGTTCGGTCGTCGCGATTGGCGAGCAACGTGATGCACCGAAGAGAAAGTGCCTGTCGCGATAGCGCTCTCACGCCTGCTGAGCTACGCACGTGCCTGTGGCAGAGCCGCTGATTCCGTACATCTCCCTCCCCGAAATCCCGCTCGGTATTTCGGTCGACTTGCCTTTCTTCGGTCACGTCGAGCCGACGATCAAACCCTTCGGAACACTCGTTGCGATCGGTGTTTACGTCACTTCGATCTTGTCGATGAAGCGCGCGGCCCAACGCGGTCTCGACACGAAGAAGATGAGTGAGTACTTCTTCTGGGTTTGCGGCATGGCGTTTGTCGGGGCACATGTCTTCGACGCGCTCTTCTACCACCCGCAGCGGGTGCTCAAGGACCCGTTTTACCTGCTCATGCTCTGGGATGGTTTGTCCAGTTACGGCGGGTTTGTCGGGGCCATCATCGGCGGCTTCGCGTACAAGTACGTGAAGAAAGAGAACATCCTGTCGTATTCGGATGTCGGTGGTTCGGCGTTTACTTGGGGTTGGGTGTTTGGTCGCGCGGGTTGTTCCATCGTGCATGATCACCCCGGCCGTTTGTCCGACGCGTGGTACGCCGTGCGTTACCCGTTTCGAAATGGCGTGATCGGTCGTTACGACCTGGGGCTGTACGAGTTTCTCCTGACCATCCCCTTGGCGATCGCTGTTTCGATTTTGTGGAACCGAGGTCCTCGGCCGTGGGGTTTTTTCGTTGGGCTCATCTGCACTGCGTATGCGCCGGTGCGCTTCATGCTCGACTTTTTGCGTGAGGAAGAGGTCGGGATCGTTCCCGGAGATCCGCGATATGCCGGACTGACGCCTGCGCAGTGGCAATCGTTTGGGCTCCTAGCACTTGGCCTTTATTTTTTGCTCTACGTCGCGCGTAAGAACACGCCGGCAACGCCTACGGATGCAGCTTCTGGCCCGCCGCAAAACGCGAATCACGCGAACAACGCGAACAACGCGAACAACGCGAACAACCCGAATGGTACGGCTGTGAAAGAATCTGCGCCGGCGCCTGTGGAAGGCGCTGCGTCGAGTCAGGAAAGCTGAGTAGGGAAGGGAAGTCGTGAGCCGCTGTAGAGGCGGCTTGCGCGGTCAGGCCGCGTCGAGTTCGGCAGTGACCGAAACGGAGGGCTTCTTGTTGCGGAAGTCCTTGTTGAACCAGCTATCTGGCGCGCGTCGGATGTCGTGACGTTGAGCGAACTCGGTGAACATGTTGAACCACTCGAGCCCCGGCAACTCGCGCGTTTTTTGTTCGACGCGCGGGATCGACGGACCGTCGAGACCATCGAAGAGAAACCGGATGGCGTGCACTGATTCTTCTTTGGGGCACATACCATCTCCTACGGGCGTCCATGCAGCCTTCACCGCGGTGCTGTTCACCATGCGCGTGATCGGACTGCGATCCAGACGCTTCTTCGCGTGCTCGCGATAGAACACGTAGTGCCGAAGCTCCTGCTTCATGATCCGCTGACAGATCTTGTTCAGGATCGGATGATCGATGCGCTCGATGAGTGCTTGATAGGCGTGGTAGGTCGTGAATTCCTGGATGGTTCCCCAGGTCATGTGCACCGCTGGCCAATGGTCCGGAAGAAACGCTCCGAGGGCGGTTTGAGCCCACTCGTCGAAGCGTTCGCCCCAGCCGCGTTTCATGTACATGTCCGACCGCCACGAATCATCGAAGGGCTCGCCGTACGCTTCGAGAAACTTCTGAAACGCACGTCCGTGAAACTCTTCCTCGTACATCCAGACGCACAGGAACGGCGCTAGCTCCTTTTCTTCGTAGACAGCGCGCGTGGACATCAGCGACTTGACGTAGAAGAAAGTGGAATTTTCGGTTTGCAAGAAGTAGCGCAGCGTGCGTAGGGCCTCGGGGGTCAGCTTGTGCTTGGGCACTTCGGACCAATCCAGGTCGTTGAGTTCGACTCTCCCGGACGAATCCATCAAACGATCGATGTTGAACTGCTCGGCCATCGCCTTTTTAAACCTCAACCAGTCCTCCTACCACGGAAAGGCTGTCCGAGGACAGTGAGTCGGCCCGTCCGGGGCATGTGGGGTCTTGGTCGAAAAGCCTCGTATTCGTGCCGTTGCTTTCTGAAAGGCCGTGTTTGCAAGGGTTTGATGCGTCAGCTCGCTGGCCATCGGCGTCCCCGTTGGAAACAGCGATCGGGGCTCCCTTGACGCGGCAAGTGGGCCATATATCGTGAGTAGGTCCTAGAAGATCTGGCTCCGGTACATGCAGCGCCGGCAGGTCGTCGAGGAGGAGCATTCGAGGCGAGCAGCAGGGCGCGCGCCTTGATAGTCGCAGTATCCAGAAGGTACTTCGACGCAACCGGATATCGTTCGTGGGTGTGCAGGTTTTTCGATGGCTGAAGATTCTCGTAAGTTGTTCGTCGCAGGCTTGCCCGATTCAATCACCGAAGACGTTCTCCGAGGTCTCTTCGAGGCAACCGGAGGCAATGTCGTCGAGGTGAGTCTGCCCAAGGATCGCGCGACTGGGCGGCCGCGTGGTTTCGGGTTCGTGACACTCGCAACGAGTGCAGAGGCGAACGCGGCACGCGAGTCGCTCGACGGGTCGTTCCAGGGAGGAAAGTCAATCTCTGTTCGACCGTTCCAAGCGGAGCCACCCCGTCGTGAAGGCGGAGCAGGCCCAGGCTTTGGTGGCCCAGGCTTTGGTGGCGGCCCAGGCTTCGGTGGTCCCCGTATTGGTGGCGGTGGTCCTCCTGGCATGGGCGGTATGGGCGGCGGCATGGGTGGTGGTGGCATGGGCCCCGGTGGTGGCGGCTTCGGCGGCCCCCCTGGCGGTCCTATGGGCGCTCCCGATCGCACGCTCTACGTCGGCAACTTGCCGTACGACGCGAGCATCGAAGAGGTCGAAACAATGATCACTTCGACTGGCGCAGGACCCGTCGTGCGTGTGCACTTGCCGATGGACGCCGATGGTCGCAAGCGCGGCTTCGGGTTTGTCACGATGGCAAGCGCAGAAGCAGCCAAAGGTGCGATCGACGGTCTGCGCGGCGTCGACGTCCGTGGTCGTCGTCTCGTCGTAAATCTTGCGCATCCCAAAGGCGAACGACCGGAGCGTGTGGAACGTCCCGGTGGTGGCGGCTATGGTGGTGGCGGAGGTTATGCCGGGGGTGGCGGCGGCGGCGGCGGCGGGTTTGGCGGCGGTGGTGGTGGCGGCGGCGGTGGCTACGGTGGTGGAGCGCCTGCTCCGCCCCCTCCACAACGACGCACCTTCGATGACCGCAGGCGCCGCGGTGCTCACGACGGTGAGGGCCCGCCAGGTGCTGGTGGTGCCGGTGCCGGCGCTGGCGGCGGTCGACGCAACAACAACAACAACAACAAGAACTGGGATCCGCGCTCCGTCGATGACGACTGGGACGAGTGATCTTCGGCCGAGCACTCGGGTTTGTCCAAGTGCTCGGCTCTGATCGTCGCTGATCCTATGGTTTGCCCTGTCGATACCGATCGTCAGGGCAAACCTTCACACTGAACACGTCAAACGTTGACACCCGGCGGAAATCCCCTACGGTACCGCCCTCTTCACGCCCCGCCGTCGTGGTGGGGATGTGCAAGCTTCGAGGAGACGAACCATGCGCGACACGATCAAGATGACGTGCGCCCAATGCGGTCGGGCTAACTACCACACGACCAAGAACAAGCGCACGATGACGGAAAAGTTCGTCATCAAGAAGTTCTGTCCGGCTTGCCGCAAGCACAACGAGCACAAAGAAGGAAAGATATCGAAGGGGTGACATGATGCGCGCCTCGCGCGTGCGTCATGACAACCTAGAGACCGACGGGGCGTTGATGCCCATTCCACGTGCCAGCACATCTGTGTGCTCGCCGGCTGGAATGTCGGCAAATCCGTCCCGTCACTGCCGTTTCTTTGCGGCTTCGAACCATTGGTGGTACGAACCGTCTTCACCCGGGCCGCCACTTCGGCATGTCTCGGGTTGTAGCTTCGGGACAATGCGATGATCTTCGACTGGCTCTACGGCCTGTTCTCGAACGATCTCGCGATCGATCTCGGCACCGCCACAACGCTCATCTACGTCAAGGGCAAGGGAATCGTCTCCTGCGAGCCTTCCGTGGTGGCCGTGCAGCGCGACAACCGCGGCGGCAAAAAGGTGCTCGCGGTCGGTCGTGAGGCGAAAGAAATGCTCGGACGAACCCCTGGAAACATCCAGGCCGTTCGACCCTTGCGTGACGGCGTCATCGCGGACTTCGAAATCACCGAAGCGATGCTCCGATACTTCATCGCGCGTGCCCACAACCGACGCACGCTCGTGAAGCCGCGAATCATCATCTGCGTCCCCTTCGGCATCACCGAAGTCGAAAAACGCGCAGTCAAAGAAAGCGCAGAAGGCGCCGGCGCTCGCGAGGTCTACCTCATCGAAGAGCCCATGGCCGCTGCGATCGGAGCCGGTTTGCCCATCACCGAGCCCTCCGGAAACATGGTCGTCGACATCGGCGGTGGCACCACCGAAGTCGCCGTCATCTCGCTCGCCGGAATCGTTTACTCCCAAAGTGTTCGCGTCGGCGGCGACAAGATGGACGAGTCGATCATGGCCTACATGAAGCGCAAGTACAACTTGGCCATCGGTGAACAAACCGCCGAGCGCATCAAGATCACCATCGGCAACGCGTACCCGCTCGAGCAACAACTGACGATGGAAGTCAAAGGTCGCGACATGGTCGCCGGCATCCCCAAAACCGTCGTCGTCAACTCCGACGAGATCCGCGAATCACTTGCCGAACCCTTGAACGCCATCGTCGATGCCGTGCTCGTTGCGCTCGAACGAACCCCGCCCGAACTCGCTGCAGACATCGTCGACAAAGGCATCGTCCTGACCGGTGGTGGCTCGTTGCTGAAGAACCTCGACGTCTTGCTTCGCGAAGAAACCGGCCTGCCCGTCATGGTTTGTGACGACCCGATCAGCGCTGTCGTTCTCGGTTGCGGCAAAGCACTCGATCACCTCGAGCTGCTCAAAGAAGTCACCATCGGGTAGGTGTTTGTCTCGTCAAACACTGACAAATCGCGAAGATTTCAAGCCCGCTGCACACATCCTCACCACCTGCTTCTCAAACGCCTCCAGGAAGTGGCGCTCGCGGCGATGTCGTGGCATCGAATCGATGTCGAAGACGTTCCTTGTCCGCATCGCGCGAGATCGTTGGATCTCGAGCCTCGCGTAGGGGCAAATCGCTCCTTCCGAAATCGCCATGAACCTGAAGCGCTACCGCGATCTAGCCGTTGTCTTGTTCGCCCTCGCGGTGCCTTTCTGGTTTCTGCGCGCCAGTATGCGTGACCCGCGTCAGGTCACTGGCGCCGACAAAATCATCGTCCGCATCTCGACCCCGATCCAATACGCCGCAGCCACTCTCGCGCGCGGCCTGTCGAACATCTGGGGCGAGTACATCTATTTGGTCGACGTCAAAGAAGACAACGCGCGTCTGGCCTCGCAAAACGCTCGTCTTCGCGAACGCGTCAACAAGCTCGAATCGCTCGAAGAGGAAAACCGAAGGCTCAAGCGCTTGCTTGATTTGCGCACGAGCGTCCGGACCGACGTCATCAGCGCGCAGGTCATTGGTAAAAACACCAACGAATTTTTCCGCATCGCTCGCGTGAGTCTCGACCGCGAAGCTCGCGACATCGGCCTCAATCTTCCGGTCATCTCGCCCGATGGAGTCGTTGGCACCACGCTCAAGGTCTCTGGTGACACCGTCGATGTGCGTCTCGTCGTCGATGCTGGCAGCGGTGTCGATGTCGTCGTTCAACGCACGGGAGCACGTGGGTTTGTCCGCGGCACTGGCGACGAATCCAAGTACCTCTGCAGCGTCGAATACGTGCAGCGCACGGACGAAATCGAAGTTGGCGACTTGCTCGTCACGAGCGGCGTTGGACGCCGTTTTCCCAAGGGCATTCCCGTCGGAACCATCACTCAAATCGTCAAGCGCGACTTCGGTATCTATCAACAGGTTTACGCGACCCCTGCGGTCGACTTCTCGCGCCTCGAAGAAGTGCTCATCGTCACGGCTCCGCCTGGCGAGGAACCTGCGCAGGCTCAACGCGACGCTCCTGGGGCGACGCCGGCGCCGCGAAGGTAAGGTTTGAGGACCAACGATGCGCAACACCGCCTTCCTTGCGATCGGAATCGGGCTGCTCATCATCCAGTCGAACCTGTATCGACTCATCGGCAAGCTTCAGATTTCAGGTGTCACGCCCAGCTTGCTCTTGCCCCTCGTCGTGTTCATGGGCGTGCACGAATACTCGATGGCGCGTGGAGCTGCCTTGTCGTTTTTGCTCGGCTATTTTCTCGATCTGTTCACCGCCGCTCCGATTGGCCTCTTCACTTTCATCACCGTGTCGACGTTTGTCGTGGCACGAGCTGCGGGCGTTCGTCTTGCCGCGCAGACGCTGCTCACCAAGATCGCCCTCGCATTTGCCTTCGCGCTTCTCGAGGGCGTGCTCATCATCATTCTCACCGCGATCTTTTCTACGGACACTGCCCGCCCACGTGCGCTCGCCTCGTTGGTTCTTCCGCACGCTGTAGGTACGGCGATCTTTGCACCTTTCGTGTTTAGTCTTGCCGAGCGCGTTCATCAGGCGACGATCAACGCACCTCGGCCTGGCGAAGGAGGACAGCGATGAGCCTCGTCGTTCAGCGATCCGATGTCAGCGAGTTCCGCCGCCGATTCCGCTGGATCGGTCTCGGCATGGTGCTCGCCTTGCTGGTCTTGATCGGGCGATTGTTTCAGCTCCAAATACTTGAAGGAGCCGAGAACGCAGCGATCGCAAAAGAGAACATCGTTCGTCGCGTCACGCTCGCCACGACCCGCGGAATCATTCGTGATCGCAAGGGCGAGGTTCTCGCAGCCAGCCGCCCTTCGTACAACCTGTATGTCGTTCCAGACAGGCTCGACATGGTCAATGTCTGGCCGAAGCTCGTCGACTACATCGGCATGGGCATCGATGAGCGCGCGCGTCTCGAAACGCTGCTGACGAACCTTCGCGCGAGCGACAGCAAACGCAAGAGTCAGCAAATCCTGCTCAGGGAAGACGTCTCGCGCGATGCCGTGGCGAACATCAAAACCCACGAGGCGGATCTGCCTGCGGTCGAAGTCGTGCCTGTGCCGGTGCGGTATTACCCGAATGAAGAAGTCGGCGCGCACGTGCTGGGATACATGGCCGAGGTCGACGGGGAAAAACTCGCGCAGCTCCGTAGCGCTGGCTATGTCGAAGGCGATCGTATCGGTGCGACGGGCGTCGAGCGTGCGTGGGAGAGTTACCTGCACGGCACGCGTGGGTGGGAAAAAGTTCTCGTCGATGCGAAGGGGCGACGGCGTCAGGGCATCGAGAAAGTCGTCGACGACACTCGTCGTGTCGATCCGATCCCTGGTCGCGATTTGCGTCTAACGCTCGATGCCGATCTGCAGAAGGCGATCGACAAGGCGATGCGTGGCCAGCTTGCTGGTGGTGTCGCGTTGATCGACGTGCGCACGGGCCGCATCTTGGGTTTGTACTCGAAGCCGAGTTACGACCCGAACGCGCTCTCGGGTGGCTCGGGCAAACAGGTCATTCGCGACGCGTTCCGCAGGCTTTATTCGGATCCGCTGAAGCCTGCGCTCGACAAGACGATCGCCGGTGCCTACCCGCCGGGCTCCACGTTCAAACCGTTCACGGCTCTCGCGGCGCTCGAAAAAGGACTCATCAATCCCAACACGGCGACGCAATGCCGCGGAGCGATCACCTTCGGCAAACGCCCGTTCCGTTGCACCCACGTGCATGGTCCGGTCGCGCTGCACAAAGCGATTGCTCAGTCGTGCAACGTTTACT
>CAZETM010000023.1:30778-31953 GCA_964514885.1 uncultured Polyangium sp. | reverse complement strand
GACTTTGCGGCGGTGCCGGGCTGAAACGCGATCGTGCCGCCACTTTGGTGCTCGAACTCATTTTTGCGCAACAGGCCCGATTTCACCAGCTCTTCGGTCGAAGCGGGACTTTGGCCGTGAACATGGCCGTAAAGAAGCGCGGCATAACCGGGCGTGCTGAGCTCCGCCAACGCAATTTGACGACGAGCTTCCAGGATTTTTTGGCGCGGCCCGATGACTTCAGCGACGAATCGATCGCCCATGAAAGCGAGGACATCCGCACGTGTCGCCGCATCACGAGCGAGCATGTATTGAAAATCGGGCTCGTCGGCAAGACGTGCATGTTTTGCAGCAATGGTATCCAGAACGCGCTTCAGAGCATTCAGGCTATTCGATACGATTTCGAGGTCCCCAGCGGCAGCGCGATGTTGCCGCACGTAACCGTCGGCGGACTTCGCAATGCGAATGGTCGTACCATTATGAGATGCCGTTTCTAGAATCGGCTTCCCATGAGCTGACGAATGAGCAGCCAATGCAGATGCGAGCCCCGCATCGAAAAGAGAGCGACTCTTCACCGAAAACACAATGGTTACGTCACTACCTTCGCGCAAGTACGGATCGCTGCCCGTCACGGCAATGCTGCCGATGGCTTCCGGTCCCAACGCTCGCGTCAATGGCCCGCGACCGATCCCGAGCTGCGCTTCGTATCGTGCCGACAAACGCCGATCCTCACCGCGCGAGCTGAGCGCCGTGGAAATCGGAGTGCCCCACGAATCGATTTGGTCGACGATCTTGAACATCGCCGGCAGATCCGTGAAACGGAAGTAGTAGAATTCCGCGGGGATTGCGGTAGCGAGAGCCTCGACCGGAGTAGCCTTTCCGAGCGCGCCTTGCATTTCCTTGAATGGATGTGCGGCAAGCGGCGGAGCTTTGAGGTCCGCGATGGCAATGGTGGGTTTCTTATCGCTCGCCGTCATGAAAAGCGAACGATCGTGTTGCAGAGCTTCTTGAATCGAAGCCGCGCCCGTTGTGGTTTCCATCAAGAAGGATAGATTTGACGAGCCAATACCATCACGGGGAAGGTTTCGCAGGGGAGATGCGCCCGCATTGGGTTTGGCCGAATAAACCTCACTCAATCGATGGCCGGCGAAATGATGAAACGCTCCAGAAAAGCCCAATGCTCGAATGAAGTGATG
>CAZETM010000023.1:0-30678 GCA_964514885.1 uncultured Polyangium sp. | reverse complement strand
GCTACGACGGAATCTTTGCCCACCACGCCCTGGATGACTGCGCGCGGCGTAATGATTGCCGCAAGCTCGATAGGCTGCAGCATTCCGGTGCGCAGCACAGGCATCGGCGGCTCGACAGGCGCGGGCACGATGGCCAAAACGCTTGCAGACGGAGCCGCACTCGCCGACGACGCAGGCGAGGTTGTGGGCCCAGTCGTCGGCGCACCTCCGCACGCGGCAGAAAACACGGGGCTCAAAGCAAGCAGAAACGGACCGAGCAAAAGAAGAGAGGAATGAGGGCGGCGCATGGGACACGCATCATGCCGAGAATTGGGTCGAAGTCAATTCCAGTACTTGGCCCAGAACGATATTATTTCGTCACGACTGTACATATCGCTTGATCGCATACGGCCTGCTCCGTATCCGGACACGGTTGACACGCAAGAATATCGACGCACGCCTTTCGCTTTTGTTCTTGACTTGCAGCATATCGAGTGCTTTCGCCGGCATTGATCGCTTCTTGAGTGCAGTCGCATCCACACACGTCTCCCGTGAAAACCAAGATGCAATCGGTATTGGCCATACACCCCTTGTCGTACCCCTCGGTCGTCATCACGGTATCGGCCTTGCCCGGCACAGGTGCTTCTTCACTGCAACCAGAAACGAAGCCGACGAGTATCATCGTCAAAGCGCGAGAACGCATGGAGTGGCCTTTCATTGGATTGCCCTCACCCTTACTACCGCACCACCACAAAAGAGCCAGTCACAGCATACCGGAATTTGGCTTTCGCTCACAGAAAACGCTTCCTCTGCACGCGCAAACCTGATAGATGAAGAATTCTGGCTTGACGCGAGGTGCATGATGCCACGACGAAGATCCGGTCACCGGCCTTTTCTCACGGTGTTGATGACAAGCTTTATGGGGCTCGCCGGATGCACGGGCATCATTGGCGAATTGGGGGGCAGCCCGCTCGAAGAACAGGTTGAAAGCGAGATTGCGGTCAGCGGTTTACGTCGATTGACCGCGCAAGAATACGCTGCCACTGTCCAGTATCTCGTGGGATTCGTCCCGGTCAATGTTCGCGAGACATTGCCGATTGACCCACTGCTTCCGTTCGACAATGACTTCACGTATCAGAAAGCGTCCGAGGCGCTGATTCAGGGGGCCGATCTTCTAGCCGGAGACGTTGCCGAAGCGCTGGTCGCGGATACGACGTTGCGCGACAAAGTCGTCGGATGCTCACCGGCGGGCACGACCGATGCCGCTTGTTTTCGGTCGTTCATCAAAACATTTGGTCGCAAAGCTTTTCGACGGCCGCTCGTATCGTCCGAGATCGATAAGTTTGCCACGTTTCTCGATCATGCGACCGTCTCGGGAGATTTCTACACGGCGGTCGATTCGGCAATGCGAGCATTCCTGCAGCATCCCGAATTTTTTTACCGCGTCGAAATTGGCTCGCCTGTTCCTGGCAGCCCCGGCGTGAACAAATTGAATGATTTCGAGGTGGCTACGAGGCTATCGTATTTCATCGTCGGAAGCACGCCAGAAGATTGGCTGCTGGATGCTGCGGAATCGGGCAAGCTGGCAACACCCGAGGGAATTACCGCCGCCGCTGAACAGTTGTTTGCCGAGCCGCGCGCAAAAGAGCGCATGGGACGTTTCCACGAATTGTGGCTCGGTTATTCCACGCTCACGAATTCGGGCATTTCTGCCGACATGCGCTCCGAGACGAACGCCCTCATTTCCCGCGTGGTTTTTGAGGACAAACGCCCGTGGACCGATCTGCTCACGTCCACCGAGACCTACGTCACCCCCGAGCTGGCCACTCATTACGGACTTCCATCGCCTGGTGCAAACGCTGGTTGGGTATCTTATGCCGATAGCGGAAGAAAGGGCATTCTCTCACAAGGAACGTTCTTGTCTGCCGTATCGAAATTCGGCGACACGAGCCCTACCCAGCGTGGACTTTTGGTGCGCACGCAGCTATTTTGCCAAGTCATTCCCAAACCACCGCCGGACCTGATGGTCAACATCGACATGCCGCCCGAGTCCGCCGATCCGAATGCGTGCAAGAGCGAGCGGTATTCCATGGCCACGCAGACCGGATGCAAGAATTGCCACACGCTCATGGATCCCATTGGTTTCGGGCTCGAAAGATATGACGCCGCCGGACGTTATCGTGAAACCGAGCCCAATCGCCCTGAATGCGTTCTCGACGGCAATGGCGTTTTCGACGGCGTGGGCAACTTCAATGGTCCCGCTGAACTTTCCGATTTGATGATGAAGGCCGGTGGCGTAGACCAATGCGTCGCAGAGCAACTTTATCGATACGCTGTCGGACGCACCGAACTCGATTATCGAGACGCTGCCCTGCTCGAGCGACTCGTGTCTGAATCATCCGCGGACGGCGGATTGCGCCTCGATCAATTCATCAAAGATTTCGTGACGAGCGATGCCATTCGTTATCGCCGAGAGGAGACTGCCCAATGAGCGCCAAGCGTCCGGCCGATTCTCCGGTCCATCATTCCAGTGCCGCGCGCGGCCGCCGGGTCTTTCTTCGCGGTTTGGGCGGCGTCGTGATGACCCTCCCCTTCCTCGAATACTTTGCATCGAAGCCCGCCACAGCCGCCACTCCGCCCAATCGTTACGTATTCGCATTCGGCGGAACTTCGACGGGTTTCAGCGGTGGCGATAGCGTCGTGCCCGCCAATGTCGGCCCGCTCCAAGACAATCTGTCCGTAGGGTTAACGCCGCTTGCCGATTTTGGTGTGACCGACGTCGTATCCATCGTATCAGGCTTGCACATTGGCTGGTCGACCACTCCTGGCCCGGGCGAGCGCGTCATTCAGTGGCATTCGAGCACTCCAGCCATATTGGCCACGGGTCTACGCTCGGCGCTGGGTGGCAATCACGAATATTTGCAAGGCGCGACGAACGATCAAATCGTTGCCGAATTGCTCCATGCCGGCACCGATAAGAAGGTGCTCCCCTACCGAGTCCAGGCCGCATACTATCGCGGTGACAATGGCACGGGTGGCGCACGCGGGACCATTTCGGCGCGAGTGACCAATGGCCTGGTCGAAGACGTGCCTCCGATATCGAGCCCGCGGGTAGCGTACGAATCTTTGTTTACTGGATTCACTCCGCCCGATCCGGTGGAAGCGGAAAAGATCAAACAACTCTTGGCGCGCAAAAAAAGCATCATTGATTTGGTGCGCGGCGATGCGCAATCGCTCATTGGAAAGCTGGGCAAAGCCGACCAAGTGCGCATGCAGCGCCATTTCGACGAGCTTCGTGCGCTCGAGCTCAAGCTCGATCAAGTTGCCCCTCCCTCCACCGCGACGTGTTCGCAATTCCCCGACCCTGGCAACGACCCGACGATTGGTGATGCCGTCGAAGCGCCCGCATCGGGCATTTACAATGACGCCTACGCCGCGGGCGGCGCATATAGCGAGGAAGAAAAACGCGCCGTGATCATGGGCGATCTCATTTACATGGCCTTCTGCTGCGACCTGTCCCGCGTCGCTTCGTTCATGTTCACTTATGGCCAATGCTTCTTGAACATGAAGCCGGTCACCGGGGCATCGAGCGATCTGCACGAAATCAGCCATTACAGCATGGGTGGCGGGATGACGGGGCAAATCGAGCTGGCCAAAGGTGTCGGTTGGCACGTTAAACATTGGGCGCGACTCATTCAGCGGCTGCGCGATACGCAAGATAGCGATGGATCGCCCATTCTCGATCACACCGCGCTCGTGCTTGCATTCGAGGGCGGCTGGGGCCAAGATCCCGAACAAGGAACCATGGGCGAAGCGCATTCGTCCGAAAATATGGTCGTGCTCGTCGGAGGAAAGGCCGGCGGGCTGCACAAGACGCCCGGACGCCATATCAAGGCGGATGGTCGTCACCCGTGTGAAGTCGTTGCGACGGCCATGAAAGCCGTCGGAGTCGATAAACAACTCGGTGAGGTGAGCGGCACAATCGACGAATTGTTCACTTGATGCATTGACGTCCCCCTACTCCCCACACCACACTATCGCCATTCGAGAAATCCTCGAATCTCCTTATCCCGACGAGGGTTGCCGTGCCCCAAGTTTTCCGCAGAACCGCCGCCTGGAGTCTTCTCCCGGTCGTCGCCTCGTCATTCGTCCTCGCCAGCGCATGTAGCGATCCGGCAGCGAATGACGGCAAACAACCACTACCAGGAGACGTCGCGAGTGGCGAAGAGCAATATCAAAAGCTTTGCGCCGCATGCCATGGCAAGCTGGGTGAAGGCGCCACGGGCCCGAAGCTCGTGCCCTGGACGCGTGATACCGATACGCTCGTCAAGCTCATTGACGACACGATGCCCAAGCAAGATCCATCGCGCTGCGTCGATCAGTGCGCCAAGGACGTCGCCGCGTTCATTTTGAGCCTCGAATCGGCTTGTGATGCACCGACGTTCGGCCCGCGCAAATTGCGTCTACTCAATCGTCGCGAATACAACGCCACGGTCAATGATCTATTTAGTTTGTCAGGACCGTCCGGTGCGTCCTGCAGCTCGGATGCCGATTGCGACATCGAGCAAGCTTCGTGCGTCGGGGGCACATGCGTCGCCGATCCTTGCGGCTTGCATACGTTTGTCTTCCCGACCAACCAGCAATATGGCTCGGTGCACGTCGCCGGCGAATTCAATGCATGGCCCGGCACCATTGGCGCCGGTGGTTACGCCATGACGTACTTGCCGTCGAAGGGCGCGTACTACACGAAGCGCACGCTGCAGAATGGCACGTACCAATACAAGTTCGTCCTGGACGAGTCGAATTGGCTGTTCGATCCGGCCAATCCCGTCAAAGTTCCCGATGGGTTTGGCGGGAGCAACTCGGTGCTCACGCTCGGTTGTGACGCAGGCGGAGGCGCAGGCTCGGGAGCGTACGATTGGGCCAAGGATTTTCCGATTGAAAGTCGTCCCAAAGGTTTCGGTTACGACGATAACGTCGACGCGGGGCTCGTCACGAGCATCCACGTCGAGCAATACATGAAAGCAGCCGAAGCGCTCGCGCAAAAGGGCACCGAAAATATCGGCAGCATCGTTCCTTGCGATTTTAATGCCGATGCGGCTGGATGCGCGAAATCGTTCGTCACTTCGTTCGGTGAACGGGCATTCCGCAGACCGCTCACGCCAACCGAAATCACCAAATACGCGGGGCTCGTCACGTCACAAGCGACCTTCGTCGAAGGCGTCCGAGTTGCCTTGCAAGTCATGCTTTCGTCGCCGTATTTCCTTTACCGTTTCGAGATCGGTGCGGCAAAAGGCGACGGCACGTTTGCTTTGACACCTTACGAAATGGCTTCCGCCTTGTCGTATTCGCTTTGGGGCACGATGCCCGATACCGCGCTGCTCGAAGCTGCGAAGTCCGGGAAACTTGGTAATGCGGCCGGCGTCGCGGACGAATCGAGACGGCTCCTCGCAGATCCTCGCGCCCGGGAAATCATGGGCACGTTCGCCATGCAATGGCTCGGTGTGGAGCGCGTGCTCACGGCCGATAAGAGCACGACTCAATTCCCAGGATACGGCATCGCGCAACGTCAAGGTTTGGCCGAGGAAACCAAACGGTTCGTCTCGCACGTCATGTTCGATAGCACGGGCAAATATCCCGAGCTTCTGCAAGGCGGATACACCTTCGCCAACGACGCGATTGGCTCCATCTACGGTTTGCCCGGTGGTCTTGGGCAAACCATGACCAAAGTCGATCAGCCTGCGGAGCGAAAAGCGGGTCTGCTCGGCCATGGCAGTGTGATGGCAAGTTATTCGCATTCGGATCAATCTTCGCCCATTCGTCGCGGCCTGTTCGTCCGAGAAACGCTGCTCTGTCACGAATTCGGCGCGCCCCCGGCAAATGCAGGTGGCGTTCCGGATATCGATCCGAATGCCACGACGCGCGAGCGATTCGCACAACACACCGCGGATCCGGCTTGTTTTTCGTGCCATCAATACATCGACGACGTCGGCTTCGGCTTCGAGCGTTTCGATGCGATTGGCAAGTACCGGGAAACGGAGAGCGGCAAACCCATCGATGCTTCGGGCAACATGAACGACGTCAATGGTCTTGGATCGGGCACGGATGCGCTTTATGCATCGCTTCCCGAGCTTGCGTCGATCGTGGCGGAAAGCCGCAGCGCGAAAGCTTGTTATGCCACGCAAGTGCACCGGTTCGCCACGGGGAGAACCGAATCGGTGGGTGACCTGTGCGCGCTGCGTACGATTGAAAAGGCGTTCGAGGCGAGCGATTGGGACATGCGCGAACTCGTCGTGAACGTTTTGGCCTCCGACGGTTTCAGGATTAGGAAGTAGGGAGCAGCCGATGCAACGCCATACCATCAACCGTCGTCGCCTCATCAAGGGAATGGGAGCCGCAGCCGTGGCCCTGCCCTTTTTGAATCTCCTACGCCCAGGAAACACCCGCGCTGCAGGCGTGGCCAAGCGGGTCATTTTCTTCTACTTTCCAGACGGCGTGCCCGGTCCCAGCCAAAATGGCGACCCGTCCAAATGGCATCCGACGGGCTCGGAGACGAGCTTCGAATTGCCCTCGGTGCTCGCTCCACTTTTGCCGTTCAAAAGCGATTGCGTCTTTTTCCGGGGGCTCAGCTTGGGTCCTACGGACCAAGGTAGCCATCCGGGTGGCGCGAAAAAACTGCTCACTGCGGCCGATGGTGGATACAACGAATCCATCGACCAATACCTCGCGCGCACCGTCGGCGCCAATGCCCCGTATCGGCATTTGTACCTCGGCGCCATGGCCAATCATAACAATGCCTCCGGGGACAAACACATCAGTTACCCGAGCGCAGGGCAAAGCATTACGCCGGAAGACAATCCGCGCAAAGCGTTCGATATGCTTTTCGGCTCGATTGCGGGCGGCGGAGGTTCCCCCGAAGTCGACCCGACGAAAGCCACGATCATCGACAATGTGATTGATGACGTCGAAACACTTCGTGCGCAGCTCGGCCAAATCGAAAAATCGAAGCTCGATCTGCACCTCGAGGCACTGCGCGAAGTGGAAACACGCATCAAAGCCGGCGGCGTCATTCCCGTCGCCAGTTGCGATAGCCCAAGCGTCGATACCACCGGCTTTACCGATGGCGAATTGTACAAGGACGACAAGTTCCCGTCGATCCTGAAGTCGCAAATCGATTTGATGGTTTTGGCCATGGCTTGTGGCCTCACCAAAGTGGGCGTCATCCAAGGCTCGGTGCATACGAGCGAGCTGATCATGAGCCGTTTTCCAGGGACGGAGATGTATACGCCAAACTTCGACATGCGCAGCCATCAAGCGTCCCATTACGGCGCCGCGCACGATTACAACAAGGGCGAGTTCAAAGCATTCGCGTTGCAACGAACTTGGTGGGTGTCGCAATTCGCGTATTTGCTGGACGAGCTGAAGAAACGGCCCGAAGATGGCGCCACGATGCTCGATAACAGCATCGTCGTGCTCTGCTCGGAGGTTTGTGACGGCAATACGCATATGCATGACGATATGCCGTTCATCGTTGCCGGACGCGCAGGCGGAGCGATTTCGACGGGAAGGCTGCTGCAATACGGTTACGAACGGCACGGAAAGCTGCTCGTGTCGATTGCGAATGCGATGGGTGACGGGCTCTCGAGCTTTGGAGACAGCGCGTCGGGTGCGCTGCCTGGTTTGGTAGGGTAAAAGAACGCTCCAACTCCCTCTGGTGCGCGGGCAAAATTCGCTATTGCGCATTACGGGAAAACCGACAACCTCGAAACACAACGAAGGTGCCCCCATGAAATTGAGCACAGTATGGTTGGTAGGAGCTGTATGCGCGATGGTTGCTGGTGCGCTGTCGGCTTGTAATACGGATGATCCAACCCGGCTGCTCAATGGGGGAGTCGGTGGTGATGCGGGCTCGGGCGGGGCACCGGTGGTGAAGACGGCCCGTGAGCATTGGGATGCATTGGAGCCCGAGTTGCTCGACGCCTGTTCCAAATGTCATCAGATTGGAGGCTCGGCGAATACGCCCTTTCTCATTGGGCCGGATTGGTATCGATCGTTCGTCAGTTGGCCTGGCATTGTCACGAAAGATACCGCGCAGAGCATATTGTTGACTTATTCGATGAACGCGAAAGGTCATAGCGGCAAAAATTTGGACGCGCCTGATCTGCAGAACACGCTCTTGCCTCGAGTGAAGGAATGGCTTGCGGCCGAAGCGTCGAATTTTACCGAAGCACCACCGAACGCAGGCACGAGCATCGACCCGATCGTGCCCATCATGGGATTCAATGCGGTTTATTTGGATGGTCTTGGACCTTTGTTCAAAGGCGTCGCGCTGACATTTCGCGCTGGATTGGTCGGCACCAGCTTAGAATTGTCCGAGATCGAACTGCACCCGACACTGGATATGGGGATTCATGTGGTACATCCATTGTTCATCGTGCATCCGTTGGGCAAGCCAGCCGAGCCGGACTTGGTGGATAGTTTTTCAAACTTGGATCAAACGTTCGAAGCTGGCAAATCCGGCCCCCTGGGCCCCGGCACGGTGTTTTTGTTGAATTGGTCGACGGATGCAAAAATGAGCTTTGCCTTCGAAAAGATCGAAGCAATCAACCCAATGGGCATTCCAATTAGCGGCTGCAAGGACGTTCCGGCATTTCAGGCCAATGCAGCCGGGCCGCTCGCCACGTGTTTCGCATGCCACGACGGTACCGAAGAACAAGCCCAGGCCGCCATGGACTTGACGTCGCTATTGAACGATCCGGCATTGGCCTGCGGACAAGTCCGCAATCGAATCAATCCAGCCGATCCACTCAAGAGTCAGATCTTCGTAAACAGCGATCCGTCGGGGAATGCCGCCCACCCGTTCAAGTTCGACGGCAATGTAGCTGCGTTTGGCGCATTCCAAGCCAACGTAGCGACGTGGGTCGCGGCAGAACAGTAATCGAAAGCTCGTTCGTCAGCTCCACAAAGCTCGTACGGTTCGTCCTGGAACACGGCGTACGGTTTTCTGAGACGAACCGCCGAGATCACAGCCAACAACACCATTGACCCCGCAAAACCATTTCCGCTAAGGTGCGCTCCGGTGATGAGTCGCGGGGGCCGTTCGCCATCCGCATTTCCTCGGAGTACGCAATGACTAGAAATACGTATCGACACGGGCATTTTGTCTGGCACGAGCTGATGACAACCGATGCCGCCGGCGCAGAGAAGTTTTACACGGAACTGTTCGGCTGGACGTTCAAACACTCGCCGGGAGCGAACGGTATCTATCGCGTGCTCAGCGCCGGTGGGCGAGAGCTGGGCGGTATTGTGGAAGTAGGCGCGGATTGCGGTTTTCCGCCGTTTTGGAGCGGGTACATCTCGGTGCCCGACGTCGATCAGGCCGCAAAAACAGCCGTCGAAAATGGCGGCAAAGTAACGTTCGGCCCGTTTGACATTCCAAACATCGGTCGGCTGGCAAATGTGATGGATCCCGAAGGCGCAGCCTTCATCGTTTTTCATGACAACAAAGGCGACGGGGCGTCCGAAGGAATGCCGAACATGGGCGAATTCTGTTGGGACTCGCTGGCGACGTCCCATGGCGAGCAAGCCCTGGCGTTCTACGGAGCCGTTGTCGGCTGGACACGTGGAAAGTTCGGTGACGCGCCCGGTTTGTTTTTCGCAGCCAGCGACGGACAAACCGTAGCTGACACGGATGCACCGGCTCCCGGCACGCCGGCAAATTGGACGACCCATGTCGTCATTGCCGAACTGACCAACGCCCGCGCCAAAGCCGAATTACTCGGTGCCAAAGTGCTCGTGCCCGAGATCAATGTTCCCAACGTGGGGAAAATGGCGATCATCGCCGACCCGTGGGGAGCCGTAATTTCGCTGTTCGAGCCCGGCATGCCGGGCTGAACATTTCGTCAGCACTACCAAATACGAACGGTTCGTCCTGGAACACCACGTAAGGTTTTCCGAGACGAACCGTTTGTCTTACAAAACCATCGACGAACCGAGATCACGCCGGCGACGAAGACGAACGCAGATCACCAAGGAAGTCGATCAACAGCTTGGTGACCTCGGCGGGCTTCTCCTGCTGCGTCCAGTGTCCACAATCGAGATGCTCGATGCGGAGGTTCTTGACGAGGGCCTTCGTGCTCTCGGCCAACTCGGGCGGGTTGAGTTTGTCCTGGTCAGCGACGATGAGCATCGCGGGCACGTCGATGTCGTGCGAAGGCAACTCACGCTCTTCTTCCCACGACTGATCCATCGCGCGGAACCAATTGAGCGCGCCTTTGAAACCCGTGCGCTTGAACGTGCGGATATACGTCTCGATGTCGACCTTGTTGAGCAACGCTTCGCCCATGCCGATCTTGCCCAACAGCGAGCTGCCATCACCACCGACGGTGGCAAAAGTCCACAGATCATCGGCGTAACGTACGGTGCGCATGATCTTCTGGAACGTCGCGCGTACGTCGGATTCGAGCTCGGCTTCGACGCCCGGCTTCTGGAAGTGACGCACGTAAAACGTCGAGTCTGTCAGTCCAAACTGGTCGCGAAGCGCGACGGTCGGAGGCAACTTGGGCGGCTCGAGGAACGGCGTGTTGAGACTGACGACGCGCTCGGTTCGCTCGGGATGTCGAAGGGCGAATTGCCATGCAACAGCGCCTCCGATGTCGTGTCCAACAACGGCAGCTTTGTCGAATCCCAGCTCGTCACAGATGCCGAGAAGGTCTTCGCACACGACGTTCATCGTGTACGAGTCGACCTCTTCCGGAGCATCCGTGCCGCCGTATCCGCGCAGGTCCGGAGCAACGACGCGAAACCCTGCTTCAGCAAGTGCGTCGATTTGACGGCGCCACGAGTACCAAAGCTCAGGAAAGCCATGCAGGAGAAGGATCGGGAACCCATGCCCCGCATCGGTGACGTGGATGCGGATGTCGTTCGCGTTCATGAACACATGGCGAGTGATGATGCCCATGCTTGAAAAACTCCGGTCTGGCACTTGACGGATCCGATCTCACTTCGAGCTTCGTGAGTGTCAACGGCTGCGAAGCCGAAGCGAAGGCTCGAATGGCGAGAGTCGGGTGAAGGACTTTCGGGTGATACTTTTTCAGAATCGACGCGAGATCGCTACGCGAAACTGCGACACGCAAAGTGTGGGCTCTGCCGCTTCAAATGCCTTGATGGCCGTAACGACAATGTGGGCTAGCGGGGCGTCTTGCCAGTCTCGATGGCCGCGGTCCACCAATCGGCGAGCAGGTGCGTCCCGCAAGTGGGGGACGAGGAAAGCGTCAACGTGTTTATTGGACCGAGCGTTCGAGCGCAGCGCGCAAATGATTCTGCGTTCGGATCGTCCACGGACCCTCGGGAGCAGCTTCGAGATGCGCCGAGAAGTGCTCGGCCGAGCGTCGAAAATCGCCTTTACGAAACTGAAGGATGCCGCGTGCAAGGTTTCGTGGGTACGACGCGTCGAGCGCATGCAGCTCGTCAACCTTCTTGAGCAAATAAGCAAGCTCAATCTCGTCTGATTTCGAGCGTTGGTTGCGGTCGGGTGGGTGCTGCAAAAGGAACTGGTAAAACGCGCGCTGCTCATCGAGGGAGAGATCGAAAGGGCCACCCGAAAGGCCACTGATTTCGTTCCAGCGTCGTTTGAACGCCACGCGTAACGCATGTTCACCCATGCGCATCACACACGGGTGCGCGCCTGTGCACCACGCGTTACGAACGAGCACGTCGGCGAAAGGCCCGCCCAGCTCGATCAGCTCGTCAGATGCTTCGCCAGTAGCCACGAAACGCGCGACCTCACGGAGAAACGCCTTCATTTGAAAGGCTCGCAAAGCTACGAGCGGCGCGTCCCCCTGCGCTCGTGCACGAGCAACCGCGGGCACGATACGCGAGCGAAGCTGCACGAGCATGGCGTCGTCACGCACTGCGTCGGCTTTTCCAAAAGCACGCAAAAGTGAGCCGAGCGCACGGACATCGGCATCCAGAGAGGTTTGTAAAACCGAACGGGCTGCTGCGTCATCGGCCTCGGAAACCTGCCGAAGTTGCCGAGCATCGGCCATGGGCAAGGGGAGATCCGTGGGCTCGACGGAGCGAGGAACAGCAAGGATCGCCATGCTCCCGGCGAGAAGAACCGCGAGGAACCCGGGCTGCCAGCCCTCGAGGTGCCGGGCGATGCCGCGCGGCTCACGAGCCTGACTTGATTTCGGATCGCTTTTTGCCACCTAAGAACAGCCTCCTGCACAGTATTGTAGAACGGTCACACGCGGTGCGAGGAGAGAAAGTGTCCGAGAAACGCAGGCACCCCCGCAAAGAGATTCGAATCGCGGTCGCCATCGCGGTTGGAGATGGAAGGCGCATCGAAGCCATGTCGCGGGACATGAGCATCGGAGGCGTGTTTGTCGAGACAGACTCGTCCGCCCCCTTCGCCGGCGCGGTGCAAGTGGAGTTGACCATCCCTGGAGCAAAGCAACCGATGCGCATCGCCGCGACGGTGCGCTGGACGCAACCCGATGGATTGGGTCTGCAGTTTGGCCTGATGGGAGTTCGCGACACGCACACACTGACGGAGCTGTTGCGTCACGCGCCGATGTCGCCGTACGGCGAGAAGTAGTTGGGGGTCAAACGGGTTTGTCGATCAGAACGTGATCGTGATCGGCCCGGCGTTCGGGGAAAACTTGCCGGCACGCAGAGCAGCGAGCAGGCATTGCATCACGGCGGGCTCGAGCTGCGGTTCGGAACGAACGGTGTCGATTTGTCCGTCCGGTTCGAGAGAGATGGTGAGTTTGCCCTTCAAGGGTTTGTCCCCGCCTTGACACTTGAGAAGCGCCGCCTTGACGCTTTCGACGGTGATCTCGCGAGCGGGCCCCTCGACCGGCGCGACGAGTGCCGGTGGACTCACCAAACCGCCAGGTGACGCAGTAGAAACGACGATGGATTCACCGCGACGAAGCGGCGAGATCCAGAAGAGCGCCCATCCAGCAGCGAGGGCCAGGACGAAGGCACCTGCGCGGGCAAACCGCCTTTGCGGAAGATGACGAACGGAAGGAACTGGAACGTCATCGATGCGCGCATCGAGAGAACGTGGATGCGAGGTCATGGGAGGCTCGTCGAGACGAGCGAGAAGCTCACGCTCCATCTTGTTCCACTGCATCTCGGGAACAGGTTCGGCAGCGAGTTCCTTGCGCATCACTTCGAGAGCGCGCTCTTCAGATCGGGACGTGCTCACGATTCCTCCTCACTGACCGGGGAAGGCGGATTTTCCGATTGCCGCATGTCAGCGGCAATCTCATCGACGACTTGACACAAAATTGGATCGCGGCGCATCAGCTTGATGAGCTCGCGACGAGCATAAAAAAGTCTTGTTCTCACAGTGAGTACAGGTGCCTCCACGATCGTGGCGATTTCGGTCGGTGGCAGACCTTCGATGTCGTGCAAGATGTAAACAGTGCGCTTTTTGTCGGGGATTTTATCGAGTACGTCGCGGAATGCTGCGACTCGACGACGGCGGGCAGCGTCTTCGTCGGGAAGAATCCTCGCGTCAGGTGCGCGATCGCTGTCGAGTTGGACGTCCGACAAGCTCGGACGGTTACGTTGTGCACGGCGCGCCATGAGAATGACGTTCATGGCGACGCGGTGAAGCCACGTCGTGAATTTGGCTTGGCCACGAAAGTCTCCGAGGCTTCGATACGCCTGCAAGAAGACTTCTTGGACGACATCTTCGACATCGCTGGCGCGATAGCCAGTCATCCGGAAAACGAGACGCGAAACGGCCCCCCGGTGGTCGCGGTAGAGCTGCGTGAAAGCAGCTCGATCACCGGCACGAGACCGCCGAACGAGTTCGTCTACGACATCCATGCCGCCGGGTACCCGAAGCCGAGGTACGTTCGCTTCAATTCGCACAACTGCGTGCACATAGGCATCAGTTGCACGTCACCCGTACAGCATTCACGGGTTGGATGAAAAAAAATCCAGGTCAGGAAATTTTGCCATGCGAGGGTACTGAGGTGAACGTCGCAGGCATGATTTATATCGCCGTGGGATTGACCGTTGTTCTCGTTGGTGCCGATCTGCTCGAGCTGACCAAACGCCGACCTACATACCGCGGCTTGGGCAAGTTAGGGAAACTGTAGCCACAAGCCGCAGTACTGATGGGCCTTGGAATCACTTCCAAGGCCCTAGTTGAACATTTGGGGCTTCGAGTCGCCTTCGGCGCTCTTCGCCCCAAACCCCAAGCGCGATCACTCCGCGCTTTTCTTTTGGCCGGGGAACAAGGCCTTCAACGTGGTCGGCTCTTGCTTCTTGTGCTCGAGCACTTTGTTGATCGCCTTGACGAGACGCGTCTTGGTCGGACCACTGACCAACTTACCCGCAATCGCTGCCGCCAAAGCTCGCTCCGTGACCGGACGGCCACTTCGCGGCTTCTTCGTCTCTACCTTCTTTTTCGCCGCATCCTCGCTCTTGCGAGCAAGGCGCTTCGTCAAGCGAATGGCGCGATCCTCGGGACGAAGGCTTTCGAGTTCGTGCGATGCGGGAATGATCCTTCGCGGATCGATCTTCTGGGCCTTGAGAAACTCTTCGAACGTGCTGGACATCGGATTCACCTTGGAAGCTCGCAGAGGGCGCGCACGCTATCACGACCGTTTGCGCACTGCACGTTCCAAGCGACAGGTTGAACATTTGGGGCTTCGAGTCGCCTTCGGAGCTCTTCGCCCCAAACCCCGATCTGCTCACGCAAAATGCCAAACCAATCCAGCCAAGCGGTTTACCCAGCGCTTGGGGCTGTACTAGGCTGCCGCCAATGAGCATCGGTTCTCAATTGGATGAAGCAGCAGCGTTCGTACGGGCGAAGAGCGCGCTGACGCCCGTGGTCGGTGTGGTGCTCGGTTCCGGGCTCGGTGCCTGGGCCGAAACGTTGGAAGAACGCGTGATGATTCCCTACGCGGAAATCCCGTTCATGCCCCAATCGACCGTCGCGGGACATGCAGGAAATCTTTGGCTAGGCATCGCGGGCGGCGTTCCCGTCGTGTGCCTGCAAGGACGCGCGCACCTGTACGAAGGAAACGCTCCGGAACGAACGGTGTTCGGCGTGCGGCTACTCGCGCGGCTCGGATGCCTCGCCGTGCTGCTGACGAACGCAGCAGGAGGCACGAGGCAAACATCTCAACAGGGTGATCTGATGCTGCTTCGCGATCACTTGAATCTGACGGGACAAACCCCGCTCATGGGTCCCAACGACAACGCACTTGGACCGCGCTTTCCCGACATGACGCACGCGTACGACCGACGCCTTGCCGCGCTCGCTCGAGATGCAGCAAGCAAAACGGGAGTGTCGTTGACCGAAGGTGTTTACGCAGGTCTGCTGGGTCCGTCGTACGAAACGCCCGCTGAAATCGCCATGTTGCGCACGCTCGGTGCAGACGCCGTAGGGATGAGCACGGTGCACGAAGTGATCGCACTGCGACACATGGGCGTTCGATGCGGAGCGATCTCGGTGATCACGAACCTTGCCGCGGGCCTGAGCCCCACACCGCTCGATCACGCAGAAGTCGAAGCCACTGCGCGACAAGTTCAAGATCGATTGCGAGCGGTGTTGTCCGCATGGATCGTGGAAGTTGGCAAAGCGATTTCAGGTGGCGGAAGCTGGCGTGGAGGAGCCGCTTGAACGACAACCGCATGCCTTCGAACATTGATTGGGACGCGCTCGACAAGGCCGCGCGTGAAGTCCGCTCTCGAGCTCACGCCCCGTACTCGGCGTACTTCGTGGGCGCCGCCATTCTCACCAACTCGGGCCGCGTGTTCGTCGGATGCAACGTCGAAAATGCCTCGTATGGGCTGTCGATCTGTGCCGAGCGTTCCGCCATCGTGCAAATGATCGCAGCAGGTGAACGCACCCCGATCGCGGTTGCGATCGTCACGCCAGGAACGTCGCGACTAGGCCCCGGAGTCGAGAGCCCTGCACTCGGCGCACCGTGCGGTATGTGTCGACAAACCCTCGCGGAATTTGCGCTCGACCTGCCAATTCGTTTGAGCACCGACGATGCGTCGGCGTCACGCATGACATCGCTTGCGACACTGTTGCCCGAAGCGTTTCGGGCTCATGTGATCTGAGACCCGCACAGAGAAACGATCACTCTTCGTCGAGCGGACGATCTTCGATCTCGCGAAGTCGAAGCGCTGCTTGCGTGAGCGCGTCGCGTGCATGCCCGAGCGACTGCAGGTCTCGCTCCCACCGTGCACGCATGCGCGCAACACGTGATGCATTGCCAATTGCTTCGGCCGCAAAACGTTCTTTCTCGGCCGCCAGCGTTTGCATATCTGCCTTCGCCGTCCGAAGCTCCGTATCGAGCCGCTCCACGTGCGCTCGCTGAGACGACAGCTCGCTCTTCAGCGACACCGTCTCACTCTTCAACGCGTCGTGCTGCTGCTTGGTCTCTTCAAGCTTCTGGCGCGTGTCTTGGAGATCTGCACCCAGTCCAATGACGTAGCGATCGAGTTCCTGGACCGCTGAGCGCGAAGACGCTTCGAGCTCGGCAATCGCTCGGTCTCGTTCACCGCGGAACTTTTCGAGTTCCGTTGCATGCAGGCCTTCGAGCTGACGTGCCTTCGTTTCGTAAAACTCCACCAGCTCGATACGAACCCGCTCGGCCGCTACCCGCTCCGCCTTCTCGAGCGCGTCGTGCTGCATCGCTTCGAGGTCTGCAGCTCCGCGTACCCACTCCTCGGCAAACTCACGCTCACGCGCTGCCAAACGCTCATCGGCCGAACGCGTCGAATCGTCGAGCGCTGTCGTGTGCTCAGTTCGAAGCGCATCGATGGCACGCTGGTTGTCCGCACGAACTGCCTCGAACTCGACAGCATGAGACGCCTTCAATTGCTGAAGCTCCGCCGCATACTCCTCGCGAAGCTTCGCGATTTCCGTCTCGTGAGCCGCATCGACTTCTCGAGCAGAAGAATCCTGGAGAGCGCGAACCTCGTCCGCATGTTTGGCTGCGATCGATTCGACCTGAGCCCCGTGATCAGCTCGCAACCGCTCGATCTCTGATTCGTACCTGGCAGCTTCAGCAGCGATCCGCGCCTCGGCTTCCTTCGCCACTCGATGCGCGTGTTCAGCGGCAAGCAGAGCCGCTTCCTTCGCACGTCTCTCGTCCGCGAGCTGGTCATCGTGCGCCGCCGCGCGCGCTGCGAGATCAGCTTCGAGCGTTGCATGCCTCGATGCTGCATCCGCTTCGATCGCAGCCACTCGCGCCGCAGCATCCGCTTCGTTCGTCGCGAATCGTGCAGCCACCTCGGCTTCGTACGCCACAAGCTTGGCTTCGAGCTTCGCGGCCATGCCCTCGAAGTTCTCCGCTCGCAAACCAATGACGTAACGCTCTTCCTTGAGCTTCTCGAGCTTGGACGAGATCTCTTCACTCGTTCGTTCGAGATCGTTCAATCGATCCGCCTGATCCGCCTTGTCGCGCTCTAGCACCAAGGTCGAATCACGCAGTTCGAGAAGCTCCTTGTCCTTGAGCGTGAGCTGATCACGCAAAGACAAGATCTCCTTGTCTTTCTTGTTGAGCGTCTCGCGCAGATCGAGAAACTCGCGACTCGATCCACTTCGCGCCGTTGCACCAGAGCCACCAGCGTTGGAGATGGCGAGCTTCGACTTGAGCTCCTCGACGTCATGCTTGAGACGAACGACCTCGTCGTCGTCTTCGTGCGATTCGAGAAGCTGAACGTTCGAACGTGAAGCATCGAGAGCCATCTGCAGGCGCGCGATTTCTTCTTTGTTCCGAGCGAGTTCGATCCGGAGTTGCTCGATGGTCGCAGCGTCGACAGCAGACGGGATGGGCGACGGCGGGACCGAACGCGCCGTCACCGGGGCCGTGGAGATGTTGGGACGAGGCGGTGGCGGTGGAGTGACCGATGGAGTCGCGCGCCGAGGCGGCGGAGGCACGGATGCGGGACGCATCGGAGGCGGTGGTGGCGGGAGAGGCAAAGGCGCGAGGATGACCGGCGGCGCTACCGCGGGCCCAGGTGGAGGCGGAGCGGGAATCGTGGGCGGATCCGGCCGCAAACTAGGCGGCTGGGGCTTTGCAGCAGGCTCCGGGGCCTTGGTGTCTTCGTCAGCGATAAGTCGATCGAATGCGCCGCCCAAGAAATCATCGATCTCACTATCCGGCTCGCCTGGCCGACGAGGTTGCGGCGGCGCTGGCTCGGCAGACTGCGCTGCCAAATCGTCGATCTCGTCATCGAACACGAGAGGATCGTCGATGAGAATGGTTTCGGGCTCGATCGCCGATTCGATGGGGATCAACTGGCGGATGTGGGTGACCAACTCGCCGAAAGCGATGGGCTTACGCACGTAAACTTCGGCGCGCGTTTTTAGCTTTCGATGCTGTTCGAACGTTTCGTCGCTCGATTCACTCGACATGATGAGGAGCGGAACGTCCTTGAGCTGAGGATCTTTCTTCAGCTTGTTGCACACGGAAAACCCGTTCATCCGAGGCAACTCGATGGACAGTAAGATCAGGTCGGGTTTGTCGCTCGCTGCCGCTCGCAGCCCAGCGTTGCCGTCGTCCACGATTTGCACCGTGCAACCAAGGCGCCCGAGCTCGTTACGCAGCTCCCAGGCAAATGCAGGCTCGCTCTCGAAGACGAGAATTTTGGTCATGTTACGGCCAGTTCGGGTGCGCGAAACGATATGCGATCCGGCTTGGGAATTGATCAAATTCGGCAGCGTCCTGGACGATCGAAACGCACTGTAACGCGCACGTCGTTCAGGTGGCCTTTCTCAGCACTCCGGTTCAGCCGAGGGTGGCACGGAGAACCGACCCGATGGTTCATCGCCGAAACAAATTCCCATGTCACGCGCAGTGGTCACGGTATCGCCTGCGAGATCGACGGTCTTCGTACGCCCAGCGACTTCCTCGAGCGGCACAAGCTCGATGCGATGATTGACGAGCGCAACCATTCCACTGTTGCACCCCTCGACGAGATACCTCACGGCAGCGGCTCCATAACGAAGCGCGAGCAACCGATCGTACGTCGTCGGACCACCACCTCGTTGCAAGTGACCAAGCACGATGGACCGAGTTTCTTTGCCCGTTCGTGCACCAAGCTCTTTGGCGACACGCTCAGCAATTCCGCCGAGCACGGCCACCCGGCGAAACGCATCGCCTTCGTCTTTCACCGTGAGATCACCGTCGCGCATGGTTGCTCCTTCCGCGACGACGACGATCGAAAACCTGCGACCACGCGCTTCACGCTCATGAATTTTTTCGACGATGGGCTCGTACGAAAACGGGATCTCAGGGATCAGGATGACGTCCGCTCCACCTGCAATCCCAGCACGAAGCGCAATCCATCCGGCATGCCGTCCCATGAGCTCGACGACCATGACGCGCTCGTGTGCTTCGGTTGTCGTGTGCAGACGATCGATGGCTTCGGTCGCGATCGATACGGCAGTATCGAATCCAAACGTGACCTCGGTGCCGTAGACGTCGTTGTCGATGGTCTTGGGCACGCCGATGATCAAGGGTAAACCGCGCTGAGCAAGGGCGTTGGCAATGCGTAACGAGCCGTCGCCGCCAATGGCAATGAGCGCGTCGAAACCTTCCTCTTTGAAGCGAGCGATGAGTTCGTCGGCGCGATCTTCCGGGACGAGCTGGCCATCCTTCATCACGGGGTAATGAAAGGGATCGCCACGATTTGCGGTGCCGAGGATGGTTCCGCCGACATGCATGATGCCGCGGACAGCCTCACGATCGAGCCGCATGAAACCGCATCGAGGGTCCTCGAGCAGGCCGCGGTAACCGTGCTTGATGCCCCAAACCTCGATGCCTCGCTCGGCTGCACTGAGCGCGATGGAGCGCAGAACGGCGTTGAGCCCAGGAGCATCCCCACCGCCCGTGTTGACGGCGATCTTGCGAATAGAACGTGACATTTGCTCAGGAGGATCGCGGTCAGGAGTTCATTTGGCAAGGGGGTAGCAAGTACGCGCATCCCGAGTCCGATGAATTTCCCGACAGGCCAGCGTATGCTCGCGCTCGTCTCGAAGCCCTACAACGACGGAGAAAAACCATGGCTGAGCAATCCGACAAGACGAACGATCAAACGGAAGCAGATCTGCGCAAGAACGAGCAGAACGACAAGAAGGCTGCGACCGACACCTCGCGCAAGAACGAGCAAAACGACAAGCGTGCGTGAGTTTGTCCCAGCCTCACCCCTAGCCCCTCTCCACATGTGGAGAGGGGAAAAGACGGCTTACGGGCTCTCCACATGTGGAGAGGGGAAAAGTCGGCTTTACGGGCTAGCCACATGTGGAGAGGGGAAAAGTCGGCTTTACGGGCTAGCCAAAAAGTCGGCTTTACGGGCTAGGCAATCGACCATCGCCCCACCCACGTCGTGCCCTCCGACGAGACGAGCACGCGCGAAGTAACACGGAAAATTCGCTTCGATGACGTAATGCCCGCCGCGCGGATCGTCGAGCACGTCGACCCCGGCAAACTCGACGTCGAGCGCAGCCGTCGCTCGAATGGCGCTGGCCTGGATCTCGGGCGACGGAGCAAGGCGATAGTCGTCCGGATCATCTGACGGATACGTACGAAAATCATCCGGCTCCGTACGATTTCGGTAAAACCCGACGACGCGATCTCCGACGACGATGACGCGCCAATGAACAGCACCAGGAACATACGCCTGGAGCACGGGCATACGCCCAGACGCCCGCTCGTGGTCCATCGTGGAGAAAAGCCCAGGTAGCGTGTCGATACGGAGCACGCCGACACCTCCGGAGGTATTCGGAAACTTCATCACGATCGGCAAGCCACCCAGAAACTCGACGTACTTGCGAAGCAAGACTCGATCGGTCGTGGCACCCCAAACCCATCGCGGAACCGGAATCCCAGCACGCTCGAACATGATCAAGTCAGGTCCCACGGATCGATAAACGCCGTCCGCTCCCGTGTAAAACGTGGCGACGCCTGGACCGAACAAGGCTTGCTCGACACGCATGGCCAGCATCGAGATGGCTGGACGAAAGAGCATCGTGCCAGGTTCGAGAGGACGAGCCTTCGTGAAGTCGAACGTAGCCGCGTCGATCACTTCGAACGCTACGCCGCGGGCTTCACACGCCTCGTGAAGGACACGCCGCGTAGCCTCGGGAACGCCGTCATCGACACAGACGAATTTGTTACGCGTTCGTACGAGTTTGTCCGGGCCTGGTTCCCGCGCGACGAGGTTCACATTCGCGTTTTCGAGACGCGCATAGACGAAGTACGCAATGTTCGCCTTCTCCCCTGCCTTGAGTTCGAGGGACTCGTGAACCGACGAGCGATCGACTTCGCAGTTTGGTTCGTGGTTGAACCAGATCGCCAGTCGACCGGCTTTCGACGCAATCGTAATGGGCTCGGGTTTAGCCTGCGGGAACGACGTCTCGCCACCTTCGACCGTATCGGTGAGGTACACGATGGCAGTGGCGACGAGGTGCGCTTCGGCAATCTCGTATCGATCGAGGTGCGGAGGATGCGAGTCACCCGTGGCGTATCGACGAAATCGAAACGTGCGATCTACGAGCGTGCAACGAAATCCGAGGGTCTGCTCGATACGCGCAGCAATGGCTTCAAGCACGGGGTCGTCACTGACGGGCAATTCCCCGGACAAACCCGTTTGATCGGCAGTCCACTCGATGCCACGTGCATCGAGCGCTTCACGATTGCCATAACGTTCGAGGACGTGACGGACTTCTTCGCCAGAAGCGAAGTCGTCCTGCGTGTAGACGCGAGGAGTCTTAGCGAGGCGGATAAGCGCGGCGTGCATGGCCCAAAGGACCGCGCAAGCCGCGCGATGTCAAGTCACCTGGAAGGCACAGTCACAGCAGCGAAATGCGTAATCCTGCCGCGCTTGACCTTCACGACCACCACCGAGCCAGGTGTTTGCTTGGCCATCGCCATTTCAACGGAGCGAACATCCGAAACCGGTGTGCCTCCTACTTCCGTGATGACGTCCCCTCGCTCGATCTCGCTTTCCGAATCGAGCACGCGTTCGACGCGTACGCCACCTCCGGGCAAGTCGGACATTTCGATCCCGAGTTTGTCCGAGTTGGAGGCGGGACCAGGATTGGGCTTGGGGGTGGGCGGCGGTGCATCATCGTCGTCGAGTTTGTCGAGAGCTGCCGTGACGTCCATGGGTTTGCCCGCACGAACCAGCGTGACCTTGATCTTGGCGCCAGGCGTGTATCGAGCGATGTTTCTACGAAGTTCCTCGGCGTGAACGATAGGCGTGCCGTTGACCGCCGTAATCGTGTCGGCCTGCTTGATCCCGGCTCGATCGGCAGCGCCGCCGGGCAACACGTCGGCCACCAGCGCGCCTTTGGGCGAGGACAAACCGAGCGCTTTGGCCAGATCCGCCGAGAGGGGTTGGAAAACCAAACTCAACTTGCCACGCTCGACTCGACCTTTGTCACGCAACTGAGGTAAAACATCGTTGAGGGTGTCGACGGGAATGGCGAACCCGATGCCATTTGCACCCGCTCGAATGGCCGTGTTGATGCCAATCACGTCGCCCTTCCAGTTGAAGAGCGGGCCGCCGCTATTGCCCGGATTGATGCTGGCGTCGGTTTGAATGAAGTTGTCGTATACGCCCAGATCGATCGATCGGGCTTTGGCGCTGACGATTCCCAACGTGACCGTATGACCGAGGCCAAAGGGATTGCCGACGGCAAGCACGTGCTCGCCCACGCGTAGCGCCTCGCTGGATCCAAGCGTCGCGGTGGGCAAAGCACCGTCGACTTTCTTGAGCTTGAGCAACGCTAGATCCAGCTTCGCATCTCGACCAACGATGTCCGCATCGAACTCGCGCTCGTCGACCAGACGGACCTTCACTTTGTCCGCCCCCTCGACGACGTGCGCGTTGGTCACGACATACCCGTCCGAAGAGATGATGAAGCCAGTCCCGAGCGCAGAACGAGCCATCGGACGCTCGGGCGAGCGACCCTGCGGACCGAAGAAAAAATCGAATGGGTTTGTCGATCTGGAACCCGCCGCGACCGTATGCATCGTGGTGATGTTGACGACGACGGGTTTGACGCGTTCGGCAAGATCGGCGACATCGAAGGTCGCTGGGACGGGTGCCACACCTCGAGGGCTCGGATTGTTTGCCGGTGGCGTGGTCGCAACAGCGGCTACGGAATCACGCGCCTCGGTGAGCGACGTCGCGCGGGCTTCGTGCCCACAACCGGCGAGCCCAAGCGCAGCGGCCGCCAGCATCGTGGAAAGGATGACTCCAGAAACGACAGGCTTCGTACGCTGGGACAAACTCGTGGGCATCATCAACGTTCCCCTATTTCATCGGAGGTCTTGCAGACGACCGAACACGCAAACCACGGAGACGCCAGTTTATTCCGATGGGTGGATCTGAAGTAGCAGAGCGTGTTCGTTGCGTCGTTCGGTGCGTACGAACGGATGATCCACCACCTGTCGAAACGCAAGGGGTCAGGCCGATGTTCCCAGGAAAGCAGACGTTCCGAGCCCTGTCCCGATCCACACGTGTCTGATACGGTGCAGCGCGACAAAAGGACCTATGACAAGCCAAAGCAAAGGCATCGAAGGACGACGAATCGGGTTCGTGGGCGGAGGCAGCATGGCGGGCGCGCTGATCCGCGGACTGCTGCATTCGGCGACGGTCACGACGGATCAAATCCGAGCGAGCGACGTCAAGCAGGCGACGCTGGATGGGCTCGCGCGAACGTACAAAATCGAAACAACCACGGACAACGAAGCGCTCGTTGGCTGGGCAGACGTGATCGTGCTCGCGGTCAAACCGCAGATCGTCGACCGAGTGCTCGGGGCGATTTCGACGGGTCTGAATGAAGGAGACTTGGTGATTTCGGTGGCCGCGGGCGTGCCGATCGAAGCGCTCGAAGCGCGGCTGCCCGAACGGGCTCGCGTCATCCGGTCGATGCCGAATACCGCTGCGATCGCGCTGGCGGGAGCAACGGCGATCGCCGCGGGCACGCACGCAACGCAAGAAGATGTCGCGGTCGCGCAGGCAATGTTCGAGGCCGTGGGACGTTGCGTGGTACTCGACGAGTCGCTGCTCGATGCGGTGACGGGTTTGAGCGGGAGCGGACCGGCGTACATCATGGTGATCATCGAGGCGCTTGCGGATGGTGGAGTGAAGGTCGGCTTGAGCCGCGACACGGCGCTATTACTTGCAGCTCAAACGGTTTACGGCGCGGCCAAACTGCAGCTCGAAACGGGCGAACATCCGGGCCGGCTGAAAGACATGGTGACGAGCCCTGGAGGGACGGCGATTGCGGGTCTGCATACGCTCGAATCCGGCGGGCTGCGCACAACACTGATCAACGCCGTGGAAGCGGCGACGAATCGCTCGGTCGAATTAGGCGAGCAAATGGCCAAGAAGCTTCGGCGATAGATTTCGCATTTCTCCTCTCCACTCCCCGGTGTTTCAATGAAACTATTCGCCATCAGCGATCTTCACGTGGGTTACCCTGACAATCGTCGAGAGATAACGGCGATTACGCCACATCCCGAAGACTGGCTGATCGTCGGAGGCGATCTCGGCGAAACGCTGGACCACGTGAAATACGTGGTCGATACGTTGGGGCCAAAGTTTGCAAAGCTGATTTGGGTGCCGGGGAATCACGAATTATGGGTGGATCCGGGAGCCAAAGCGAACGAGCCACGAGGCGAAGCGCGTTATCGAATGTATGTGGAGTATTGTCGAAGCGTTGGAGTACTCACGCCCGAAGATCCCTACGTAGAATGGTCGGGCGAAGGCGGGCGGCATCTTTTGGTGCCGATGTTTCTGCTTTACGATTACACATTTCGTCCGGACGACATTTCGCCTGAAATGGCGGTAGCGTGGGCCGCCGAGGAGGGAATTGCCGCGGCCGATGAAGTATTGCTGGATCCGGAGCCGTATCCGAGCCGTGCGGCGTGGTGTCATGCGCGGGTAGCCTCCACGGAAAAACGTTTGTCCGAGGCGCTCGATATTCCGAAGGTGCTGATCAATCATTTTCCATTGCGACAAGACGTGGTGCTGCTGCCTCGAGTTCCGCGTTTTTTGCCGTGGTGTGGAACGCGATTAACGACGGATTGGCATACTCGGTTCAATGCGAGCACAGTCGTACACGGGCATTTGCACGTGCGCAGAACATGCATTGTCGATGGCGTACGATTCGTGGACGTATCGTTTGGATACCCTCGCGAGCGTCGATCGGACCGAACGGTCAATGATTACGTACGGCAGATTCTACCGAACCCGGAGGGCTAATGACGCAGCTTTCTCTGCCGCCGAACGTCGCACACCTCTGGCACGTCGATCCCAGCGCAATCGACGATTGGTATTTTCTTGCGGCATACCATACGGTCATGTCGCGGGAAGAAGCGAAACAGCAGGCGCGTTATCGATTTCCCGAGGGCCGAAAAGAATATCTGGTGACGCGCGCGCTGATTCGCAGCGTGCTCAGTGCGTACGCGCCGATATTGCCTCGAGATTGGGTTTTCGTGCGCAATAAGCACGGGCGTCCAGAAATAGCTGGCCCACACGGAGCACCTCGATTGCGGTTCAATCTATCGAACACACGCGGGCTGATCGTGTGTTTGGTGGCGCGGGATCGCGAGGTAGGTGTGGACGTGGAAGATACGCATCGGCACGGAGAGACCGTGGCGATTGCCGATCGATTCTTTTCGCCATCGGAGTCGAGGTCGTTGAATAAGCAACCGTTACACAAGCAGCGGGATCGATTTTTCGATTATTGGACGCTTAAAGAAGCGTACATCAAAGCTCGAGGAATGGGTTTGGCGATTCCGCTCGACCACTTTTCGTATCATTTGGAGAATCCCGAAGCGATTCGGATTTCCTTCGAGCCGGAATTACCGGACAATGCAGAGCGCTGGCAATTTTCATTGACGACGCTGGGCGGGCGGCATCGGATTGCGACGGCAATCGAACGGCGGCCGGGAGAAGCGCCCGTGAGTATCGAGATGCTGCGCACGGTGCCGTTCGAGCGTAGTTAGAGCGTGTTTATCAGGCTGCTGCGCGAACCGGGGCTTCGGTCAGCCTCACTCAGCGTACTGAAGTACGCTTCGTATCGGCTTCCCTAGCCCCGATTCGCTCGCAACGCCTGATAAACACGCTCTTAGATTCCGCGCGGTCCGCGATTCGGCGGAATCGGTGGCGGAGGAGGAAATGAGCGCGTCGACCCGGGAGGCGGCATGGTCGATGGCCCCGAATTGGATTCGCGAGGCGGCGGTATCGTATAACCAGGATTGGACTGCGGAGGCCCGGGAATCAATCGAGTCGACGGCGGCGGCATGGTGAGCCCACGCGTGGAGGAAGGACCCGCCATTGCTTGGTTCTGCTTGGCCTCGATACGCGTCACTTCCAATACGTCGAAATAGCCAAAAATCTCGTCCTCGATGTCTCGCGGCATGCCCATGGTGCGCGCTATTTCCGCCACGACCGCTTTACGCAATTCATTCAATAAACGCACCGTGTCGGCATGCAGGGTCATGGCATGCTTGCGCGTCGTCGAATTGATTTCCGCACGCTGCGCGAGAATTTTGCCAATCTGTTCGCCAGCTCCGACAAACCCGGCTGCCCAATCGAAGAGGGAGCTACCGCCCGCAACTGGAATCCGCACGAGGTCATCCACGACCGAGACGAGATTGTCTTTGCGCACCGCCGCCGCAGCAGCCTGCTCGACATAACCATCACGCAATCGCTCAGGGTCCGGAAGGAATGCTTCCCGCACTCGGCGAGCCGCCTCGACGATTTCAGGATCGACCCCGGGCACCCGCAAATACGCCTCGGTCATGTGCCAGATACCCGCACCGAAACCATCGTTTTCTGCATTACGCAGCGCTAATTCTTCGGCAAATCCTTTACCGCCCGTAAGCGGAGCCGGCAGCGCGAGAATGGCCTCACGCTGCTGCTCGAGAATGTCTTCGTGCGCCTTGCCCGCTTGCGTGCGTAAAAGAGGCCCGCGACGTACGGTAAGCAGGTCCTCGAGACCGAGCCGAAGGTCGGTGAGATTCAACAGCGCGTACGTCTGCATCACGACGCCGGAGAGTAAGAGAGGTTTTCTTACAAAGCAAGTTTGCTGTGCGATCGAGACATTTCAGGTGCCACGGGCAACAATTCGACGGCGAACCTCGGCGATGAGCGCGTCCGGATCCTCGACGGAGACATATAGAAACTCGACCTTGACCGGAAACAAGATCGACATTCGGATGCTTGGTGACAGGCGCAACTTCACGACGTTCGAATAGGATCCGACCACGCCGATCGAATCGACGAAGTTTGTACGCCAGCCAATTCCCGAAAGAAGCGGCCAATCCGTGCGCTCGATGGAAACAATGTTCTCGAACGGAATTCGCTCGTCGAAAAGAAATCCAAACCGAACATGGAGCGTATCGCTTTCGGTTTCGACATACGACCGACTTTCGGTGCCCCCGAACAGCCAAAGAGCCGGCGTGACCCAGCTACTACGTAAAATTGGAGTGCGCATGGGACGGGATCTTGGGCACGAACGGGAGGAACGCAAGACGCAATCGTCAGCGCGAGATGACGACCGCCGTTCGCGGGCCATTCTCGGGAGCTGCAGCCCCAACGGCGCCTTGCCACCCAGGCGGAACGGGCGGATCGGTCCAGCGAAACATGATTTCCGCATCAATGGGCGACAAGTTCACGCACCCAGCGCTGGTCGGCTCACCAAAACGTTCATGCCAATAAGCTGCATGCAAAGCAAAAGGCGCGTTGAAGTATTGCGTGTGCGGAACGTCGGCAATCCAAAATGAACGATTATCTCCCATTTCCGGCGACATCGTGGCCGCTCGATCCTTGAAGGTCACATAATACGTACCCGTGGGCGTGGTGCTGGCTTTGACAGGATCGATTCCTTGGACAGGAACGCCGCCAGCTCCAGGCGAAATGAGCGTGGCATACACGGGCCGAAGCCCGTCGTACGCGACAAACGTGCCCTGCGTAATGCGGACATGCACCCACTTTTGGCCCTCGCGGACTCCAAATGGCAAAACCGCCCGAGGTTCAATCACCGTCGCGTCGCTCTCCGCTACCCAAACGATATCGGTGCCTTCTCGCTCTTTCGTTTCGAGATATTTGACGCCCGAAACAGCAATGGTTTGTCCGGTAAGACGCGCATACGATCGGGGGGCAAATGTGACGCCGATCGATTCGACGTCTCCCGAGGCGAGCTTGCGCCATTTCATCCGTGGGGTTTTACGAAACCAGGCCAAAGGCAAAGGCGTTTCGTCATCGAGCCACACGCCGTGAAACGAGCTTGGTTTGAATGGACGAGCGCGATCCGCTGGAACGACGGTCAAGTCGACGCTGAGCAAATAGGTGCGACCGTCGGCGACGAATGCTTTGGTATACGAAAGCATCGATCCGCGTGGTATTTTTTGGCGAATCAAACCGAATCGGGTGGGACGAATCATCTGTCCACCTTGGAGAAACGGTGGCATGGAATCAGTCGCAGCAATGGGCTCGTCGACCGCCAAGTCTTCGTGAGCGGCTAGAAATGGCGAGAGCGGCTCGTATTTGCCGGCTGGACCGAATACGCGCTCGAGTCTCGTCTGCTCGGATCTCGTCGGAATGCGGTTGTACATGGGGGCGCCATTCGACACGGCATAACGATAAGGAAACGGGCCGTCGATCGGCGCCGTAGCCGCCGTCGCGACGAGCACCTCGGATGACGGAGCACGCGAGACGTGGGAATCATTGCAGACATATCCACGAGGTTCTATCGCGTAAAACCCTCCCGCACAATCCGCCCCCGGTACGGTTTGCGTTTGTCGCAAAATAACCGATTCGCCGACGCGAATGTATCCGAGATACCGACCGGTTCGTTTGTCCGGGGCATGCAATATCGAATTCGTCCCCAGGACCGCATATAATCGCGGCGGAGGATCTGGCTTGGGCGGCTCCGCCATAGGCTGAGGAGGTAATGGCGGCGGCTCGGGCACGATAATCGGTGCGACAGACGCGATCGGCAAAACGGAAGGAGCAGGCACGGCTGCGATGGGCAATGGTTTCGGAAGAGGCGCCGACGTAGGAATCGGACCCGTCACGCATGCGGCGGAAAAAACAAGCAGCGAAAACGAGGCTCCGAGGCGCATGAGACTACCCTGATGCGAACTTCCCCAGGATACCGTCACAAGACGCCTTCTGCCAAGAGCATTCGTCATTCACCACGTGCCGCCAACACCGCCCATGACGCCGGCTGCCGTCGGCCACACGGTAACGTTCAGACGCGCCGTCGTCGGTAATGAATTTTTGGGCGCCGTCGCCATCAAGACGATGCCACCGACAAGCGCCGCCGCTCCGCCAATGACGCCGATATTCGCGAACATCGCCGCCTGCTCAGCCGATTCGCCTGCGGCCTTGCCTTGCGCATTGCACATCGTGGGCGTGCCAAGCGCGCCGACGGCTGCACCACAATTGCCGTCAACCGTTTCCTTAGTCGATATCGCGAAAGCTCCTGCAATCAGCCCGCCACCAAGCAATACGCCACCCGTCCCCAAAAGCGCCCAACCTGCCACACGGCGCGGATGCATGGATGGATTCTGCGTGACGACGACTTGCGGGACCGGCGGCTCCTTCGCAATGGGGACAGGCACGGGCGCTACGTCCAAGACAAACGAGTTTTTCGACGCCTTGACGATTTCGACTTTCTTTTCCGTCACGGGGCCTCCCGGCGCCTGGGTCGTCAAAACGTACGTGCCTGGATCCACAGGCATTTCGGTACCGAGCATCGCATTGCCAATGACCTCCCCATTACGTTTGACTTCCGTATTCGGAGGCGCATTGGGCACGAGCGTCAGGGTCCATCGGGGCACATCGATCTCAATGGCCGCACGTTTTTCTCGAGCGTCCGCGGCTCGCGCTTCTTGTTTTGGTTTTTCCTTGTCGGGCAATGTTTCGACAAACCTGAGAAATTCGTCATAACGTGCCGCGGCCGTGGCCAAGCGGCCCCATTCATATTCACACGTCGCCAAGGTATAAAGCGTACCGGGACGACGATCGAGGCGTAAGCTTTCGGCAATTCGAGGACAACCCGCCGCGTAGTCCTGGACCTGCATGTTCGCGACGCCTTGATCGAAAAGACTTTTGGCAGCAGCGACGTCGTCCGCGCGAGCGACCGCGGAGCTGGCACAGATCAATGCAATGACGACCGACATCAACAAAGCGCGCATGTCAATCCTGTCCTATCAAGCTGTTTGGCCGTGGTTTTGGTGGCGTAGGCGCGGGTGCCGGTGCTGCAGGCGCAGTTGCCGTCGCGGTCGCTTTGGCGACGGGTTTGTCCACCTTGCGTTTTGCCTCCACCTGCGGCTCGGCGGTGACGGGAATATCCTCAATGGGGATCGCTGTGGCTGCCATCGTCGGTTCATCGGGCGGCAACGGCGCAACTGTGGAAGCAATGGGCGGCGGCTCGACCGCGGGAATGGGCGGAGCTTGCACCGCCGGTGGCGTTCGAAGCGCCATCCAAAGAACCGGCATCAAAATGGCCACGGCAGCTAATGCCATAACGATGACCAAAGCAGGCCGGCGCGATGATACCGCAGGCGGCGCGACATCGGGAACGCGCACGGGTTGCTCGAGTCCCGCGCGTGGCAGCTCGGTTGGAATGAACGTGCCGGGCGTCGAAGCGAGCGCTGGAACGGACGGTGCAGGCGGACGTGGCAT